>NZ_OBEC01000004.1:20380-86431 GCF_900215395.1 Pantoea sp. GL120224-02 | reverse complement strand
AATTGGTTGCGGGGGCCGGATTCGAACCGACGACCTTCGGGTTATGAGCCCGACGAGCTACCAGGCTGCTCCACCCCGCGTCCGTGGATGCGCACTATACTCTCGACGCGCGGCGATGCAACCCCTTTTTGTGTTAAAGCCTTAAATTTACAGCCAGTTGGTGATTAATAGTGCCATTGGGCGATTAATTGTACAGATGTGAGCGCGGTAACTCGTGGCGGATTTCATTCTCTCTGCCCCTTTGCTATCGTCGCGGTGCAAACAACCGAGAAAAAGAGAAAGTGATGAAAGGACATTGGGCGAAGTATGCACTTACTGGCGCGTTTCTCGCGCTGTTAGCAGGTTGTAGTTCTAAACCGACTGACCGTGGTCAGCAATATATTGATGGCAAGCTGGAGCAACCGCTTGGGCTGGTCAATGAACCGAATGCCAAAGGGCGCCCGGTGAATGGCAGAGATTTTGGTGTGCAGATTCAGCAGATTCAGAGTGCCTCCAGTGGCTTATACAGCCGCAACACCGGCACTTACAGCGCTATTCAGAACTGGCTGCTCTCCGGTGCCGATACCCGTCAGTTGAGCCAGTTCGGACTTAACGCTTATCAGATGGAAGGCACCGATAATTACGGTAACGTGCAGTTTACCGGCTACTACACCCCTGTGGTGGAAGCGCGCTACACGCGTCAGGGTGAGTTCCAGTATCCCATTTATCGCATGCCACCGCGCACGCGCGGTCAGAAGCTGCCGAGCCGTGCTTCTATATATAGTGGCGGACTTGATGATCGTTACGTGATTGCCTGGAGCAACTCGCTGATCGACAACTTTATGATGGACGTGCAGGGTAGCGGCTACGTTGATTTCGGCGACGGTCGCCCGCTGCGCTTCTTCGGCTACGGCGGCAAAAATGGCTGGGCCTATCACAGTATCGGCAAAGAACTGATCGATCGTGGTGAAGTGAAGCGAGAAGATATGTCGATGCAGGCGATTCGCCAGTGGGCACAGGAACATACGCCGGAGCAGGTGCGTGACGTGCTGGAGACCAACCAATCGTTCGTGTTCTTTAAACCAGAAGAGTATGTGCCGGTGCGCGGTGCCAGCGCAGTGCCTTTGATTGCCAAAGCGTCTGTCGCATCCGATCGTTCATTGATTCCCGCAGGTACGGCGCTGTTAGCCGAAGTGCCGCAGTTGAACGAGAAGGGCAAATTTAACGGCAAGTATGAGATGCGCCTGATGGTGGCACTGGATGTGGGTGGGGCGATTAAAGGTCAGCACTTCGACATCTATCAGGGTGTGGGTCCAGACGCTGCGCATCTTGCCGGATTTTATAATCACTATGGCCGCGTTTGGGTGCTGAAAGCCGCGCTAGGTGCAGGACAGCCGCTGTTCAGCAATCCGCAAAATGGCAATAATGGTTCACTGATTATCGGGGCGAATTGATATTCTTCCCTGCGGCAAATCAGCGGGAGTATTCAGCTGATTTGCCATGGGTCGCCAGTCTTCGCGATCCAATGCGTCCATCACTGTTTCTGTAGGGTGCGTATTCATGCGCACCGCATCAAAAGGTTTGATATGAAAGTAGTCAGCGATGCCTGGCGGCAACGTTTTGGCGGTACGGCACGTCTGTATGGGGAAGAGGCGCTGCAGCGTTTTGCCGACGCCCATTTTTGTGTGATTGGTATCGGCGGTGTCGGTTCGTGGTCCGCCGAAGCGTTAGCGCGCACCGGGATTGGTAAAATCACGCTGATCGATATGGACGACGTCTGCATTACCAACACCAATCGCCAGATCCACGCCCTGCAAGGAAAAGTAGGACAAGCGAAAACCGAGGTGATGGCGGAGCGTATTCGCGCCATAAATCCTGAGTGCGAAGTGATCTGCATTGATGATTTCATCACGCCGGATAACACCGCTGAAATGCTGTCAGCCGGTTTTGATTACGTGATTGATGCAATTGACAGTGTGCGCCCTAAAGCCGCGCTGATTGCCTGGTGTCGTCGTAACAAGATTCCATTGATCACCACTGGCGGTGCGGGCGGGCAGATCGATCCGACGCAGATTCAGGTCAGCGATTTAGCCAAAACTATTCAGGATCCGCTGGCGGCAAAACTGCGTGAGCGCTTGAAAGGCGACTTTGGTGTGGTGAAGAACAGCAAAGGCAAGTTAGGGATTGATTGCGTGTTTTCCACTGAGGCGCTGGTTTATCCTCAGCTGGATGGCAGTGTTTGTACTTCCAAAAGCACCGCAGAAGGCCCGAAACGTATGGATTGTGCGGCGGGCTTCGGTGCGGCCACCATGGTGACCGCCACTTTCGGGTTTATCGCGGTGTCGCACGCGTTGAAGAAATTCCTCGCACGCGCGGCGCGTCAGGCTGCTTGATGCGCGCGCGCGTGGCGCTGCACTGCATCTGCCAACGCTTTTAAGCCACTGCTGCGTGAGGCGCTAAGCTGCGCACGCAGGCCTAAAGTATCAAACAACGCCAGCGGATCTTGTGCTAACAGATCGGCTGGCGTTTTGCCTTCCACCGCCGTCAACAGCACCGCCAGCAAACCGCGCACGATGCGGCCTTCACTGTCGCCGTAAAAGTGAAGTTTGCCGTTGGGTAGCCGTTGGCTGCTCAGCCAGACACGATTTTCGCAACCGCTCAGCTCAATCTCTGCCGTCTTCACGTCATCTTCCAGAGCGGGTAACTGGCGGCTGAGCTGGATCAGCTGGCGATAGCGATCTTCCCACTGATGAAAATGGGAAAATTTTTCGGTCAGGCTGGCTTCAGTAATCACATCGCCAAACGGATGTGGGCCGATCAGGGTGGTCATAACGTTATTCACTCAACAGGTCTACGGCATGATGCATGGCGCGCACCAGCGCATCCACGTCCTGCAAATTATTATAGGGGGCGAATGATACGCGCAGGGTGCCGCTAACACCCAGTGCCGCCATTAATGGCTGTGCACAGTGCTGTCCGGCACGCAGCGCAATATCCTGCTCTGCCAGCAGAGTGACAATATCGCTGTGATGAATGTCCGCGATATCAAACGCCAGCAAACTGGCATTACCACAACGGAAACTGCGAAAGCCGGGAATCTCGCCTAATTGCTCTTCGGCGAGGCTGGCCAGTTGCTGGCTCCACATCTCTGCTTTTTCAGCGTGGTGATGCGACAGCCATTCCAGCGCCGCGCTCAGGCCCACCACGCCCGCGACATTGGGCGTGCCGGCTTCAAATCGCCACGGTACCGCCTGCTGCGTGAAGCCATTAAAGTCGACGTGCGTTAACATCTTGCCGCCGCCTTGCCACGCATCCATCTCTTCCAGCAGCTCGGCTTTGCCGTACAGCGCACCAATCCCCATTGGGCCATACAGCTTGTGCGCGGAGAAGGCGTAAAAGTCGATGTCCAGCGCCTGAACGTTGGGGGGCGCGTGCACCACGCCCTGTGCGCCATCTACCATCACTTTGGCGCCAACATGATGTGCCAGGGTAATGGCCTGTGCCAGATCCGGACAGCCACCGGTGACATTCGACATCTGCCCAATCGCCAGCAGCTTAGTGCGTGCGTTTAGCAAATCAGGCAGTAGACGAATATCGGGCAGACGATCCGCGCCAATCGGCCATTTCACCACTTTCGCGCCTGCGGCTTGTGCCACCTTTAACCACGGCACCAGATTGGCGTGATGCTCGGCTTCGCTGACTACGATTTCATCGCCAGGTTGTAAGCGCGGTGCCAGCCAGCTGTGCGCCACCAGATTGATGGCCTCCGTGGTGCCACGCGTCCAGACAATCTGACGGTCATCGCCCGCGTGCAGCCATTTGGCCACCCGGCCGCGCGCCTGTTCATACTTCTCTGTCAGGTCGCGTGCTGATTTGAACTGGCTGCGATGCACGGTGCCTGCGCTCAAGCTATAGAACTGCGATGTGGCGTCGATCACAGCCTGAGGCTTCAGGGCAGTGGCTGCGCTATCAAGATAAACGCCCGCATCGCTTAATGCCGGAAACTGCGCACGGAAGGCGGTTGGGGAGAAGATGGTCATACGAAACCCACTGTATTCAATTTTAGGACCAGGCTGAAACCCGGCCGATTCGCTGGCAAAGCTGGAAAAGCGCGTTATGCTATTTATTGCAAGGTTTGAACCGCAACCCGCATAACTAATCGACCTTTACCAGTCGATTTCACTTTTTGCTGCCTCTGGTCAGCGCTTGCGGGTGGTTTAATGCAATCAATCTGCAAGGAGATAGAAGATGAAAAAACTCGCCGCAGTGCTGGCCGTGTGTACCATGGCCTTTACCCTGGCTGCTTGTTCCAGCAATTATGTCATGCATACCAATGATGGTCGCACCATTGTAGCGGACGGGAAACCGAAAGTTGACGATGAAACCGGTATGATCAGTTATAAAGATGCCAATGGCAACGAGCAGCAGATCAATCGTACAGATGTGAAAGAGATGGTTGAGATGGGGCAGTAAGCAGCAAGCCAAAAATTTCCCGGAGAAATTTTTACGTCGCTTCAGTGACGGCCCGAAAGGGGTACACAGGGATGTGTAGGACAAAAAAAAGCACCGCAATTTGCGGTGCTGCATAAAATCACTTGGACAGACAGGGTAAATCTACAGGAATTAAAAGCTTGATCTGCAATCGTCAGATCAAAATGCAAACACAACATCACGACCACAAGCCAAAAGCTCTCCAAAAGTCTGCGATCTCTCGCACGTTTCCAGAAATCTTTTCGTTCCGGCTCAGGAAGTGCGGCAACTATAGGTATTTGCTGGAGCTTCCTCAACGGACAAATTATAATGTCTCGGATTAAAATAACTAATACGTAACGACCTTGTATAAGTCGGACTGTTACCTTGTGAATCCGCTGATGGAAAACCATGTCTAAACGCCTTCCACCGCTTAATGCTTTACGCGTCTTCGATGCTGCAGCCCGCCATTTAAGCTTTACAAAAGCCGCTGAAGAGCTGTTTGTCACCCAGGCAGCTGTTAGCCACCAGATTAAATCTCTGGAAGATTTCCTCGGTCTTAAGCTATTTCGACGGAGGAATCGTTCGCTTTTACTGACAGAAGAAGGTCAAAGCTACTATCTGGATATTAAAGAGATCTTCTCGGCTATCAACGATGCGACGCGTAAACTTCAGGCGCGCAGCGCGAAGGGTGCCTTAACCGTCAGTCTGTTGCCCAGCTTTGCCATTCAATGGCTGGTACCCCGTCTTTCCAGCTTTAATATGGCTTATCCGGGCATCGATGTGCGGATTCAGGCGGTGGACCGTGATGAAGAGAAACTGGCCGATGATGTTGATGTGGCGATTTTCTATGGGCGCGGTAACTGGCCGGGTCTGCGGGTTGAGAAACTGTATGCCGAATATTTGCTGCCGGTCTGCTCGCCCATGTTTCTGACTGGCGACCATCCGCTTAAAACGCCCGCCGATCTGGCCCACTTTACGCTGCTGCATGATGCTTCGCGCCGCGACTGGCAATCCTATATCCGTCAGCTAGGATTGCAGCACATTAATGTGCAGCAGGGGCCGATCTTCAGCCATAGCGCGATGGTGCTGCAGGCGGCGATTCACGGCCAGGGCGTGGCGCTGGCTAATAATGTGATGGCGCAGAGTGAAATTGAAGCTGGACGGCTGGTCTGTCCATTTAATGACGTGTTAGTCAGTAAAAACGCTTTTTATCTGGTTTGTCATGACAGCCAGGCAGAACTGGGTAAAATAGCCGCCTTTCGTCAGTGGATCCTGGAAAAAGCCGCAGCTGAACAAGAAAAATTCCGCTTTCGCTACGATCACTAATGCGTTGAGTGCTGCACAGTGATGTGCAGTGTCATCCTGAGGAACAATGAATGTCCAGTCGTGCCATGTTTGTGTTTGCCGCCATTAGCGGATTCCTGCTGGTGGCCTTTGGTGCTTTTGGGGCACACGTGCTGAGCAAATCGCTCGGCCCGGCCGAAATGGCGTGGATCCATACCGGTCTTGAATATCAGGCCTATCACACATTGGCGGTGATTGGTTTGGGTGCGGCCATGCTGCGTCGCGCCAATATCTGGTTTTACTGGAGCAGCGCTGCGCTGGCGCTTGGCACCGTGTTGTTCAGTGGCAGCCTGTATTGTTTAGCGTTGTCGCACTTGAAGTTTTGGGTTTTTGTTACGCCAGTGGGAGGGTTGTTCTTCCTGATTGGCTGGTTCTTGATGTTGATTGGCGCATTGCGTCTTAAACGAAAGGCGGATCGCCATGAATAAAGTTTTACTCTATTGCCGTCCTGGCTTTGAGAAAGAGTGTGCGGCAGAGATCAGCGCCAAAGCCGCTGAACGTGAAGTTTACGGTTTTGCCCGTGTCAAAGATGATTCTGGTTACGTGCTCTATGAGTGCTATCAGCAGGAAGATGCCGAAAAGCTGATTCAAACGCTGCCGTTTGCCGAGCTGATTTTTGCCCGTCAGATGCTGGTGGTGGGTGAACTGCTGCGCGATTTGCCGCCAGAAGATCGTATTACCCCGATTGTCGGCATGCTAACCGGTGTGGTGGAGAAGGGCGGCGAGCTGCGTGTCGAAGTGCCGGATACCAATGAAGCGAAAGAACTGACCAGGTTCTGTCGTAAGTTAACCGTACCGCTGCGCGCCAGCCTGCGTGAGAGCAAAATCCTGCTCAACTACGAATCGCCGAAACGCCCGGTGGTGCATGTGTTCTTTATTGCACCGGGTACCTGCTATGTCGGTTACTCGCTGCCAGAGAACAACTCACCATTCTATATGGGCATCCCGCGCCTCAAGTTCCCGTCGGATGCGCCAAGCCGTTCAACGCTGAAGCTGGAAGAGGCGTTTCACGTCTTCATCCCGGCCGATGAGTGGGATGAGCGCCTGGGCAGCGGCATGTATGCCGTGGATCTTGGCGCGTGTCCTGGCGGCTGGACCTATCAGCTGGTTAAACGCAGCATGTGGGTGTACGCCGTAGATAACGGCCCGATGGCGCCCAGCCTCATGGATACCGGGCAAGTCACGCACTGCCGTGAAGACGGTTTCAAATACCGCCCATCGCGCAATAACATTAGTTGGCTGGTGTGTGACATGGTGGAAAAACCCGTTCGCGTCGCCAGTTTGATGACGGAGTGGCTGGTCAACGGCTGGTGCCGTGAGGCGATTTTCAACCTCAAGCTGCCGATGAAAAAGCGTTATGAAGAAGTGACGCAAAATCTGGCCATGATGGATGCGGCATTGAAAGAGAAGGGCGTGAATGCCCAGATTCAGGCGCGCCAGCTGTATCACGATCGGGAAGAGATTACTGTACATGTGCGCCGGCTTTGGGCGGCTGTAGGCGGCCGTCGCGACGAACGCTAAATTTCCCGTCATACTTCGCGCCACAGGTGCGTTGGCTACGTTTATACGCCCCAGTCACATACTGATGTATGTCTCTGGGGACTTAATAAACTTGCCGATCCTGCTTCATACTTTGCACTACAGCGGCGTTGGCTGCGCTTGTTCGCCCCGGTCACATACTGGCGTATGGTCCCGGGGACTCACGCACTTGCCGATCCTGCTTCATACTTTGCACTACAGCGGCGTTGGCTGCGCTTGTTCGCCCCGGTCACATACTGGCGTATGCTCTCGGGGACTCTCGCACTTGCCGCCTTGCTGTAGCACAAATTATTTCGCAGGATCTCTCGGGTTAAGTTCGTCGCAGTGCAATTTTTTGCACCTATTACCTATTACCTATTACCTATTACCTATTACCTATTACCTATTACCTATCACCTATCACCTATCAATAGATTCGCGTGTTTATGTGGCAGAAGGTGCTGCAACCGCTATTCACGGCTTATACCGCAACGTATTTAAATTCCCCTGCAGAATCAAATCGCGTTTTAACATTGAGACCTGGCGGCAAATCTCTGCTATCTGCTGGTGGTCGCGCAATTTCTTTTGCCACTTTTCCGGAACCTGATCGAACTGCTGATAAAGAGCTTCAAGGGTGCCGAACTGCGTGAGTAAATCGCGGGCGCTTTTGGGGCCAATGCCGGTAACGCCGGGGATTTTGCTGCTGCTAATGCCGCACAGTCCCCAGTAATCGGGTAATTGCGCGGGCGTGACGCCAAACTCGTGCTCGATGAAAGGCACGTCCAGCCAGCGTTTCTGGAAATAATCACGGATGCGGATATTCGGCGCTAAAAGCTGGCAATAACCTTTGTCGGTGGAGACGATAGTTGCCTGATGTCCGGCATCGGCCATTTTCACCGCCAGCGTGGCAGCGAGATCGTCAGCTTCATCGAGATCGGCGAGCCAGCAACGCACGCCGACTGCCTCGAAGGCCTGCTGGATAACGGGCATCTCCGTCTGCAAATCATCCGGCATCGGTGGGCGGCCCGCTTTGTAATCGGGCAGCAGCTGATGCCGCCAGCCAGGGTGACGATCGTGGCTATCGAATACCGCCACGACGTGCGTCGGTTGCGTGTGGCCTAAAAGCTGATGCAGCGCGGCGACGCAGGCTTCGCGGCAGGGCGTGCCTTGCACCGCATGCAAACGGCGGATCAGGTTTAGAGCATCAATAATCAGAAGATGAAACGACATAATGATAGCGGCAGCCCGCAGGCTGCCTTCCTGGTGGGTTATTTAATGATTTCGTAGCAGGGGATGTAGGCGCTGCCCGGCAGTTTCATACGTTGTTGTGCGACGAAGCCCTGCAGCAGTTCATCCATGCGATGCATGATGTCGGCGTCGCCGTGCAGTTTGTACGGACCTTTTTCACGAATTTCGCGGATGCCCACTTCCTTCACGTTTCCTGCCACGATACCTGAGAAGGCGCGACGCAAATCAGCGGCCAGTTTCTCGGCAGGCTGGTTCGGGAACAGTTTCAGATTGGCCATGTTTTCGTGTGTTGGAACAAACGGCACCTGCAACTCTGGCGCGATGCGGATTGACCAGTTAAAGCTGTAGGCATCGCCAGTTTCGCGGCGATACTCTTTCACCTGCGGCATGGCTTTCTTCATCAGACGCGCTACTTCAGCAGCATCATCAATGATGATCTTGTAGTGCTTACGCGCGGTTTCACCCAGCGTATTAACAATGAAATCATCCAGAACGCGGAAGTAGTCGGCGCTCTCTTTCGGGCCGGTCAGAATCAGCGGCAACACCTGATCGCTGTTATGGGGATTCATCAGAATGCCCAGCAGATACAGCAGCTCTTCTGCCGTACCGACGCCGCCTGGGAAAATCACGATGCCATGGGCAATACGCACAAAGGCTTCAAGGCGTTTTTCGATATCCGGCATGATGATCAGTTCATTCACCAGCGGATTCGGTGGCTCAGCCGCGATAATCGACGGTTCGGTCAGACCAATGAAACGGCTGTCATGATAACGCTGCTGGGCATGACCCACCGCGGCGCCTTTCATCGGCGCTTCCATCACGCCAGGCCCACAGCCGGTGCAGATGTTGAGTTCACGCAGGCCCATTTGCGTGCCGACATTGCGGCAATACTGATACTCCACCGCGTTAATCGAGTGACCACCCCAGCACACCACGGTGTTGGGATATTCGCCAATGTGCAGCGCACGCGCGTTACGCAGAATCGAAAACACCTGATTCGTGATGTGAGCGGAATCATCAGCGTTTTTCTGATCGCTGCGCTCAAGCTGGCCATTCACAAACAGAATATCGCGCAACACGGCAAACAGGTTGGCCTGCAATGAGCGGATAATACGGCCATCAACAAAGGCTTCTTCCGGCGGGTTAATCAGTTCGAGTTTGACGCCGCGCTCACGGCGCAGCACGTTGATGTCGAAATTTTCAAAACGGGAGAGCAGTTCCTGACTACTGTCGGTCTGGCTGCCGGAGTTGAGCACTGCGAGTGAGCAGTTGCGAAAAAGCTGGTAAAGGTCGCTGCTGGCCGTTTGCTTCAGCATGTCGACTTCCAACTGGGAGAGCAGATCCATTGAGCCAAGCGGGCTGATATGTGTAATCAAGAGAACTCCTTTACACGCAAATGCGTGGCGGGTGACGCTGCGCTTAACTTGCTGAACGCAGTGACGAAAATCCTTCGGGGCGCAGGTTTAGACCTTAGCGCCTTTGACAGAGTAACGTTGTACGCAGTGAATGCTCAAGTGGAACCGCGCATCCGTGCTGCGGCCTGCGAGGCGTCTCGCAATCTGTTACTGACGGACCAGGCGGGAAAACCCGGGAGAGAAGGGGACGTTGCTGCGCCACGGATTAATATCCAGTCCTCCACGGCGCGTATAACGTGCATAAACAGTGAGGGCTTCTGGTTGGCAAAAGCGTTGAATGTCGTTGAAAATGCGCTCAACGCATTGTTCATGGAATTCATTGTGCTGACGGAATGAGATCAGGTAACGCAGCAGGGCTTCACGATCGATACGTGGGCCTTTGTAGCGAATCATCACAGAGCCCCAATCGGGCTGATGGGTGATCAGACAGTTGGATTTCAGCAAATGGCTCACCAGCGTTTCTTCCACCACTTCACTGCCCGCAGCCTGCACTAAATAATCGGCGTTAAAAGCATAGTCGTGAATCTCGATATCCTGCTCGTCAATGACATCGCCATTGAAATGGCCGATTGGCTGTCCTTCCACTTCGCCCAGACGGAACAGCGCCACGCTGACCTCGCCATTGGCGCAGGCGCGCAAATCGCGCTCGAGTGTCTGGCGCACTTCGCCCCAGTCAGCGAAACGCGTCTGGTTAAAACTGTTAAGATAGAGCTTAAAGCTCTTGGACTCGATCAGGTTTTCGCTGTCCGCGCGCAGTACCACTTCGCCTACCGCCACCTGCGGCACGCCTTTGCTGTTGAGCCAGGAGAGTTCGTACAGCGTCCAGATATCTGCGCCCTGGAACGGCAGATTATCCGGGTAGAGCCCCAGCGGTTCGCGATTCAGGCTGCGCGGCACCGATTGCAGCAGCGTGTTATCGTAGCGATCAACATAAGCCGTGGGCTTACCTAACGTCAGGCCGCTTAACGCCTGATCGCGGTTTTCAGAAGACATATCGGTTACCACTAAATTCCATCAAAGTGGCTAAGTGTAACCGATCACAAGCGAGAAGAAGAATGATGCAGCAAACCGCAGATGCCCTGCGTGAGTTTACCGCCCGTTATGTGCAACATTGGCAGCAGCAGGCTGGACATCTGCCCGCCAGTTCGGATCTGCTGGGTGTGCCATCCCCTTGTATTGTCAGCACGCTGGATGATTGTGTGCTGTGGCAACCACAGCCCTTCACCTTGCCAGCCACGCTGGAAGCCGTCGAGCGGGCACTGGATATTCAGTTGCAATCGGAAATCAGTGCTTTTTACACCTCGCAGTTTGCCGGCGATATGACCGCAACCTTTCAACAGCAGCCGATAACGTTGTTACAGGTGTGGAGCGAATCAGACTTTACCCGCTTGCAGGAGAATCTGATTGGCCATCTGGTCATGAAGCGCCGGTTAAAACAGAGTCCAACATTATTTATTGCGACTACTGAATCGGAGCAGGATGTGATTGCTCTGTGTAATCTTTCCGGTGAAGTGATTCTGGAACAGCCTGGTAGTAAAAAGCGCCAGGTGCTGGCGGCAAGTATTCAGACATTTCTTAATGATTTACAACCGGTTAAAGCCTGATTAGCAGATTTCACAGGTTAGGTTTGTAAGAGATCTCTCACATCAGGTGTGAGAGATCGCTAGATCATCTTGCAGCCATCCGGAAAACAAAGATGTAAAAATATTGTGAATCATAAGGTTATGGCATCACTCCTAAAATTAGTGGTGTGAGAAATCTATTAACGCGTCTTACTAACTTGTTATTACGATGGTTTCTGACAGAATAGTCACCACTGGCAGGATGCTGGGGATAAAGAGACGTTCAGGAGAATGTCAGCCAGGAGGCAGGAACGTAACGGAGTTTACGGCACATGGAAGGCTTCAGGATGAAGCAGGACACTCAGGATTGAGTCAGGGACACCTCCAGGACGGAGAATGAGAGCCACGTGGATGGTGGTGGGCCAGGATGCTAAGGATAACTGTCACGATGACAGGCAATGGAAAGCAGAGGAAGAGTTGTCATGGATGAGCAGGGAGCACAGCGGTGGCGGGAATGCTGCGAACGAAACCGGGAGCACTGTAATCACAGTGCTCCCTTTTTTTATGCTTTTTTGCACGTTGAACGACTAGTGGTATGCTTGCCGCCCAATTTTTCTCTGGAGGTGGCGTATGTCGTCGCAAATGGTTATTCAACAGCTGCAGCAAATCGAAGCGGTGATGCGCGAACACGGCCACTGGCAGACGCAATCCCCTGAGGTGGCAGCCTTCGCCAGCACCGAGCCTTTTTGTCTCAATACCATGGAGCCGCTGGAGTGGCTGCAGTGGGTACTCATTCCACGTTTCCATGCGCTAATCGAAGCCGGCGCGCCACTGCCGCAAAATTTCTCTGTGACGCCTTATTATGAAGTCGCGTTACCTGCGACCACGCCAGGCCATGCGGTCCTGTTGCTGACATTGGGCCAGTTCGACGCGCTTTTTCAGGATCCGACCCCTTAATGCTGGAAATCCTTTATCAAGATGAATGGCTGGTCGCCGTCAACAAACCGTCCGGCTGGCTGGTGCATCGTAGTTGGCTCGATCGCGACGAAAAAGTGGTGGTGATGCAAACGGTACGCGATCAAATTGGTCAGCACGTATTTACTGTGCATCGCCTCGATCGCCCCACCTCCGGCGTACTGTTAATGGCGCTCTCCAGCGAAGTGGCGCATCTACTGTCACAGCAGTTCGAGCAGCATAAAATGCAGAAGACCTATCACGCAGTGGTGCGCGGTTGGCTGGATGGCAGCGCGACGCTCGATTATCCGCTGGTCGAAGAGCTGGATAAGATTGCCGATAAGTTCGCGACTCAGGAACGTACCGCGCAGCCTGCCGTCACTGATTATCGCTCACTGGCGCAATTAGAAATGCCGGTGGCGATCAGCCGTTACAACAGCGCGCGTTATACCCTGGTGGAGATGTCGCCGCATACCGGCCGTAAACATCAGCTTCGCCGCCATATGGTGCATCTGCGCCACCCGATTATTGGCGATAGCGCCCATGGTGATTTGCGGCAGAATCGGGGGGCAGCAGAGCACTTTGGTATGAATCGATTGATGCTGCATGCCAGTGCGCTGAGTCTGACGCATCCGGTCACCGGAGAACCTCTGGTGATTCGCGCCGGGCTCGATCGCGTCTGGCAAGGCATGCTGGAACATTTTGGCTGGCAGGATCAGATCCCTGAGGTTCCCAGGGTTGAGTTTGCCGACGAGGCAGTCCAGGATAAGCCAACAGAATAAAGGAGCGGCAAGATGGCAAAGATTGGCATTTTTACAGGTACGGTTTACGGCAATGCATTGCTGGTGGCGGAAGAAGCGCAGCCGGTACTGGAAGCGCAGGGCCACGAAGTGAAAGTTTTTGAGGATGCGTCACTGGCGGATTGGCAGGCTTACAGCAAGGAGGTCATTCTGATTGTCACCTCCACCACCGGCCAGGGCGACTTCCCGGACAATATTGCCCGCTTGTATGTGCAGATACGCGATGAAGTGGGTTATCAACCAGAGCTTCGCTACGGCGTGATTGCACTGGGTGATAGCAGCTATGAGAACTTCTGCGGCGCGGGTAAAACTTTTGATGCCACCTTGCAGGAGCAAAGTGCCAAACGCATCGGTGATGTGCTGCTGGTGGATGCCACTGAAGATCCTGAGCCTGAGTCAGTGACCACGCCTTGGGTTGAGAGCTGGGGTAAGCTGCTGTAATTCTGCCTTCGCTTCGTCTTTGGCAAGCGGCAATCTGAACGGCCTGAAAATAAGATGATGATGTTTCAGGCGCGCCAGATTGCATCCTCTCCCTTGTTGGGAGAGGGTGAGATCGCACTCAGGTCACCGGCGCCGGATTAAACACCGCCAGCTGATTGCGAATGCCCCAGCGATCAGACCAGGTTTGTTTGCGACCACTGGCAATCTCCAGTATCAACTCAAACAACCGCCAGCCCACCTGCTCAATACTCTCTTCACCTGTCGCAATGGTGCCCGCATTAATATCCATCAAATCGTGCCAGCGTTCAGCCAAGGCATTGCGCGTCGCCATTTTAATCACCGGAATCGCAGCCAAACCGTAGGGTGTGCCACGACCGGTGGTGAACACCTGCAAGGTAATGCCCGAGGCCATCTGTTGGGTGCCGCAGACAAAATCACTGGCCGGTGTCGCTGCATAGATCAAACCGCGCTTTGTTGGGCGCTGCCCTGGTGACAGCACTTCTACAATCGGACTGCGTCCTGATTTGGCAATCGATCCCAGCGCTTTCTCCACCACGTTCGCCAGCCCGCCTTTCTTATTACCCGGCGAGGGATTGGCGCTGCGGTCGGTTTGGCCCTGGCTAAGATAATCGTCATACCACGCCATCTCTTCCAGTAGGCGTTTACCCACATTTTCATCGACCACGCGCGGCGTCAGCAGATGTATTGCATCGCGTACTTCGGTGACCTCGGAGAACATCACGGTGGCGCCGCAGCGCACCAGCAAATCAGAAGCAAAGCCGACTGCCGGATTGGCCGTCACGCCGGAAAATGCATCGCTGCCGCCGCACTGCGTGCCAATCACCAGTTCTGATGCCGGGCAGGTCTCGCGCTGGCGCAAATTCAGTTTTTTCAGATGGCGCTCAGCCACCTGAAGAATTTCATCGACCATCGCGCCGAAACCAACATGCCGTTCATCCTGCAAACGCACAATGTCATGATCATCCAGCGAGATGGCCTGCACATCCGGCGTGCCGGTCAGCAGACGCTCCGGCTGTAATTTCTCGCAGCCGAGACTGACAATCATCACTTCGCCCCCAAAATTGGGGTTCAGCGCGAGGTTATGGATAGTGCGAATCGGCACCACCGCAGCGGGCGCATTGATCGCCACACCACAGCCATAAAGATGATTCAGTGCCACTACACCATCTACGTTGGGATAGCGTGGCAGCAGATCGCGCTCGATCATTTGCACCACGTAATCCACGACGCCAGCCACACAGTGCACGCTGGTGGTGATACCGAGCAGATTGCGTGTTCCTACGCTGCCATCGGCGTTGCGATAACCCTCAAAGGTGTATCCTTCGAGCGGTGGCAGAGTGGGGGGCACATTGTTCGCCAGTGGCAAACTGTTGAGCGGAGGCGCTTCGGGTAGCGCCACCAGCGATTCTTCAATCCAGCTCCCTTGCGCAATCGGGCGCAAGGCGGTGCCAATCACTTCGCCGTAGCGCAGGATGACGCCGTTTTGAGAAATGTCCACCAGCGCCACTTTATGTCCTTGCGGCACGTGTTCGGTGAGCTGCAGGCCATCCTCAAAGCGGGTACCCGCAGGCAAACCCTGATTATTCACCACGATCGCCACGTTGTCGGCGTCGTGTACTTTTATATAAAGCGGTTTCTCTGTTAGCGGTCGGTTCATTGCTCACCTTCCAGTTCGTCGCGCTGTACATGGCAGCGCGTTGTAAATGCTTCCGTCACGTCATCATTTTTTTGCCAGCCTCAGTATATGCAGGGGTATTGGCCTGCGCATTGTGCAACTGACTGGCTTTTTGGGGTTTTATTACCTGAGTTTGGTTCGTTTATCCAAATACAAGTGAACAGACTCACAAAGCGCACGTTGGCTGGCTGCTTCTTAATCAATCTACGGGTGAAAAATCAGGTTCCGTGAGCTACGCCGCAGGGATATGTGCAATTGCCATAAAATCAGCATGAATCAATGTTCATCATCATGCGTTCTTCCAATGCCTCGTGGTTGGGCTGTTCCTATACTGATTCTCGTTCTTCAACGTTTGGTTATTCGTCACGACGCATCATCGTTTTGCCATAACAACAATCGCCGTGTTTAACCCGACATCATTCTGATACCCAACGCGATGTGTATGCAGTCAGAGTGAATGTAGCGTTCGCTATATTTCAGGAGTGCATCATGAATAGTTTCAGCCAGACAGCGGAAGCGGTGCAAAAACGCACCAACGCCCGTTACTGGATTGTGGTGATGTTATTTATCGTCACATCATTCAACTACGGTGACCGTGCAACCATCTCGATTGCCGGTTCCGCGATGTCTAAAGATATCGGCCTCGATTCGGTCGGTCTGGGATATATCTTCTCCGCCTTCTCATGGGCTTACGTTATTGGACAAATACCTGGCGGCTGGCTGCTTGACCGCTTTGGCTCAAAACGCGTTTACTTCTGGAGTATTTTCCTCTGGTCGCTGTTTACCTTGCTGCAGGGCTTTGTCGATCTGTTCAGCGGCTTCGGCATCGTCGTTTCACTGTTTCTGTTGCGCTTTATGGTCGGCCTGGCAGAAGCGCCTTCCTTCCCGGGTAACAGCCGTATTGTTGCGGCCTGGTTCCCGGCACAGGAGCGTGGCACCGCCGTCGCCATTTTCAACTCGGCGCAGTATTTCGCCACGGTGATCTTCGCCCCGATTATGGGCTGGCTGGTGGCTGAAGTGGGCTGGGCGCACGTGTTCTGGTTTATGGGCGGACTGGGCATCATCCTCAGCTTCGTCTGGCTGAAGTTCATGCACGATCCGAACAACCATCCGGGTGTGAACAAAGCTGAGCTGGAGTACATGGAGCAGGGCGGCGCGTTGATCAACATGGATGCCAAAAAAGCCGACCGCAAAGTGAGCTGGGATGAGAAGTGGTATCAAATCAAACAGCTGCTTTTGACCCGCATGATGTGGGGTATCTATCTCGGACAATATTGCGTTAACGCGCTGACCTACTTCTTTATTACCTGGTTCCCGGTTTATCTGGTGCAGGCGCGCGGCATGTCGATTCTTAAAGCGGGCATGATCGCCTCGATTCCGGCCATCTGTGGCTTCCTCGGTGGTGTGTTAGGTGGCGTGATTTCCGATTACCTGATGCGCAAAACTGGTTCGCTGAACGTTGCACGTAAGACTCCCATCGTGGTTGGCATGCTGCTCTCTATCAGCATGGTGATGTGTAACTACACCGAAACTGAGTGGGTAGTGGTGCTGTTTATGGCGCTGGCGTTCTTCGGCAAAGGTATTGGTGCGCTGGGCTGGGCAGTGATGGCGGATACCGCACCGAAAGAGATCAGTGGATTGAGCGGTGGCTTGTTCAACATGTTCGGCAACTTCTCCGGCATCGTGACGCCTATTGCTATCGGTTACATCATCGCCGCTTCTGGCTCTTTCGAAGGAGCGCTGATTTATGTCGGGATCCACGCCTTCGTCGCTGCGTTTAGCTTCCTGTTCATCACGGGTGATATCAAACGTATTGAACTGAAACACCGAGCATAAGGACGAACTATGAATACGCAAAGTAGCCCGGTGATCACCGATATGCAGGTGATTCCGGTTGCCGGTTACGACAGCATGTTGCTGAACATTGGTGGAGCGCACAGCGCCTGCTTCACCCGCAACATTGTGGTACTGACCGACAGTGATGGTCATACCGGCGTCGGTGAAGCGCCGGGTGGCGAAACGATCTGTCAAACGCTGGTGGAGGCGATTCCACAGGTCAAAGGCCAGCAGGTGGCGCGCATGAACCGCCTGGTGCAGCAGGTGCACAAAGGTAATCAGTCAGCGGATTTCGATACCTTCGGTAAAGGGGCCTGGACCTTCGAACTGCGTGTCAATGCGGTGGCGGCGCTGGAAGCGGCACTGCTGGATTTGCTGGGTCAATGTCTGGGCGTACCGGTAGCCGAGTTGCTCGGTCCGGGACAACAGCGCGATGAAGTCACCGTGCTCGGTTATCTGTTCTATCTCGGCGATCGTCGCAAAACCGATTTACCGTATCTGACGGGCGAAGGTGCCAGCCATGACTGGTATCACCTGCGTCATCAGGAAGCACTGACGCCAGATGCGGTGGTGCGCCTGGCGGAAGCGGCACAGGACAAATACGGTTTCAAAGATTTCAAATTGAAAGGCGGCGTATTGCCGGGCGAGCAGGAGATGGAATCCGCGGCCGCGCTGAAAAAGCGTTTCCCGGATGCGCGTATCACCGTCGATCCCAATGGTGCCTGGACGCTTGATGAAGCCATCCGTCTGTGCAAAGGCATGGGCGAGGTGCTGACCTATGCTGAAGATCCTTGCGGGGCCGAACAGGGCTATTCCGGCCGCGAAGTGATGGCGGAGTTCCGCCGTGCCACCGGCTTGCCGGTCGCCACCAATATGATTGCCACCAACTGGCGCGAGATGAATCACGCGGTGATGCTCAACTCAGTCGATATCCCGCTGGCCGATCCGCACTTCTGGACGCTGAGCGGTGCGGTGCGCGTGGCGCAACTGTGCGACGACTGGGGCTTAACCTGGGGTTGCCACTCTAACAACCACTTCGATATTTCGCTGGCGATGTTTACCCACGTTGGCGCTGCCGCACCGGGCAAACCGACGGCTATCGATACCCACTGGATTTGGCAGGAAGGCGATCAGCGCCTCACCAAAGAGCCGCTGCAAATCCGCAACGGCAAGATTGCCGTACCGGATAAGCCCGGCCTCGGCGTCGAGCTGGATTGGGATCGTCTGCATCAAGCCAATGCCCTCTACAAATCTCTGCCGGCAGGTGCGCGTAACGACGCCACGGCGATGCAGTATCTGGTTCCCGGTTGGTCATTCGACCGTAAGCGTCCGGCCTTCGGTCGCCGTCATGCATAAGGAGCAGGAAATGAGTCAGACACCAAAAATCATATCGCTGCAGGTCATTCCGGTGGCCGGTCACGACAGCATGTTGCTGAATCTGAGCGGCGCCCATTCACCGTTCTTCACTCGTAACATCGTCATTATCAAGGATAACGCGGGCCACACCGGCGTGGGTGAAATTCCCGGCGGTGAGAAAATTCGTCAGACGCTGGAAGATGCGGCGGCGCTGGTGGTGCAGAAGACCGTGGGTGAGTACAAAAACATCCTTAACCTGGTTCGCAGTACTTTTGCCGACCGCGATTCCAGCGGACGCGGCAATCAGACCTTCGACCTGCGTACTACCATCCATGTGGTGACTGGCATTGAAGCGGCGCTGCTGGATCTGCTCGGTCAGCACCTGGGCGTCAACGTTGCCTCGCTGCTCGGCGATGGCCAACAGCGTGACCGCGTGGAGATGCTTGGGTATCTGTTCTACGTCGGCGACCGCAAGAAAACGTCGCTGCCTTATCAGAGCCAGGAAACAGACAAGTGCGACTGGTATCGCCTGCGTCATGAAGAGGCACTGACGCCGGATACCGTGGTGCGACTGGCGGAAGCCGCCTATGAAAAATATGGCTTCAACGATTTCAAACTGAAAGGCGGCGTGCTGCGCGGTGGCGAAGAGGCCGAAGCGGTCACGGCGCTGGCTAAACGCTTCCCGCAGGCACGCGTTACCCTCGATCCCAACGGTGCCTGGTCGCTGAACGAGGCAATTCTGCTCGGTAAACAACTCAAAGGCGTGCTGGCTTACGCAGAAGATCCATGCGGGGCCGAGCAGGGTTATTCCGGCCGCGAAGTGATGGCGGAATTCCGTCGCGCAACCGGTTTGCCGACCGCCACCAACATGATCGCCACCGACTGGCGCCAAATGGGCCACACGCTGTCGCTGCAATCGGTGGATATCCCGCTGGCGGATCCACACTTCTGGACCATGCAAGGTTCAGTGCGCGTGGCGCAGATGTGTCATGACTTCGGCCTGACCTGGGGTTCGCACTCTAACAACCACTTCGATATTTCGCTGGCGATGTTCACCCACGTGGCCGCTGCCGCGCCGGGCGCGATTACCGCCATCGATACTCACTGGATCTGGCAGGAGGGCAATCAGCGCCTGACCAAAGAGCCGTTCCAGATCAAGGGCGGCATGGTACAGGTACCGCAAAAACCGGGTCTTGGTGTCGAGCTGGATATGGATCAGGTCATGCAGGCCAATGCGCTGTATCAGAAACACGGTTTGGGCGCGCGCGACGATGCGCAGGCGATGCAGTACCTCGTGCCGAACTGGACCTTCGATAACAAGCGTCCGTGCCTGGTGCGCTAATGTTTCCGGCGCCCCGTGCGGGCGCCTGTTGTAACAGACAGGAGTAAAGACAATGAGCAATGCCTGGCCGAACCACTTTCGTCGCCGTTTGCAGGCAGGGGAAACCCTGATTGGTAGCTGGTGCGCACTTGCCAGCCCGATTTCCACCGAAGTTCTGGGTCTGGCGGGTTTTGACTGGCTGGTGCTGGATGGCGAACACGCGCCCAACGACATCACCACCTTTATCCCGCAGTTGATGGCGCTGAAGGGCAGCCACAGTGCGCCGGTGGTGCGTCCGCCGTGCAACGAACCCATCATCATCAAACGCCTGCTGGATATCGGTTTCTACAACTTCCTGGTGCCGTTTGTGGAGACCGAGGAAGAGGCGATTCGCGCCGTGGCGTCAACGCGTTATCCGCCAGCGGGCATTCGCGGCGTGTCGGTTTCGCATCGCAGCAATATGTACGGCACGCTGCCGGATTACAACGCCACCATCAATGACAACATCACAGTGCTGGTGCAGATCGAAACGCAGCAGGCGGTGGATAACATCGATGCGATTGCTGCCGTTGACGGCGTGGATGGCATTTTTGTCGGACCGGGCGATCTCTCGGCGGCGATGGGCTATCTCGGTCAGCCTGCACATCCTGAAGTGCTGAAAGTAATCAAACACATCTTTGAACGTGCCAAAGCGGCGGGCAAGCCAAGCGGCATTCTGGCGCCGGTGGAAGCCGACGCGCGCCGTTATCTCGAATGGGGCGCCACATTCGTTGCCGTGGGCAGCGATCTCGGTGTTTTCCGCAACGCCACGCAGGCGCTGTGTGACAAATTTAAGAAATAACTGACGAAGAGGAAAGGCAATGAAAATTGGATTTATCGGCCTCGGTATTATGGGCAAACCGATGAGTAAAAACCTGGTGAAAGCCGGTTATTCACTGGTGGTACGTGACCACAACGTCAGCAATGAAGCCGAGCTGGTGGAGCTGGGCGCTACCGTGGCGAAAACGCCAAAAGAGGTCGCCGAACAGGTTGATGTGGTGATCACCATGGTGCCGAACTCACCGCAGGTGAAAGAGGTTTGCCTCGGCGCCAACGGGATTATCGAAGGTGCGAAGCCAGGACTGATTGTGATCGACATGAGTTCGATTGCGCCGCTGGCCAGCCGTGAAGTGCACGATGCGCTGGCAGAAAAAGGCATCAAGATGCTGGATGCGCCGGTCAGCGGCGGCGAGCCAAAAGCGATTGAGGGCACGCTGTCTGTGATGGTTGGCGGCGATAAAGCGGTATTCGACCAGTGCTATGACATCATGAAAGCCATGGCCGGTTCGGTGGTGCACACCGGCGATATCGGTGCAGGTAACGTCACTAAGTTGGCAAACCAGGTGATTGTGGCGCTGAACATCGCGGCGATGTCCGAAGCGCTGTCGCTGGCAACCAAAGCCGGTGTGAACCCAGAACTGGTTTATCAGGCGATTCGTGGTGGGCTGGCAGGCAGCACTGTACTCGATGCCAAAGCGCCGATGGTGCTGGATCGTAACTTCAAGCCAGGCTTCCGCATCGACTTGCACATCAAGGATTTGGCGAATGCGCTGGACACTTCACACGGCATTGGCGCGCATCTGCCGCTGACGGCTGCGGTGATGGAAATGATGCAAGCGCTGAAAGTCGACGGCAAGGGCACATCTGACCATAGTGCACTGGCTTGCTATTATGAAAAATTAGCTCAGGTCGAGATCACCCGGTAGTTTGCCTGTCCGGTGTCTGCGGATGCCGGGCAGCTTACTGCATTAGCAGGACGGAACTCCGTCATCCATCGCGCTCGGATTGCCTATGAAAATTGTCATCGCACCGGATTCATATAAAGAGAGTTTGTCCGCCCTGGAAGTGGCTGCGGCGATTGAAGCGGGATTTAGCGAAATTTTTCCCGACGCCGAATACGTGAAAATACCGGTCGCCGACGGTGGCGAAGGCACGGTAGAAGCCATGGTGGCGGCGACGCAGGGAAGTATTGTCAGATTGACCGTGACCGGACCGCTCGGCGCGCCGGTTGAGGCATTTTATGGATTATCGGGTGATGAGCGCAGCGCCTTTATTGAAATGGCGGCAGCCAGCGGCCTGGAATTGGTGCCGGCCGCGCAGCGTGACCCGTTGATCACCAACTCTTATGGCACTGGCGAGCTGATTAAAAACGCGCTCGATCGCGGTGTTGACCACATCATTATTGGCATTGGCGGCAGCGCCACCAACGATGGGGGATCCGGCATGATGCAGGCGCTGGGCGCTCGCTTGCTGGACCAGCAGGGCAATGAGATTGCCTTTGGCGGCGGCGCACTGCCGCAGCTGGCGCGGATTGAAATCGATCAGCTGGATAAACGTATTCAGCAGTGCCGCATTGAAGTGGCCTGCGATGTCACTAATCCCCTGACCGGCGAAGAGGGGGCTTCGGCGATTTTTGGTCCTCAAAAAGGGGCCACGCCGGAACTGGTGCAGCAGCTGGATAAAGCGCTGGCGCATTACGCTGAGATTATCCATCGCGATTTAGACATTGATGTGCTGCACATTGCGGGCGGCGGTGCGGCGGGGGGCATGGGCGCGGCACTGCATGCGTTTTGCCAGGCCGAGCTACGTCGCGGTATTGAGATCGTCACGGAAGCCCTTGCGTTAGCGGATCAGGTGCAGGATGCCGATCTGGTGATTACCGGCGAAGGGCGTATTGATAGCCAGACCATTAACGGCAAAGTGCCGATTGGTGTGGCGAAGGTGGCAAAGCAGTTTAACAAGCCGGTGATTGGCATTGCGGGCAGTTTAACCGCAGATGTTGGCGTGGTGCATCAGCACGGGCTGGATGCGGTATTCAGCGTGTTGTTTAGCATTGGCTCACTGGAGGATGCGTTAGCCAATGCGGCGCAGAATGTGCGACTGACCGCGCGCAATGTGGCGGCAACAATCAAGGTGGGGCAGGCCTTATAGATGCGGCTAATCGCGCGCAATGTCGTGGCAGCGAACAATGTGGGGCAGGCCTTACAGGCGCGCCCCTCTCATCCTAACCCTCTCCCGTTATCGGGCGAGGGGACCGTTGGTGGCGATGATTGAGACGACGAGTCATTCTTTAACCATGCTCGATTAGCGCTCTCTTGTGCTTAAGAGAGGGCATGAAACGTTCCGTTATCCCACGCCCAACACTTTCCTGGCCTCACGCGCCACGTTCGCCATCTCATCACTCAACTCCAGCAATTCCGGCTCCAGCGCTTCGATATCACTCTCCTGATGCAGGCTCTTTTCCAGCTGCTGACACAGCTGTTTCAGTCGGGGCACGCCGCTGTAGCTGGCACTGCCGTGCAGCTTATGGATGATCTCGCGTAGGCCATTAACATCGTTACTGGCCATGGAACCCTCCACGCGCGCTTCCACCTCCGGCAGGAAATCCAGCAGCATCTGCAGCAGATCGCGCGCCAGATCCGGTTTGTTGGCGGCCTGACGCAGTGCCAGCGCCCAGTCGAGCGATGGCGCAACATCCGGCAGTAGTGTGGATGCCGCCGTGGGGTTCGGGGCATAGCGCTGCAACAGCTGGCTCAGTTTGCCTTCGTCTATCGGCTTCGCCAGATAATCATTCATCCCGGCGCCAATCAGCTGCTGGCGCTCGCCATCCAGCGCATGCGCGGTCACCGCGACAATCGGGGTATTGGCATGCAGCGGCAGGCTACGGATAATTTCACTGGCGCGAATGCCATCGATATCCGGCATCTGGATATCCATCAAAATCACATCCAGCTTGTGTAAACGCGCCTGGCGGATAGCCTGTTCCGCGTTGTCGCACAGAATGATGTGCTGAACCTGCTCCTCCAGCAGCGCACCGATTAACTTCAGATTGGCAGGATTGTCATCCACCGCCATCACCGTCAGCGGCTGGCGGGTACTGTGCGGTAAGGCATCGTTATGCAAACTGTGCAAATCCAGCAGCATCGGCAACAAGCGCGTCAGTGAGACGGGTTTGGCGATACAGCCGGCGATGCCTCGTGCGCGCAAATCGTCGGCGAACAGCATCATCTCGCTGGGCAGCGCCAGCAGTACCGAATCGGCATGGGCGCGCAGCCGTTGAATTAAAGCATCCGGCAGCGTGGAGGGGTGAGGATCGTTCACCGGCAATCCCATCAACAACAGCGGGAAGCGGGTATCCGGCAGCGCTTCCAGTGAAGTGAAATGCTGAACCTGCAGCGGCGTGATGCTAAGCATCTCCTGCACCGCTTTCGCCACCGCCGCATGGGGTTCGATATAGGCTAACGGGATGGCGCGCAGATCTTCCAGCATACGCGGAATGGGCGGCGCGTTGGGATTGAGATCGAGATGAACGTGCACCCAGAAAGTGGATCCCTGATTCTGACGGCTGTGGAACGCGATCTCTCCGCCCATCTCCGACACCAGTTTTTGCGTGATCACCAGACCCAAACCAGTGCCGCCGTGGCGGCGGGAAATACTCGCATCGGCCTGACGAAACGCCTGGAACAGCTGTGACTGTTGCTGCTCAGAAATGCCAATGCCGGTGTCGTGTACCTGAATTTCCAGTTCAACGCGCGTGGTGCTCAGGCTACGCAGCTCAACACGCAAATCGATGTGCCCCTGCTCAGTAAACTTAATGGCATTACCAATCAGGTTAATCATGATCTGCTGTAAACGTAGCGGATCGCCAATCACATTATCCGGCACCTGTTTTTCCAGACAAACGGTGATCTCGAGTCCTTTGTCATGTGCCGAAGGTGCCAGCAGCACCAGCGTTTCATCCAGCGTGGCGCGCAGCGGGAAGGGGATCGATTCCAGCACCAGTTTGCCGGCTTCGAGCTTTGAGAAATCCAGCACATCGTTGATGATGCTCAGCAGGTTATTGGCCGAGCGTTCAATGGTGCTCATATAATCGCGTTGGTTGGTGCTCAGTCCGGTTTTCAGCATCTGACGGGTAAAGCCAATCACTCCGTTGAGCGGTGTTCGTAACTCATGCGACATATTGGCGAGAAATTCTGATTTAATACGCGCCGCTTCCTGCGCGCGCTTCTTCGCCAAATCCAGCTCGACGTTTTGAATCTCCAGCTGCTCCAGGGTTTCACGCAGATCGTAGGTGGCCTGATCGATATTCTGCTGCATCTCTTCGTGATAAGCGGTGAGCGACATCGCCATGG
Source organism: Pantoea sp. GL120224-02 (assembly GCF_900215395.1). NCBI lineage: Bacteria > Pseudomonadati > Pseudomonadota > Gammaproteobacteria > Enterobacterales > Erwiniaceae > Pantoea > Pantoea sp. GL120224-02. The sequence goes on along the minus strand of NZ_OBEC01000004.1, from coordinate 61,317 downwards.
CATTGATGCCGTTTTTCAGGATGCTCAGTTCGCCCAGCATGTAGCCATCAACGCGGCTGTCGAGTTGGCCGCGACGAATGCGGTCCACGGTGGAAACCATGTTACGAATTGGCCCGGTGACGTCGCGCATCAGACGATAGGCAAACAGCATGGCGATGCACAAACAAAACAGTAAGAGCAAAGTGGCCACAAACACCTCTTTGTACTGCTCCAGCCGCACCGATTGCAGATCGAGTTCAATAGCCACATACCCCAATGGATTACCCGCCGGTTTGGCATCTTCTCCGGGCAGTTCGTCTACGGAATAGCGTTCGGAGATAATTGGGGTTCGCAGCACCATCAAATTGCCGTGGCGCTCGACGGAGACACCATCTTCCAGCGTCGAGATGTCTTCTTTCTGCAACAACGCCAGATTTTGGTTGTTGTTCGAAGTGACGTAGATGTGATTGTTGTTGTCGAAAACGGTAATGGCACGGACAATATCGGAATGACGACGATGCAGCAGGCTGACCAGCTCGCGAATCGCATCACGATTGTGCCAGGTCATGCCGTATTCGCTGGAGACTGCCAGCGGTTCGATAATGTTCGATCCGGCATCGCGCACCTGATGTTGTAATTCGTTATAACGGTGCACCACGAAGAAGGTACTGAGCAGCAGACCAATCATTAACGTTGGCGCCAGTATCAAAATCATCATTCGCGCCCGCAGGCTATATTTGGTCATAATTGTGGCCTGGCAACTCCTGGCATTGATATCCCTGTGCACAATCCGCTTGCGATGGCACACCCCATTAATTTAGAGAATTCACAACACTATGGCGCAATTTTACTCCGCAAAACAGCGTGTGGCGACAAAGCAGCGTATTACCGTCACTATCGAAGACCTTGACCCCTTTGGACAAGGTGTTGCGCGCCATAATGGCAAAGCGATGTTTGTCAGCGGCGCACTGCCGGGTGAACAGGCCGAAGTTATGGTCGAGGAAGATAAACGTCAGTTCTCGCGGGCCAAAGCCAAAAAGATTATGCAGCCAAGCGCACAGCGGGAAAAACCGCGCTGTGTGCACTTTGGCGTGTGTGGTGGCTGCCAGCAACAGCATGCCGCGATCGCGTTACAGGAGGACAGTAAAGCACGTGCGCTGAGCCGAATGTTGAGCCGGGATGCGCCTTTGCCGGTGCAGGTGAATGAGATCATCAGCGGCAACACCTGGGGCTATCGCCGTCGCGCCCGTCTGGGACTGCAATGGCAGCCTAAACAGCAGCGTTTACAAATGGGGTTCCGCCAGGCGGCCAGCAACGATTTGGTTGAGTTAACTCAATGCCCCATTTTGGTGCCCGAGCTTGAAGCGTTACTGCAGCCGTTGCACCAGTGTCTTAGCAGCTTACAGGCCGCACGGCGACTGGGGCATGTCGAGTTAGTGCTGGCAGATAATGGCCCGGTGATGGTGCTGCGTCATCTTGATGCATTGTCCGCAGGCGATCGTGTAAAACTGGAACGCTTTTCGCATGAGCATCAGCTGATGTTGTATCTGGCGGACGGCAGCGAGCATTTGCAGCCGCTGGGGGATTACGCACCTTTCTACCAATCGTTTGATTTGAAACTGACTTTCAGCCCGCAGGATTTCATCCAGGTGAATGATGGCGTGAATCAGCAGATGGTGACAAAAGCCATTGAATGGCTCGATTTACAGCCCGAAGATCGGGTGCTGGATCTGTTTTGCGGTATGGGTAATTTCACTTTGCCTGTAGGAAAGTTCGTACAAAATGCTGTGGGTGTGGAGGGTGTTGCAGCATTAGTCCACCAGGCAGCGTATAATGCTGAGCTGAATAATCTTAAAAATGTCCGCTTTTTCCAGCACAACCTGGAGGAAGACGTTGCCCACCAGCCTTGGGCAGCGCAGGGATTTAACAAGGTGTTACTGGATCCAGCACGTGCTGGGGCCGCGGGTGTGATGTCGCATATCGTTAAACTTGCGCCGCAACGCGTGGTCTATGTTTCCTGTAACCCAACAACACTTGCGCGCGACAGTCAGGCATTACTGTCGGCGGGCTACCATTTGGAAAGGGTCGCGATGCTGGATATGTTCCCACATACCAGTCATCTCGAGTCCATGGTGCTGTTTAGCAAAGCATAAGCGGCGTTTTCGTCGTTATGGCAGGAGAGGATATGGTTGCGGTTAGAAGTGCGCATTTAAATACGGAAGGGGAGTTTGCCCTTGACCAGTGGATCGCCAGTTTAAATATCAATAATCCGCAATCCTGTCAGCGATTGGCGGACACCTGGCGCTACTGTGAAACCGAAACGCACAACCATCCAGATCAGGCTCTGCTGCTGTGGCGCGGTATTGAGATGGTGGAAATACTCACCATGCTCAGTATGGACAACGATAGCCTGCGCGCGGCCTTACTGTTCCCGCTGGCCAACGCGGATGTGGTCAGTGAAGAAGAGCTGGAAAAGTCGTTCGGCAAAGGCATTGTCTCGCTGGTACACGGTGTGCGCGATATGGACGCGATCCGCCAGCTGAAAGCCATCCACAATGATTCTATGGCCTCCGAGCAGGTGGATAACGTGCGCCGCATGCTGCTGGCGATGGTGGAAGATTTCCGCTGCGTGGTTATCAAGCTGGCAGAGCGTATTGCCCACCTGCGTGAAATGAAGGATGCACCAGAAGACGAACGTGTTCTCGCCGCCAAAGAGAGCACCAACATCTATGCGCCGTTAGCCAATCGTCTGGGTATCGGTCAGCTCAAATGGGAGCTGGAAGATTACTGCTTCCGCTATCTGCACCCCGATGAGTACAAACGCATCGCCAAACTGCTGCATGAACGCCGTATTGACCGCGAAGGTTACATTGATAATTTCGTGAGTAACTTACGTGCAGAGATGCAGAAGGAGGGCGTGCGTGCTGAAGTCTATGGCCGCCCGAAACATATCTACAGCATCTGGCGCAAGATGCAGAAAAAGTCGCTGGCGTTTGATGAGCTGTTCGATGTGCGCGCGGTGCGCATCGTGGCAGAACGTTTGCAGGATTGCTACGGCGCGTTAGGCACCGTGCACACACTGTATCGCCATCTTCCCAGCGAGTTCGACGACTACGTTGCCAATCCAAAACCCAACGGTTATCAATCCATTCACACCGTGGTGCTCGGTCCGCAGGGCAAGACGGTAGAGATCCAGATTCGTACTCGCCAGATGCATGAAGATGCGGAGTTGGGCGTGGCCGCGCACTGGAAGTACAAAGAAGGCCCGACTTCCAGTAACGCGCGCGGTGCGGCAGGGCACGAGGAACGCATTGCGTGGCTGCGTAAGCTGATTACCTGGCAGGAAGAGATGGCGGATTCCGGCGAGATGCTGGAAGAGGTGCGCAGTCAGGTATTTGACGATCGGGTGTACGTGTTTACCCCGAAAGGCGACGTGGTCGATCTGCCATCTGGCTCAACACCACTGGACTTCGCTTATCACATTCACAGTGATATCGGACATCGCTGCATTGGTGCCAAAATCAGCGGTCGCATTGTGCCGTTCACCTATCAATTGCAGATGGGCGATCAGATTGAGGTGATTACCCAGAAGCAGCCGAACCCGAGCCGCGACTGGCTGAACCCGAACCTTGGCTATATCACCACCAGCCGTGGCCGTTCAAAAATTCACGCCTGGTTCCGCAAACAAGATCGCGACAAGAACATTCTGGCTGGCCGCCAGATTCTTGAAAGCGAGTTGAGCCAGCTGGATATCAGTTTCCGCGATGCAGAAAAAATTCTGCTGCCGCGTTATAACGTCAGCTCGCAGGATGAGCTGTTGGCGATGATTGGCGGCGGCGATATTCGCCTCAATCAGATGGTCAACTTCCTGCAGGCCAAACTCAATAAGCCGAGTGCGGAAGAGGAAGATCGTGAAGCGCTGCGCCAGCTGACGCAAAAATCACATCAGCCTTCATCTGCGCGCAGAGAAAGTGGACGCGTGGTGGTGGAAGGCGTGGGCAATCTGCTGCACCACATTGCGCGCTGCTGCCAGCCGATCCCGGGTGACGATATCGTGGGCTTTATCACCCAGGGGCGCGGTATTTCCATTCACCGAGCCGACTGTGACCAGTTAAGCGAACTGATCTCCCATGCGCCGGAACGTATTGTCGATGCGGTGTGGGGCGAAGATTATTCGAGCGGCTATTCGCTGGTGGTACGCGTCACCGCCAACGATCGCAGCGGGTTACTGCGCGATATCACTACCATTCTGGCGAATGAGAAGGTTAACGTGCTGGGCGTTTCCAGCCGCAGCGACACCAAAAAGCAGTTGGCAACCATTGATATGGATATCGAAATCTACAACCAGCAGGTGCTGGGTCGCGTGCTGGCGCGTCTTAATCAGGTGCCGGATATCATCGACGCACGCCGTCTGAACTGATGTGGCCAGGCCGCCATGAAAGGGCAGCCTGGCATTTACTGTACGCCCGAAATGGCACGTCCAGGTTGCTCTGCGCGTCGACCAGATTTCGGTGCGCCTCAGGGTCGCCATTTTGGCGACCTTTTCCATTTTAACCCCTAAGGATTTCCCCATGACAGCCCTGAATCGTCTGCTCACCATCATGCAAACCTTGCGCGACCCGGAACGTGGCTGCCCGTGGGATCGTCAGCAGACCTTCGCCTCCATCGCCCCTTACACGCTGGAAGAGACCTACGAAGTGATCGACGCGATTCAGCGCGAGGACTTTGATGACCTGCGCGGTGAACTCGGCGATCTGCTGTTTCAGGTGGTGTTTTACGCGCAAATGGCCGATGAGCAACAGCGTTTCAACTTCGATGACATCTGCAATGCGATTAGCGACAAGCTGGAGCGCCGTCATCCGCACATCTTTGGTGATGTGCAGGCCGACACCACGCAGGAAGTACTGAAAAACTGGGAAGCGATCAAACACAGCGAGCGCGCAGAGAAGTCACAGCATTCGGTGCTGGATGACATTCCTAAAGCCTTGCCTGCACTGATGCGTGCTTACAAAATCCAGAAGCGCTGTAGCACGGTGGGATTCGACTGGAACAACCTGGGGCCAGTGCTGGATAAAGTGCATGAAGAGATCGATGAAGTGATGCACGAAGCGCAGCAGGCGGTGGTCGACAATGACAAGCTGGAAGAGGAGATTGGCGATTTGCTGTTTGCCACCGTCAACCTTTCGCGCCATCTGGGCAGCAAAGCCGAAATCGCCTTACAAAAAGCCAATGATAAATTTGAGCGTCGCTTCCGTCAGGTTGAATCCATCATCAGCGTTCAGGGACTGGCGATGCAGGATGCGACCCTGGATCAAATGGAAGCCGCCTGGCAGCAGGTGAAATGCCGTGAGAACAAAGACTAAGCGGTTATTCTTCAAATTGTCGATTATTCCTGCATTGCGCATAAATTGTCCGCTTGAGCTTACTCGATTCAGCCAAGCGGCAACTTTGTGACGCACGTCAACATTTCACCCTCGTCTATTCGCTATGTTATCGGCTGCAATGCGGGGGGGTGATGTGATTCATCAATTGTGGCTGAGGACGACTTCGGGTATACTATTTTCCCGTCTTGGTTATTCCACCGTCTTTAAACCTAAACTCTCAGGTTCAGCATGACAACGAATTATATTTTTGTGACCGGCGGGGTCGTATCCTCTCTGGGCAAAGGCATTGCCGCAGCCTCCCTCGCAGCCATCCTTGAAGCACGTGGTCTGAATGTGACCATCATGAAACTCGATCCGTACATTAACGTCGATCCGGGTACCATGAGCCCAACGCAGCACGGTGAAGTGTTTGTTACCGATGATGGGGCCGAAACCGATCTGGACTTGGGTCACTACGAGCGCTTCATCCGTACCAAAATGTCGCGCCGCAACAACTTTACGACCGGTCGTATCTACTCAGAAGTGCTGCGCAAAGAACGTCGCGGTGACTATCTGGGTGCCACGATTCAGGTTATCCCACACATCACCAACGCCATTAAAGAACGTATTATCGAAGGCGGCGAAGGTCATGATGTCGTACTGGTGGAAATCGGCGGTACCGTAGGTGATATTGAATCCCTGCCGTTCCTCGAAGCGATTCGCCAGATGGCGGTTGATGTGGGCCGTGAACACACCATGTATATGCACCTGACTTTGGTGCCGTATATGGCGGCTGCAGGCGAAGTGAAAACCAAGCCAACCCAGCATTCAGTGAAAGAGCTGCTGTCGATCGGTATCCAGCCTGATGTGCTGATCTGCCGTTCTGACCGCGCTGTGCCGGCCAATGAACGTGCGAAGATCGCCCTGTTCTGTAACGTGCCAGAGAAAGCGGTTATTTCCCTGAAAGATGTGGATTCCATCTACAAGATTCCTGGCCTGTTGAAATCACAGGGTCTGGATGACTATATCTGTAAGCGTTTCAATCTGAGCGCACCGGAAGCGAACCTGGCCGAATGGGAACAGGTTATCTATGAAGAAGCCAATCCGGGTGGCGAAGTGACCATCGGTATGGTCGGCAAATATGTCGAACTGCCAGATGCGTACAAGTCAGTGATTGAAGCACTGAAGCACGGTGGCCTGAAAAATCGTGTAACCGTGAACATCAAGCTGATCGATTCGCAGGATGTGGAATCTCGCGGTGTCGAAATTCTGAAAGATCTGGATGCTATCCTGATCCCGGGCGGCTTCGGCTACCGTGGTGTGGAAGGCAAAATGCTCACGGCGCAATACGCGCGTGAGAACAACATCCCTTACCTCGGTATCTGCCTGGGTATGCAGGTTGCGTTGATGGAATTCGCACGCAACGTGGCCGGGATGGCAGACGCCAACTCAACGGAATTTGTGCCAGACTGTAAGTACCCAGTGGTCGCGCTGATCACTGAATGGCGTGATGAAGAAGGCAACGTTGAGCAACGTACTGAGCAGAGCGATCTGGGCGGCACCATGCGTCTGGGTAGCCAGCAGTGCCAGCTGACGCCGGAAAGTAAAGTGCGCCAGCTATACGGTTCTGACGTGATTACTGAACGTCACCGTCATCGTTATGAAGTGAACAATCTGCTGTTGAAGCCGATTGAAGCGGCGGGTCTGCATATTGCGGGCCGTTCCGGCGACGACCAGCTGGTGGAGATCATCGAACTCCCGAACCATCCGTGGTTTGTAGCTTGTCAGTTCCACCCGGAATTCACGTCGACCCCGCGTGATGGTCATCCGCTGTTCGCTGGCTTTGTTAAAGCCGCGCAGGAGCACCAGAAGCGGTTAGCGAAGTAAGAGTTTAACGAACAGCGCGCGAACTTTTCGCGCGTTGTTTGTCTTAGGATTGACTAACTTGTACTGAGGAAAATCGAATGTCCAAAATCGTAAAAGTCATCGGTCGCGAAATCATCGACTCCCGTGGCAACCCGACTGTAGAAGCAGAAGTGCATCTGGAAGGCGGTTTCGTTGGTCTGGCTGCAGCGCCATCAGGTGCTTCAACCGGTTCTCGCGAAGCACTGGAGCTGCGTGACGGTGACAAATCTCGTTTCCTGGGCAAAGGCGTGACCAAAGCGGTTGCCGCTGTTAACGGTCCTATCGCTGCCGCGGTAACCGGTAAAGATGCCAAAGACCAGGCGAACATCGATAAGATCATGATCGAGCTGGACGGTACTGAGAACAAATCCAACTTCGGCGCTAACGCCATTCTGGCGGTTTCGCTGGCTGCGGCTAAAGCGGCTGCGGCTTCTAAAGGCCTGCCACTGTACGCGCACATCGCTGAACTGAACGGCACCCCAGGCAAATTCTCTATGCCACTGCCGATGATGAACATCATCAACGGTGGTGAGCACGCGGATAACAACGTTGATATCCAGGAATTCATGATCCAGCCTGTTGGCGCGAAAAACGTGAAAGAAGCCATTCGCATGGGTTCTGAAGTTTTCCACAACCTGGCAAAAGTGCTGAAAGCCAAAGGCATGAGCACTGCGGTCGGTGACGAAGGTGGCTATGCGCCTAACCTGGGTTCTAACGCCGAAGCCCTGGCTGTTATCGCTGAAGCGGTTAAAGCAGCAGGCTACGAGCTGGGCAAAGACATCACCCTGGCGATGGACTGTGCAGCGTCTGAATTCTACAAAGACGGCAAATATGTGCTGGCTGGCGAAGGCAACAAAGCTTTCACCTCTGAAGAGTTCACGCACTTCCTGGAAGATCTGACCAAACAGTACCCAATCGTCTCTATCGAAGACGGTCTGGACGAGTCTGACTGGGCGGGCTTCGCTTACCAGACCAAAGTGCTGGGCGACAAAATTCAGCTGGTAGGTGACGACCTGTTCGTGACCAACACCAAGATCCTGAAAGAAGGTATCGATAAAGGTATCGCTAACTCCATCCTGATCAAATTCAACCAGATCGGTTCTCTGACCGAAACTCTGGCTGCAATCAAGATGGCAAAAGATGCAGGTTACACCGCGGTGATTTCACACCGTTCAGGTGAAACTGAAGATGCGACCATCGCTGACCTGGCGGTCGGTACTGCTGCTGGCCAGATCAAAACCGGTTCTATGAGCCGTTCTGACCGTGTTGCTAAGTACAACCAGCTGATTCGTATCGAAGAAGCGCTGGGCGACAAAGCTCCGTTCAACGGTCTGAAAGAAGTTAAAGGCCAGTAAGGCTCTGTTGATGTGTCCCGATGGGCCGCATCATCGCTGATAAAGCCCCGCCTCGTGCGGGGCTTTTGTTTTTTTGGCACGAAGCAGCTGTGAACCGATGGTGAAAATCTGCCATAATCTGCGCCTCGAATTTAAGACGTGAGTAAAAAATGTTCTACCCGATTAACGAAATGTTCCAGACCCTGCAGGGCGAAGGATTTTACACCGGTGTTCCGGCGCTGTTCATCCGCTTACAAGGATGTCCGGTGGGCTGTAGCTGGTGTGATACCAAGCATACGTGGGAAAAACTGGCCGATCGGGAGACCTCGCTGGGCGACATTCTGGTGAAAACCGTGGAGAGTGACGCCTGGGGCAGTGCCGATGCAGCAATGCTGATCGAGACCATTCAACGTCAGGGCTGGACCGCGCGCCATGTGGTGATCACCGGCGGTGAACCGGCTATTTTTGATTTGCGCCCGTTGACCGAGGCGTTGGAAGCGGCCGGATTTGAGTGCCAGATTGAGACCAGCGGTACACATGAAGTGCACTGTTCTGACAGCACCTGGGTGACGGTTTCACCGAAGGTCAATATGCGCGGCGGTTACGATGTGCTGCCGCAGGCGTTGCAGCGTGCGGATGAGATTAAACATCCGGTGGCGCGTGAGCGTGATGTCGAAGCGTTAGATGTGCTGCTGGCGGGTCTGCATGATGATGATAAGAAGCGCATTGTGGCGCTGCAACCGATCAGTCGTGGCGATGCCGCCACCAAACTGTGCATTGAGACCTGCATTGCGCGTAACTGGCGCCTTTCGATGCAGACACATAAGTATCTGAATATCGCCTGATTGATCAGGTGTGCATCCCTGCGGCACCTGACTCAAACCTGTTTGAAGGGTCGCCATTGATGGCGACCCTGTTCATTACCGCACCGGCTAAACGATATGGATAGCGACTTTTTCCATTACCCCGCCGACGCATGCTTAGGTTTTATTGCTTTGCTTTATACGCGTCGAAGGCCTGTTTGATCTCAGCCTTAGCTTTCGCCGCATCTTCAAAACCATTCAGCTCAACTTTCTTACGGCCATCTGGCAACTGCTTATACACGCGGAAGAAGGCTTCCAGACGTTCCTGCTCCATTTTCGGCAGGTCTTTCATCTCTTTGATGTCGTCATAAGTCGGATCGATTTTGCTGGTCGGCACTGCGACGATCTTGTCATCGACTTCGCCACCGTCGATCATCTTCAGTACACCAATCGGACGCAGTTTGATCAGCGTACCCGGCTGCAGCGGTGCACGAGTATAGAAGATCACATCCAGCGGATCGCCATCACCGCCCAGTGACTGGGTCAGTGAGCCGTAGTTTGCGGGATAGGCAACCGGCATCGACTGGAAACGGTCAGCCACGATAAAACCGGTTTTTGCATCGGTTTCATATTTGATCATGCCGCCCGCCGGAATTTCAGTCACGGCATAGAACTCATCCGGTACTTTTTCAGGCTGCGGAAAATCCAGTACGTTTTGCGCCTGAACGGCGGCAGAGGCGGAAACCAGCAAAGCAATAACAGAAAGGCGTTTAACGAAGTTCATTGTTGATTCTCTTGATCTTTAATGAAGGAGACAACAACGTAGAGGGGGCGGATGACAGGGAGATGAAGTGAACGTAAAGAAGCGTATAGCTAAAAGTCAGGCTGCACAGCGGCAGCCCGTCAACAGTGATTAACCTTTATAAGTACAACCTGCGGTACAGGTTTCCTTGATCATCACTGCACTCAGTTCTGGCAGGATCGGTTTCATCTGATCCCAAATCCATTTTGCCAGCACTTCGCTGGTTGGATTTTCCAGGCCTGGAATATCATTCAGATAGTGATGATCGAGACGATCATAAATCGGCATAAACGCCGCCTTCAGTTCGGCAAAATCCATGACCCAACCGGTATGCGCATCCACTTCACCGGTAATTTCTAATCGCACCAGGAACGAATGGCCATGCAGACGACCACATTTATGCCCTTCAGGCACATGCGGCAGACGGTGGGCAGATTCGAACTGGAACTCTTTAAACAGCGTGGTAGACATAATGGCTCTCAGACTTAAAAACCGCCGAATTCTACCTGAATCACAGATTTTTCGCACCCGCTTACGATGAAAAGGGCATTTTACGCACGCCTATACCGCAACATGTTGATTAACGTATTGAATAAAGGCGACTTTATTTACCACTTTTGCCGATTAACATTACCCGAAAAACCACTTAGTCATTTTGGTTATTAATTATGTCGAAGGCGTATTTAATCGTTAATATACAGCCCGGTAACCTACCCACTCTTCCGCCATTTATCGGTCCGGACTTCAGACACTGGAATTTTTAACGCGATGACGACTCAGGCACCAGGTTCAATGCTCCCGCTTAATCCGGAGCAACTCGCGCGCTTACAGGCAGCGACCACGGATTTCAACACCACGCAGATGGCCTGGCTTTCCGGCTACTTCTGGGGCATGGTCAATCAGACGCCGGGCGCCGTTGCCGCACCTGCACCGGTGCAGGCCGAGGTGCCAACCATCACGCTGATTTCCGCGTCACAAACCGGTAATGCTCGTCGTCTGGCGGAACAGCTGCGCGATGATCTGCTGGCCGCCAAACTGAGCGTCAATCTGGTGAACGCCGGTGACTACAAGTTTAAGCAAATCGGTCAGGAGAAATTACTGGTTGTTGTCACTTCGACGCAAGGTGAAGGTGAGCCACCGGAAGAAGCCGTGGCGCTGCACAAATTCCTGCTGTCGAAGAAGGCGCCGAAATTTGCGACTGGCTCCGCGTTTGCGGTGTTCGGCCTGGGCGATACCTCTTACGAATTTTTCAGCAAAGCCGGTAAAGACTTTGATGAGCGTCTGGCGGAACTGGGCGCAGAACGTCTGCTGGATCGTGTTGATGCCGACGTGGAGTACAAAGAGCAGGCTACGGCCTGGCGTCAACAGCTGACCGAGATTCTAAAAGCACGCGTGCCAAGTGAATCCTCAGTGGTCGCGGCTGTGACGGCTTCTGGCGTGGTGAACGATATCCACAGCAGCCCTTACACCAAAGAAGCGCCGCTGACCGCCAGTTTTGCCGCTAATCAAAAAATCACCGGTCGTGATTCGGATAAAGATGTTCGCCATATCGAAATCGATCTGGGCGATTCTGGTCTGCGCTATCAGCCCGGCGATGCGCTGGGCGTGTGGTTTGAAAACGACGCGGAACTGGTACATGAACTGTTGCAACTGGTGTGGCTGAAGGGCGATGAGCCGGTTGATGTTAACGGTGAAAACCTGCCGCTCGCAGAAGCCTTGCAAAAGCATTATGAGTTGACGGTGAACACGCCGCAGATCGTTGAACAGTATGCTGCGCTGTCACGCAATGATGCGCTGCTGGCGCTGTCGGGTGATAAGCCGAAATTACAGAGCTATGCGCAGAGCTTCCCGATTGTCGATATGGTGCGTCAGGCACCGACTGAACTCAATGCAGAACAGCTCACTGGCCTGTTGCGTCCTTTAACACCGCGCCTCTATTCGATTGCTTCATCGCAAGCGGAAACGGATACCGAAGTACATATTACTGTCGGTGCGGTGCGTTATGAGATTGATGGTCGTCAGCGCGGCGGCGGTGCGTCAACCTGGCTGGCGGATCGCATCGAAGAAGACGGCGACATCCGCGTGTTTATCGAACACAACGACAACTTCCGCTTGCCGGCTAACCCGGAAACGCCAGTGATCATGGTCGGCCCAGGCACCGGTATCGCGCCGTTCCGCTCCTTTATGCAGCAGCGTGATAACGACGGAGCAGGCGGTAAAAACTGGCTGTTCTTTGGTAATCCGCACTTCACCGATGATTTCCTCTATCAGGTGGAATGGCAGAAATACGTCAAAGACGGCTTGCTGACCAACATTGATTTAGCGTGGTCACGTGACCAGGCTGAGAAAATATACGTACAAGATAAAATCCGCGCCAAAGGGGCGGAAGTGTGGCGCTGGATTGAAGAAGGCGCGCACCTTTACGTCTGCGGCGACGCTAATCGCATGGCGAAAGACGTTGAGCAGGCATTACTGGATGTGGTGGTCGAACACGGCGGCATGGATCGTGAAACGGCTGACGAATTTTTAAGTGAGCTGCGCATTGAGCGCCGTTATCAGCGAGACGTTTACTAATGAGCGAAAAACATCCTGGACCGCTGGTCGTTGAAGGCAAGCTGACCGACGCCGAGCGTCTGAAAAAACAGAGTAACTACCTGCGCGGCACCATTCTCGAGGATCTCGATGATGGCCTGACCGGCGGCTTCAGTGGCGATAATTTCCTGTTGATCCGTTTCCACGGCATGTACCAGCAGGACGACCGCGATATTCGTGCGGAGCGTGCGGCGCAGAAACTTGAGCCGCGCCACGCGATGATGCTGCGTTGCCGTCTGCCGGGCGGGATTATCACGCCAACGCAATGGCTGGCGATTGATAAGTTTGCGACCGATAAAACCATTTATGGCAGCATCCGTCTGACTAACCGTCAGACCTTCCAGTTCCACGGCATTCTGAAAAAGAACGTGAAGCCGACGCACCAAATGCTGCATGAAGTGGGTCTCGACGCGCTGGCCACCGCCAACGACGTGAACCGTAACGTGTTGTGCACTTCGAATCCAGTCGAGTCGGAACTGCATCAGGAAGCCTACGAGTGGGCGAAAAAGCTCTCCGAGCACCTGCTGCCGCAAACCCGCGCATACGCTGAGATTTGGTGGGATAAAGAGAAGGTTGCCACAACGGATAAAGAACCAATTCTGGGCGAAACCTATCTGCCGCGTAAGTTCAAAACTACCGTGGTGGTGCCACCGCATAACGATGTCGACCTGCATGCGAATGACCTGAACTTTATCGCCATTGCGGAGAACGGCAAGCTGATTGGCTTTAACCTGTTGGTTGGCGGTGGGTTGTCGATCGACCACGGTAATAAAGCGACTTATGCGCGTACTGCGAGTGAGTTTGGCTTCCTGCCGGTAGAGAAGATCCTTGATGTGGCGGCTGCGGTAGTAACTACGCAGCGTGACTGGGGTAACCGTACCGATCGTAAAAACGCCAAAACCAAATACACGCTGGAGCGTGTTGGCGTCGAAACCTTTAAAGCGGAAGTAGAAAAGCGTGCTGGCCTGACGTTTGAACCGATTCGTCCTTATGCGTTCACGACCCGTGGCGATCGCGTGGGCTGGGTGAAAGGCATTGATAAGAAATGGCACCTGACGCTGTTTATTGAAAACGGCCGTCTGCTGGATTATCCAGGCCGTCCGTTGAAACGCGGCATCGCTGAAATTGCCAAAATCCATCAGGGTGATTTCCGTTTAACCGCCAACCAGAACCTGATCGTAGCCGGTGTGCCAGAGAAGCAAAAAGCGCAGATCGAAGCTATCGCCCGTGAACACGGTTTGATGGAAGCGGTGACGCCACAGCGTGAAAACTCGATGGCCTGTGTGGCCTTCCCAACGTGCCCATTAGCGATGGCCGAAGCCGAGCGCTTCCTGCCTTCGTTTGTCACCAAGGTGGAAGAGATCATGCATAAGCACGGCGTCGGTGAAGAGCACATCGTGCTACGCGTTACCGGTTGCCCAAACGGCTGTGGCCGTGCTTTGCTGGCGGAGTTAGGTCTGGTGGGTAAAGCACCAGGCCGCTACAACTTACACATTGGCGGCAACCGCATGGGTACGCGCATTCCGCGTATGTACCGCGAGAACATCAACGAAGGCGAAATTCTGGCCAGCATCGATGAGCTGGTGGCGCGCTGGGCAACCGAGCGCCAGGCCGATGAAGGCTTCGGTGACTTCGTGATTCGCGCTGGCATCATCAAAGCCGTGGTGGATCCCGCCCGTGATTTTTGGGACTCGGAGGCAGTATGACGGTACTTGATCTCGCAGCACTGAATAGTGGCAGCAAAGTCGATCGCATCATGGCACTGGCCGAAAGCAACGTGCAGCTGGAGAAACTCTCCGCTGAGCAACGCGTGAGCTGGGCGCTGGAGAATATGCCGGGCGCGTTTGTGCTGTCATCCAGCTTTGGTATTCAGGCGGCGGTTCTGCTGCATATGGTGACGCAGCAGAAACCGGATACGCCGGTGATCCTGACCGATACCGGCTATCTGTTCCCGGAAACTTATCGCTTTATTGATGAGCTGACCGAGAAGCTCAATCTCAATCTGCAAATCTTCCGTGCTGAGACTTCTCCAGCATGGCAGGAAGCGCGCTACGGCAAGCTGTGGGAGCAGGGCGTCGAGGGGATTGAGCAGTACAACCAAATCAACAAGGTCGAACCGATGAATCGCGCGCTACAAACCCTGGGTGCGCAGACCTGGTTTGCGGGTCTACGCCGTGACCAGTCAGGCAGCCGCGCCAGTTTGCCTGTGCTGGCGGTACAGCGCGGTGTGTTCAAGATTCTGCCAATCATTGACTGGGATAACCGTCAGGTGCACCAGTACCTGAAACAACATGGCCTCAAGTATCATCCTCTGTGGGATGAGGGCTATTTGTCAGTGGGCGATACGCACACCACCAAAAAGTGGGAACCGGGCATGGCAGAAGAAGAGACACGCTTCTTTGGCCTGAAGCGCGAGTGTGGATTGCACGAAGGTTGATGCATCAATAAAAGGGTTGCGGCGTGATTTATCGTGCCTCCCTGCAGCGCCTCTAACGCTGGCAGGTGCACGATAAATCGTGCCGCTTCCCAATTGTCCTTTAAATCCCTTTTAACCCTTCAAACGCCTCCGCTGCACGCGTCACGTTCACTTTGGTCACGTCATAGTGCGCCACCGCGACAAAGGGATCTTCCGCGAGGATAGTATCCAAACGGGCGCGATCCATCTCCTTCACCAGCACCATACCGCCAGTGCGCGGATCTTTACGGCCTGCGGCAATGAAGTCACCGCTGTCAAAGTAACGATCCAGCCACTCAATGTGTGGCGCCAGCAGCGCATCGGCTTCTTCTGCCGGTCGGAAATAGTTGAGATACACCACGTACATCGCAAATCCTTAAGTTGTTGGGTTAGCCAGCTCAGTGACCAGCGGCAGTAAGATCTTTACGCTATCACGCGTGCGTTGCGTAATCCGGCCCGGTAGCCAGCGATCCAGATAATTGAGGTTATCGCGGTCCGTCTGGTGGCGTACGTTGCCCTCCGGGAAGTGGCTGCTGTGCGCCCGCTGCTGCTGTCCATCTTTATTACCCAGCGCCCAGTTGGCGGCGGTGACATCCAGCAGCGGCATGCCGGCTTTATCAAACGGATTCACGCCCGGATAGTCGCGTGCCGTCAGCGTGTGGCTGGCGGCGGAAATACCGTAGCGATGCGCGAGCTGCACGGCGCGCGCGCTGGTCTGCTTGCGTACCGCTGAGGGCGTATTGGCACCACTGTTAAAATAGAGGTGATCGCCGACGATCAGACTGTTGAGATCAATCACCAGCAGCGTGTTCTTTTTCTCCTGCGCACTCATCCGCGACAGGTAGTCATCCATCCCTTGCAGCCCGGCTTCACCAGCGCTAAGCGCGACAAAACGCACACCGTAGTGCAGCGGGGTTTTACTCAACTGCTGAGCCAGCTCCAGCATTACGCCAAGGCCAGAAGCATTGTCATCGACGCCTTGTAAACGCAGGCCGCCCAGATTGTTATCCGCTTCATGACGGCTGAGTGGCGTCCAGGTGTCGAGATGCGTGACGATCAGGATCTCTTGCGGCACCGCGCCGGCCCGCGCGGCAATGACCGAGGTGGCGGATACCTTGCGCGGGCGCGTCTCACCCTTGCGCTCTAACCAGTTGTAGCTGGTATTGAACTGGCGGGTATTACTCTTGTAACCCAGCTCGGTGAATTGCTGTTGCAGATAATCGGCCGTCATCAGCTCAGCAGGGCTGCCGCTCATACGGCCAGGAAAATAGGTGGCGATGTGGCGCAGCTGCTGTTCGGCAAAATGCCCCGGCGCATAGGTTGCGGCTTGGGCAAAGAAAGGCAAACCGCCCGCGATCAGTGCAGCCAGCACGGTGCGGCGGAGGGTGGCAAACATAGTTAAGGTCCTTTTGTGACATCCCGTCAGGCTAAAAAAATTCTGGATTAGTATGAAACTGTGACCGCGATTGCACAATTTGAATTGCTCCGAAACACCAGCAATATCATTTGTTAAGCACAAATTGTTATCAGCAATCCTGGGGCGTTATTCCATTCGGTAACTACTAATGCCAATTCGTAATTTCATCTGCCAGAAGGCAGGGACGTATAGTCGCGTTAACTTATTGTAAAACTAGCAAGGTTAACGTGGATTATCTGCCTCTCTTTGCCGATCTCAAAAACCGTCCGGTGCTAGTTGTCGGCGGTGGTGAAATCGCGGCGCGTAAAATCGAACTGCTGCGACGTGCCGGTGCGCGCGTGCGGGTAGCTGCGCGCGACCTTGGCCATGAGTTGCAGGCGCTGCTGGAAATCGACGCCATCGAGTGGATTGCACATCACTTCGATCCGGTTCAGCTGGATGGCGTCTTTTTAGTCATCGCTGCCACTGACGATAACGCGCTCAATGCGCAAGTCTTTGACGCCGCCAATGCCCGCCACAAGCTGGTCAACGTTGTCGACGATCAGCCCAAGTGCAGTTTTATCTTCCCCTCTATTGTCGACCGCTCCCCCTTGGTGGTGGCGATCTCCTCTAGTGGTACGGCGCCAGTGCTGGCCCGCTTATTACGTGAAAAAATTGAGTCGCTGTTACCTGCCAACCTCGGTCAGATGGCTGAAGTGGCAGGACAGTGGCGTGACAAAGTTAAACAGCGCTATCACAGCATGTCGGAACGTCGTCGTTTTTGGGAGCGGGCATTTAACGGTTTGTTCGCCAGCCAGATGTCAGCCGGTAACGTCAATGAGGCCCGCCGCACGCTGGATCGCGAGTTAGAGAACAGCAGCGACAATCAGGGTGAAATCACCCTGGTGGGCGCGGGTCCAGGTGACAGCGGTTTACTGACGTTACGTGGCCTGCAGGTGATGCAGCTGGCGGATGTGGTGCTGTATGACCATCTGGTGAGTGACGAAGTGCTGGAGCTGGTGCGCCGTGATGCTGACCGCATCTGCGTCGGTAAACGTGCTGGAGCACACTCCGTATCCCAGGAAGAGACCAATGCGATGCTGGTCGAGCTGGCGCAGCAGGGTAAACGCGTGGTGCGTCTGAAAGGCGGCGATCCGTTCATCTTCGGTCGCGGCGGCGAAGAGCTGCAGGCGGCGAAAGCGGCGGGCATTCCTTTCCAGGTGGTGCCGGGCATTACTGCTGCAGCGGGAGCCACTGCTTATGCCGGGATTCCGTTAACCCATCGCGATCACGCGCAGAGCGTGCTGTTTGTTACCGGCCACTTACGCAGTGATAGCGAGGGCATTGACTGGCCGACGCTGGCGCGTGCGCGTCAGACCTTAGCGATTTATATGGGCACGTTGAAAGCGGCAGAAATTGCGGCGGGCCTTATCAAACATGGACGCGCGGCATCAACGCCGGTAGCCGTCATTGGCTGCGGCACGCGTCAGAATCAACAAGTGCTGACCGGTACCTTAGATCAGCTTGAGGCGCTGGCGGTTGCCGCGCCCACACCGGCCCTGATTGTGGTGGGTGAAGTGGTGAATTTGCACGGGCAATTAGCCTGGTTCCAACATTCGGCACAGCAGGGGGCTCGTGAGTCCGCCGTTGTCAATTTGGCTTGAGGAAAAATTATGGACCAAAATCGTCTTACTCATCTGCGCCAGCTGGAGGCAGAGAGTATCCATATCATCCGCGAGGTGGCGGCCGAGTTCAGCAATCCGGTGATGATGTACTCCATCGGTAAAGACTCCTCGGTAATGCTGCATCTGGCGCGTAAGGCCTTCTATCCTGGCACGCTGCCATTTCCGCTGCTGCACGTTGATACCGGCTGGAAATTCCGTGAAATGTACGAGTTTCGCGATCGCACCGTGAAAAACATGGGCGCGGAACTGCTGGTTCACCGCAACCCGGAAGGCGTGGCGATGGGCATCAATCCGTTTGTCCACGGTAGCGCCAAACACACCGACATCATGAAAACCGAGGGCCTGAAGCAGGCGCTGAATAAGTACGGGTTTGATGCCGCTTTCGGTGGTGCGCGTCGTGACGAAGAGAAGTCACGCGCCAAAGAGCGTATTTACTCGTTCCGTGACCGTTTCCATCGTTGGGATCCGAAAAATCAGCGTCCAGAGCTGTGGCACAACTACAACGGCCAGATCAACAAAGGCGAAAGCATCCGCGTGTTCCCGCTCTCCAACTGGACCGAGCTGGATATCTGGCAGTACATCTTCCTGGAAAACATCGAGATCGTTCCGCTGTACCTTGCGGCACCGCGTCCGGTGCTGGAGCGTGATGGCATGCTGATGATGATTGATGACGATCGCATTGATCTGCAGCCTGGCGAAGTGATCAAACAGCGTATGGTGCGTTTCCGTACCCTCGGCTGCTGGCCGCTGACCGGTGCGGTGGAATCCGAAGCGCAAACGCTGCCGGAAATTATTGAAGAGATGCTGGTCTCCACCACCAGTGAACGCCAGGGCCGTGTGATTGACCGCGACCAGGCCGGTTCGATGGAAATGAAGAAACGTCAGGGTTATTTCTAAGGAGACGCAGATGAACACCGTAATTGCACAACAGATTGCCGATCAGGGCGGCGTAGAAGCCTGGCTGACCGCGCAACAACATAAGAGCCTGCTGCGTTTCCTGACCTGCGGTAGCGTCGACGACGGCAAAAGTACGCTGATTGGTCGCCTGCTGCACGATACCCGTCAGATTTATGAAGATCAGCTCTCTTCGCTGCACAACGACAGCAAGCGTCATGGCACCCAGGGCGAGAAACTCGATCTGGCGCTGCTGGTGGATGGCTTGCAGGCCGAGCGTGAGCAGGGCATCACCATCGACGTGGCATATCGCTACTTCTCCACCGAGAAGCGCAAATTTATCATCGCCGACACGCCGGGACACGAGCAGTACACCCGCAACATGGCGACCGGCGCATCCACTTGTGATCTGGCGATTCTGCTGATCGATGCGCGTAAAGGCGTGCTGGATCAGACGCGTCGTCACAGCTTTATCTCTACGCTGCTGGGTATCAAACACCTGGTGGTCGCCATCAACAAGATGGATCTGGTGGAGTATAAACAGGAGACGTTTGAACAGATCAAACAGTCTTACCTCGATTTTGCTGGCCAGCTCCCTGAAGATCTGGATATTCGCTTTGTGCCGATGTCTGCGCTGGAAGGCGATAACGTGGCGACGCCAAGTGTGACCATGCCATGGTACAGCGGCCCTACGCTGCTCGACGTGCTGGAAACCGTGGAACTGAACCGCGTGGTGGATCATCAGCCGATGCGCTTCCCGGTGCAGTATGTGAACCGTCCAAACCTCGATTTCCGTGGTTATGCCGGTACGCTGGCCTCTGGTGCGGTGCAGGTCGGACAGCGCGTGAAAGTATTGCCTTCAGGCGTCGAGTCTTCGGTTTCACGTATCGTCACTTTCGATGGCGATCTGCAGGAAGCAGCAGCGGGTGAAGCGATTACGCTGGTGCTGAAAGATGAGATCGACATCAGCCGTGGCGACCTACTTGTCGATGCCGCTGCAGAATTGCAGGCAGTGCAATCTGCCACCGTGGATGTGGTGTGGATGGCAGAACAGCCACTGCAGCCGGGTCAGAGCTATGAAGTGAAGATCGCCGGTAAGAAAGCGCGTGGCCGCGTGGAAAAGATCATTCATCAGGTGGAGATCAACACGCTGGAGAAACTTGCGGTGGAAAGTCTGCCGCTGAACGGCATCGGCTTAGTCGAGATCACGTTTGATGAGCCGATGGTACTGGATGCCTATCAGCAGAACCCGGTGACCGGTGGCATGATCTTTATCGATCGTCTGAGCAATGTCACAGTCGGTGCGGGAATGATCAATCAGCCACTGAGTGATGTGCGTGGGCAGGCTGGCCAGTTCAGTGAATTCGAACTGGAGTTGAATGCGCTGGTGCGTCGTCACTTCCCTCACTGGAATGCGCGCGACCTGCTGGGTGGCAAGTAATGGCACAACACGACGAAAACGTGGTGTGGCACGATCATCCGGTAACGCGTGAAGAGCGAGAACAGCAGCACGGCCATCAGGGCGTGGTGCTGTGGTTTACCGGGCTATCAGGCTCGGGTAAATCCACCGTAGCGGGTGCACTGGAGCAGGCGCTGCATCGCGCGGGCGTCAGCACCTATCTGCTGGATGGTGACAACGTGCGTCACGGCCTGTGCCGTGACCTCGGCTTCAGCGATGACGATCGCAAAGAGAACATCCGGCGCGTGGGAGAAGTGGCGAAACTGATGGTGGATGCCGGTTTAGTGGTATTAACTGCCTTTATTTCGCCGCATCGCACGGAGCGTCAGATGGTGCGTGATTTGCTCGGCACCGGGCAATTTGTCGAAGTGTTTGTCGATACGCCGCTGGCCGTGTGTGAAGCGCGTGACCCCAAAGGTTTGTATAAAAAAGCGCGTGCCGGTGAGCTGCGCAATTTTACCGGTATCGACAGTGTTTATGAGGCGCCAGACGCGCCGGAAATTCACTTAGATGGCGAACAATTAGTTACAAACTTGACCGCCCAATTGTTAGACCTCCTGCGTCACCGCGATATCATCAGATCCTGAACCGACAGCGGCAAATCTCGATTGGTTTGCCGCTTTTTAGCGTCAACAGGATCTCTATGCAGAACGTTACCCCCATGCTGGCACGCAAAGATGAACGCACCCCAGATGAGTCCCGCTCATCACTGCCGGGCGGCGTGATTGGCTTTCTCTCGTACTGGTGCGCGCTGGCGATTCCGTTCATGCTCTACGGTTCCAACACGCTATTCTTCTTCCTCTACACCTGGCCGTTCTTTTTGGCGCTGCTACCGGTATCGGTGCTGATTGGTATTGTACTGAGCTTAATGATTCGCGGACGCCTGTTCTGGAGTGGGGTGATCACCGCTATCGTGGTGGTGTGCCTGTTCTGGCTGCTGTTCTCATTTCTCTCGGGTTGGTAGTCCGATCCTGATGTGCAAACGCATCGGCAGGTTACAAAACTTTACCTGCCGTCCCGCTTTTAGCCTTGCCGTTTTTTTGTACAGACAATCGTCTGCTGCTGGCATTTTCGCTGTCGCTGTGGAGTCCTGTGCGAAGTTATGGGATGATTAGGCCGTTTTTCAGGGGGCGGGGATGGGAAAACTGACGTTACTGTTGCTCGTGCTGCTGGGATGGCTTCAATATTCCTTGTGGCTGGGTAAGAACGGTATTCATGACTATACGCGCGTCAATGAAGACGTCGCGTCGCAACAGGCGAATAACGCCAAACTCAAAGCACGTAACGATCAGTTGTTTGCCGAAATTGATGACCTCAATGGCGGTTCAGAAGCAATTGAGGAACGTGCACGTAATGAACTGGGTATGATTAAGCCCGGTGAGACTTTCTATCGTCTGGTGCCAGACCAGAATAAACGTAACGCGCAACAAGCTGCGCAAAATCAACAACGATAAACCATGAACAACCTCTCTTCCCTTGCGGATGTGATTGCCGTGGTGCCTGCCGCAGGCGTGGGCAGCCGTATGCAGGCTGCCTGCCCAAAACAGTATCTGACCATTGGTCAATTTACCCTTCTTGAACACAGCGTTGCGCGCTTGCTGGCTCATCCAGCCGTTAAACAAGTGATCGTGCCCATTAGTCCTGATGATGGCTGGTTTGATTCGCTGCCACTGGCGCAGGATTCACGCGTACTGCGCGTGACAGGTGGCGACACGCGTGCTGAGTCGGTGCTGGCAGGTTTGCAGGCGATTAAGCATAGCGAATGGGTACTGGTGCACGATGCCGCGCGGCCATGCTTGCACCCGGATGATCTGGCACGCCTGCTGGCAGTTCGTGAGCACAGTAAAGTGGGTGCGATTCTGGCGGCACCGGTGCGTGACACCATGAAGCGTGCTGAACCTCGCAAAACGGCGATTGCGCATACCGTTGAACGCGAAGATCTCTGGCACGCACTCACGCCACAATTTTTCCCGCATCAACTGCTGACGGCGTGTTTAACGCGTGCACTCCATGAAGGCGCTACCATTACCGATGAAGCGTCGGCGTTGGAATACTGCGGCTATCATCCAGAGCTCGTCAGCGGACGCAGCGACAATATTAAGGTGACGCGGCCAGAAGATCTGGCGCTGGCGGCCTTCTATCTCACCCAGATTCAGTTAAAGGAGAGCGCATGATGCGTATCGGTCACGGTTTTGACGTTCACGCTTTTGGCGGCGAAGGTCCGTTAGTGATTGGCGGGGTGCGTATTCCCTTCGAACACGGTTTTATTGCCCATTCAGATGGCGATGTGGCACTGCATGCATTAACGGATGCGCTGCTGGGCGCGGTGGCGATGGGCGATATCGGCAAGCTATTCCCGGACACCGATCCCGCCTTCAAAGGGGCGGACAGCCGTGGCTTGCTGCGTGAAGCCTGGCGTCGTATTCAGCAGAAAGGTTATCGCATTGGTAATGTCGACGTGACCATCATCGCGCAAGCGCCGAAAATGCTGCCGCATGTGCCGCAGATGCGCGTCAACATCGCTGAAGATCTCGGTTGCCATATGGATGATGTCAACGTCAAAGCGACCACGACTGAGAAGCTTGGCTTTACCGGCCGTGGCGAAGGCATTGCCTGTGAAGCCGTGGCGCTGCTGGTGAAGGCCGATTAAGTATGAGTGAACTGCTTTACCTGCACGGCGTTCCAAGCGCCACCGGCGTGATCAAGGCCAATCCCGAAGATTTCGTGGTGATTGAAGACCTCGGCTATCCCTATGATGGCGAAGGCGAGCAGGTGCTGGTGCGCATCCGCAAGATAGGCTGCAATACACGCTTTGTCGCCGAAGCTATCGCGAAATTCCTCGGCGTGCATCAACGTGATATGAGCTATGCCGGGATGAAAGACCGCCATGCGGTGACTGAGCAGACGCTGTGTTTCCGCGTGCCGGGTAACGCGATGCCGAATTTGGCCGGTTTCCAGCTGGAAGGCGTGGAAATTCTGCAGGTGATCCGCCATAAGCGCAAATTGCGCACTGGCGCGCTGGCAGGTAATGCGTTCCGTTTGGTTGTGCGTCAGATTTCGGATCGCGCAGAAGTGGATGCGCGCTTGCAGCAAATCCAGCAAAACGGCGTGCCTAACTACTTTGGTGAACAACGCTTTGGCCGCGGCGGTAATAACCTGACGCAGGCAAAACTGTGGGCTGAAGAGAAATTCCGCCCGCGCGATCGCAGCATGAAAGGTATTTTGCTGTCTGCTGCGCGCAGCCAACTGTTTAATCAGGTCACCAGTGCGCGTTTGCAGCGTGATGGCGTGTTGGATCAGGTACAAGCGGGTGATGCACTGCAGCTGGCCGGTCGCGGCAGTTGGTTTGTGGCGCAGGCGGAAGAGCTGGCGGAATTGCAGCAGCGTGTGAATCATCATGAACTGCGCATCACCGCGCCGCTCGCCGGGCGAGGTGATCTGGGCCCCCAGGGTGACGCGCTGGCCTTTGAGCAGGCTAATCTGGCACCGGCTGCGGATTTGCTGGCGCTGCTGGAACGTGAGCGCGTTGATGCAGCCCGCCGCGCCATGCTGGTGGTGCCGAAAGATCTGCGCTGGAACTGGTGGGATGACGTCACGCTGGAGATGCAGTTCTGGCTGCCAGCCGGGAGTTTCGCCACCAGCGTGGTGCGCGAACTACTGAGTAACGGTGCCGCTGCGCCAATCAGCGATGAATAACCCCACTTTACCCGGCCTCAACGCCGGGTAAATATCTGCTCCGGCTGCATAATGTTGCGGCAAACGCCGGAAGTTCCGTGATTTACGCCTACCACTTCCCGCGCCTCACCGCTAGAATGCAAACATCTTCGTCTCGCCAAATCTTGTTTGTGCGGCACCCCAACAGCGGATGCCCGGCGAGTTGAGGGCCCGTTGAATGAACAAAGGTCAGGAACAGATGCGGATATTGCTCAGCAACGACGATGGAATTCATGCCCCCGGCATTCAGACGCTGGCTCGCGCACTGCGTGAGTTTGCGGAGGTGCAGGTTGTCGCGCCCGATCGCAATCGAAGTGGCGCATCAAATTCTCTGACGTTAGAAACCCCGCTGCGTACTTTTACCCATGAGAATGGTGACATCGCTGTACAGATGGGCACGCCGACGGATTGCGTGTTTCTTGGGGTTAACAAACTGATGCAGCCGCGTCCGGACATTGTGGTTTCAGGCATCAACGCTGGCCCCAATCTGGGTGATGACGTGATTTACTCTGGCACCGTGGCCGCCGCGATGGAAGGACGCCATCTTGGACTGCCTGCGCTGGCGGTTTCACTCAATGGCCATCAACACTATGCCACCGCTGCGGCAGTGACCTGCACGCTGCTGCGTGCGTTGTCCCGCGCACCGCTGCGCACCGGGCGTATCCTGAACATCAATGTGCCTGATCTACCGCTAGCGGAAATCAAAGGTTTCCGTGTGACGCGTTGTGGCAGCCGCCATCCGGCCGATCAGGTGATTTGCACGGAAGATCCGCGCGGCCATACCCTGTACTGGATTGGCCCGCCGGGGGACAAACTGGATGCGGGCCCCGACACCGATTTCGCTGCGGTAGATGCAGGTTACGTGTCGTTGACGGCATTGCATGTCGATCTTACGGCACATGCGGCGCAGGAAGTATTAAGCGACTGGTTGATCGAGGCTGAGGTAAATCTCGCATGGTGAACCGGCGCATCGAAACGCTGTTAGAGCAACTGCGTGCGCAGGGTATTCACGATGAGCACCTGTTAAAAGCCATCGCTGATGTCCCGCGTGAACGCTTTATCGATGAGGCGTTTGAGCATAAAGCCTGGGAAAACGTTGCGCTGCCGATTGGCAGTGGGCAGACGATTTCACAGCCCTACATGGTAGCGCGGATGACCGCGTTACTTGAACTGAGCCCGGAATCGCGCGTGCTGGAAATCGGCACCGGTTCGGGCTATCAGACCGCTATTCTGGCCCATCTGGTCAATCACGTTTATTCCGTTGAACGCATTAAAGGGCTGCAATGGCAGGCTAAGCGTCGCCTGAAACAACTCGACCTGCACAATATTTCGACTCGTCATGGTGACGGTTGGCAAGGCTGGGCCGCACGTGGCCCGTTTGATGCCATCATTGTCACCGCTGCACCCCCTGAAATTCCGACTGCGCTGATAGCGCAATTAGGTGAGGGTGGCAAAATGGTGCTGCCAGTCGGCGAAGATCAGCAGGTTTTAAAGCGTTTACGTCGTCAGGGTGGTGAATTAATTGAAGAAATCATCGAACCCGTCCGCTTTGTGCCGTTAGTTCAGGGCGATCTGGCCTGAGCCATTGCTACGTAAATCTTCACAACTGTTACATGGCATGGCGCAGTTGATATTGTTACTATCCTTGTTAATCAATGTGAAAGACCGTATTCCGCCTGTTGCGCAGTGAATCATGCGGTCACAACCACGACACAGTTACATCCAGGATTGCCATAACGGGGGATCAATGAGCACGGGAAGCACAGTATTTCAATTACGCCGTTTGGCGGCACTCTCACTGGTAGGTTTTTGGCTGGCGGGCTGTAGCTCAGGCGACAACACGCAAGCTCCGATTAGCCAGATTGGCGGCGGTGGCGACAGCGGTATGATGTCCTCTGGCGGCGGCATGACCTCCTCACCGAGCAGCGGTGGCATGCTCTCATCGCAGAACAGTACCGTACCAGCCATGCCACACGGCGGAATGTTAAGCGGCGGTACACCATCAGCTGCACCCTCCGGGGGAATGGTTAGTGGCAATAATAATGTTGTCACGCAAAATGGTCGTATCGTGTACAACCGTAATTATGGGAATATTCCTAAAGGTAGTTACGGTGGTGAGACTTACACCGTTAAACGTGGAGATACCCTGTTCTACATTGCCTGGATTACCGGCAATGACTTCCGCGATCTGGCGCAACGCAATAACGTCCCGGCCCCGTATGGCCTGGAAGCGGGGCAAGTCCTGCAGGTTGGCAACGGTAATGGCCAGACCATCACCGGTGGCAATGCGATAACCGCAGCGGATGCGACACAGGGCGGCGTGCCGGTGGCATCCAACCAAACGCAAATTAAATCGGCCCCTGTTGCACAGCAACCTGTTATTACGTATTCTGATGATTCGGGTTCGACAGGCGGTAAAATGCTGCCGTCGAAAGGGGCAAATAATGTGGCAACGACCACAGCTCCGGTTACCGTACCGCCTACAGTCAGCAGCACGACTAACAGCACAACCCCAGTGGGAAGCTGGCGTTGGCCGACTGATGGGAAGATCATCGATAACTTCTCCGCTGCGGAAGGCGGAAACAAAGGGATCGATATCGCCGGTTCGCGTGGACAACCTGTTGTCGCCACTGCTTCAGGAAGGGTGGTATACGCAGGCAACGCGCTCCGTGGGTACGGTAATTTAATCATCATCAAACACAATGATGATTATCTGAGTGCTTACGCCCATAACGATTCCATGCTGGTCCGGGAACAACAGGAAGTTAAGGCGGGGCAAAAAATCGCTACCATGGGTAGTACCGGAACCAGTTCGGTTAGATTACATTTTGAAATTCGTTACAAGGGGAAATCCGTAAACCCGTTGCGTTATTTACCGCAGCGATAATCCGGCAGAACCTTAGGTGTTCTGCCCTTGGATCACGGGTAGGAGCCGCTTATGAACCAGAATACGCTGAAAGTTAACGAGTTACATGAAGATGCGGAATTCGAGGAGAACGGAGCTGAGGTTTTTGATGAGAAGGCTCTCGTTGAGAACGAACCTGGTGATAACGAAGTAGCTGAAGAAGAGCTGTTGTCACAGGGTGCGACGCAACGCGTTTTGGATGCGACGCAGCTTTACCTTGGTGAGATCGGTTACTCTCCACTACTGACAGCGGAAGAAGAAGTGTTCTTCGCTCGTCGTGCACTACGTGGTGACATTCCTTCTCGCCGCCGCATGATTGAAAGTAATTTACGCCTGGTGGTGAAAATTGCCCGTCGTTATAGCAATCGTGGTCTGGCACTGCTGGATCTGATTGAAGAGGGTAATCTCGGCCTGATTCGTGCCGTGGAGAAGTTTGACCCAGAACGTGGGTTCCGTTTCTCAACCTATGCCACCTGGTGGATTCGTCAGACTATTGAACGGGCGATCATGAATCAAACCCGTACTATTCGTCTGCCGATCCACATCGTTAAAGAGTTGAATGTTTATCTGCGTACCGCGCGTGAACTTTCGCATAAGCTTGACCATGAGCCGAGTGCTGAAGAGATTGCCGAGCAGTTAGACAAGCCGGTTGATGATGTAAGCCGTATGCTGCGTCTCAACGAGCGTATTACCTCGGTTGACACACCGCTGGGTGGAGATTCCGAAAAAGCGCTGCTGGATATCCTGGCCGATGAAAAAGACAACGGCCCGGAAGACACCACGCAGGACGATGATATGAAACAAAGCATCGTTAAGTGGTTGTTTGAATTGAATGCCAAGCAGCGTGAAGTGCTGGCGCGTCGTTTCGGCCTGTTAGGCTATGAAGCGGCAACGCTGGAAGATGTGGGCCGTGAGATCGGGTTGACCCGTGAGCGCGTCCGTCAGATTCAGGTTGAAGGTCTGCGCCGTCTGCGTGAAATCCTGCAGACTCAGGGCCTCAACATTGAAGCACTGTTTCGCGAATAAGCCGTAATCGGCAATAAAAAACGGTGACCCTTGGGTCACCGTTTTTTTATGTGCGTTATCAGGCCGTTACGCTAATGAGCGACGTCATTACCCGCCGCTCATTAAAATTGAACTAGACCAATGTTTTAAGGCGGTAAATCCACTCCAGCGCCTGTTTTGGCGTGAGACTATCAGGGTCCAACGCTTCCAGTGCGTCTACGGCTGGCGATGTTTCTGCCACCAGCAGCTGCATTTGCGATCCTTCTACAGTGGATGCCGCAGAACTGCCGGAGAGCGCTTCCAACTCTTTCAGCTTGTTGCGCGCACGTTTGATCACGTCCTTCGGCACACCCGCTAATGCAGCAACTGCTAAACCATAGCTTTTGCTGGCTGCACCATCTTGTACGCTGTGCATAAATGCAATGGTATCGCCATGCTCCATGGCATCAAGATGCACATTCACTACGCCTTCCATTTTTTCCGGCAGGGTCGTAAGTTCGAAGTAGTGGGTGGCAAACAGTGTCATCGCTTTGATGCGGTTTGCCAGGCTCTCCGCACAAGCCCATGCCAGCGACAGCCCATCGTAGGTCGATGTGCCGCGACCGATTTCATCCATCAACACCAGGCTGTTCTCCGTGGCGTTGTGCAAGATATTGGCCGTTTCGGTCATTTCAACCATAAAGGTTGAGCGCCCTGAAGCCAGGTCATCAGCCGCACCGACACGAGTGAAAATGCGATCGATAGGACCAATCACGGTTTCTTCGGCTGGCACATAGCTGCCGATCCACGCCATTAGCGCAATCAACGCAGTCTGACGCATGTAGGTACTTTTACCGCCCATATTCGGACCGGTGATGATCAACATGCGGCGCTGATTTGACAGCGATAGCGGGTTAGCAATAAACGGTTCTTTCAGAACCTGCTCCACGACAGGGTGGCGACCCGCGGTGATGCGGATACCGGCTTTTTCCTGCAGTACCGGGCGGCAGTAATTCAGCGTCCAGGCACGTTCTGCCAGGTTAGCCAACACATCCAGTTCAGCCAGCGCCGCGGCACTGATCTGCAGTGCTTCAAGATGTGGCAGCAACTGATCGAGTAACGCTTCGTACAGGCCTTTTTCCAGCGCCAGCGCTTTGCCTTTTGAGGTCAGTACTTTGTCTTCATACTCTTTCAATTCAGGAATGATGTAGCGCTCGGCGTTCTTCAGCGTCTGACGGCGTACATAGTGAATCGGCACCAGGTGGCTTTGGCCGCGGCTGACCTGAATGTAGTAACCATGAATTGCGTTAAAACCCACCTTTAAAGTATCCAGCCCTAGCTTCTCTCGTTCGCGAATTTCCAGGCGGTCGAGATAATCAGTGGCACCGTCGGCCAGCGCACGCCATTCATCTAATTCAGCGTTATAGCCGGGCGCAATCACACCCCCGTCACGCACCAGCACGGGAGGGGATTCAATGACGGCTAGTTCCAGCAGCTCGCGTAGTTCAGTAAATTCACCCATCTGCGAACGCAGATTGACCAGTTGAGTCGCCTCGACACCTTCCAG
Source organism: Pantoea sp. GL120224-02 (assembly GCF_900215395.1). Classification (NCBI taxonomy): domain Bacteria; kingdom Pseudomonadati; phylum Pseudomonadota; class Gammaproteobacteria; order Enterobacterales; family Erwiniaceae; genus Pantoea; species Pantoea sp. GL120224-02. The sequence continues at coordinate 31,480 of NZ_OBEC01000004.1, read as the reverse complement.
CTGATGGTTTAATTCCGGCAACTGCTGGAAGGCATGCCGCATGCGAGCTAAATCACGCGGGCGCGCGGTGCGCAGTGCCAGACGCGCCAGGATGCGTTCCAAATCGCCCACCTGGCGCAGTACTGGCTGTAATGCTTCACTCAGAGATTGCAGTTCGGCAATCGATTCCTGGCGACGACTGATGGTGGTGACATCGCGCAGCGGCATATGCAGCCAGCGCTTCAGCATACGGCTGCCCATCGGGGTAACGGTTTTATCCAACACTGCCGCCAGGGTATTTTCGGTGCCCCCGGCCAGGTTTTGCGTGATTTCCAGGTTGCGGCGAGTGGCTGCATCCATGATGACGCTGTCCTGCTGGCGCTCCATACTTAACGAGCGAATATGTGGCAGGGAGGTGCGTTGGGTATCCTTAACATATTGAAGCAGACAACCCGCAGCGCGTAGCGCCAGATGAGCCTGTTCAACACCAAAGCCGCTAAGATCACGCGTGCCGAATTGCAGGTTTAACTGCTGGCGTGCGGTGTCGATTTCATATTCCCATAGCGGACGACGGCGCAGACCACGACGCTGATCGATCAGCGCCATGGCCTGGAAATCTTCGGGATAGAGCAGTTCAGCAGGATTAGTGCGTTGGAGTTCTGCCGCCATGGTCTCCTGGTCGACAGGTTCGCTCAGGCGAAAACGCCCCGAGCTGATATCGAGGGTGGCATAACCAAACCCGCGCTGGCTCTGGAAGATGGCCGCCAGTAAGTTGTCCTGACGCTCCTGCAGCAGCGCTTCATCACTGATGGTGCCTGGTGTCACAATGCGCACGACTTTACGCTCAACCGGTCCTTTGCTCAGTGCCGGGTCGCCAATCTGTTCGCAGATCGCCACGGATTCACCGAGCTGGACCAGTTTTGCCAGATAACCTTCAACAGCATGATAGGGCACGCCCGCCATCGGGATGGGTTCACCCGCTGACGCGCCGCGTTTCGTGAGTGAAATCTCCAGCAGTTGTGAGGCTCGCCTGGCGTCGTCGTAGAACAGCTCGTAAAAATCGCCCATGCGATAAAACAGCAGGATTTCGGGATGGTCAGCCTTCAGGCGCAGGTATTGCTGCATCATGGGCGTGTGGCCAGTAAAGTCCATTTGCGCTGCTCCTTTCATCTCGTTTTCGCTCAAAATTCACTCGTTCAATCATGGCTGCCCGATATGAGCAGGCCAGTGTGGTGCGTTATCTCACAGACGGATAACCAAGGCGCAGATATTAACATTTTGCCCTGCGCGCCTCATCCGGCTGCAATGGATTCTGGCTGCCGACCTTAACAAATTGCGATAAGCAGTAAAAAGTAAAATTGGGCGATAAAGATAAAGTGTGGAGCTGTTCCGCAAATTTTCGCTGCAACCCACTGAAACCAGGGTATAGCGGCGTAAATTTAAGATATTGCTCTGTATCCCGCTTTGATGAACGATTACCATGTTGGCTTCCGGTTTCATCTGGCTTATGGATATCTAATGCGTTTTAAGGTTGCTTTTCTTCCACTTATCGCCTTGCTTGCTGCCTGCAGCAGTAAGCCTGCAACCCAGCAACAAACCGCCGTTGTGCCTGCACCAAAAGGTGGTTTTTTACTGGAACCTTCACACGCCGTTCAGCCGATGTTTGGTGATTTCGCAGGGAATCCAGCGGCTGAGCAGTTTATTGATCAAATGGTGGCAAAACACGGTTTTAACCGTGATCAACTGCATGCCGTGATTGGCCAGGCGAAGCGTCTTGATTACGTGCTGCGCCTGATGGATCAACAAGCACCAAGCTACACGCCTCCGACGGGGCCAAACGGCGCCTGGATCCGCTACCGTAATAAATTCATCACGCCAGATAATGTGCAAAATGGTGTGGCGTTCTGGGATCAATATCAGGACGCGCTGCAACGCGCTCAGCAGGTTTATGGTGTGCCGCCGGAGATCATTGTCGGAATCATTGGTGTGGAAACACGCTGGGGTCGGGTGATGGGCAAAACGCGTCTGCTGGATGCGTTGGCCACCTTATCCTTTAGCTATCCTCGTCGCGCGGCCTACTTCAGCGGCGAACTGGAAACCTTCCTGCTGATGGCGCGCACTGAACAGGATGATCCGCTGGATCTGCGCGGTTCCTTTGCGGGTGCAATGGGGTATGGCCAGTTTATGCCGTCTTCCTATAAAGAGTATGCGGTCGACTTCAATGGTGATGGCCACATTAACCTGTGGGATCCTGTGGATGCGATTGGTAGCGTAGCAAATTACTTTAAAGAGCACGGCTGGCGGGCAGGGCAGAATGTTGCCGTACCGGCGAGCGGGCAGGCTCCTGCACTGGAAAATGGGTTTAAAACGCTTTATCCGGTGAATACGCTGATGGCGAGTGGCCTGACGCCGCAAGGATCGCTGGATGGTAATAACCAGGCGAGTCTGCTGCGCCTTGATCTTGGCACCAGTTATCAATATTGGTATGGCCTGCCTAACTTCTATGTCATCACGCGTTATAACCACAGCACACACTATGCCATGGCGGTATGGCAGTTGGGTCAGGCAGTGGCGAAAGCGCGTCAGGGCAACATGCTTTAATGCTGTCCTTATAAAGAGTGAGGGTATAAGATGGCGCCCCTTTTGCGGTGCCATCTTCACCGCCTTTCGACTTCTGAGGAATGCTCATGACAACATTACCTGCTTGCCCTGTGTGCCAGGCTGATTATACCTGGCAGGATGGTGAGAACCTGAACTGCCCATCTTGTGGCCATATCTGGTCACCGAGTGCTGATGCAGCATCGGATGGTTTGGTGGTGCGGGATGCCAATGGCAATCTGCTGGCTGATGGGGACAGCGTTACCGTAGTCAAAGATCTCAAGGTGAAAGGCAGTTCTTCAACCCTGAAGATTGGCACCAAAGTGAAAAGCATTCGTCTGGTTGAAGGCGACCACAACATTGATTGCAAAATCGATGGTTTTGGCCCGATGAAACTCAAATCTGAGTTTGTTAAAAAGAACTGAGAACGGGACGGCTGCCCGGCCGTCCCTTAATGTGATCACATCAGCAAACGATCCAGCTCTGCGCACTGCTCAACCGTGAGTTCACCGCCATAATTACGTGAATGGCTGCTCATAGAATCATATTTGCGCGCCACTGCGGTTTTGATGGTCGTGACAAAGTCATCGCCGATGGTGTAAATCGCCATCAGCTTACCAATACGCTGTTGAATTTGTGCCAACTGCGCTAACTCTCCCGCTCGCCATGCGTGCATCGCCTCGGCAAACAACTCCGGCACTATGTTGTTTAAGCCGGAAATCACCCCGGCACCGCCGGCCAGCAAATTAGGCAGAAGATATTCGTCATACCCTGAAAGCACGGTGAAATCAGGGCGAACCTTTTTGGTTTCTTCAATCAGGGCCCGATTGTGTGAAAGACAATCCATGGTGTCTTTAATGCCGATAAACTGCGGCAGTTCAGCGGCTAATTCTGCTACCAATGCCGGCGTTAAATCGCAACCGGTACGCGCCGGAAAGTTGTAGGCAAACCACTTGCCGCCTAACTGTTTATCCAGTGCTTTAAAGTAGCTCAACAGCTGTTTCTGCGTTTGCCCATAGTAGTAGGGCGGCAAAACCATCACGGCGTCATAACCGTTTTGCCAGGCGGCTTCAGCGAGCTGCAACATGTCGGGAACGCAGGTACTTGAAATATTCGCGACCATGGTCAGTGGCGAAAGCTGACGAGCTTCGCGAATCAGCATCAGCCGTTCCTGTTGGGTCAGCGAAGCAAACTCCCCGATACTGCCCATCAGCAACAGCGTATCAATCCCCGAGGCGTTCAGGCGCGCAAAGTGGCGGCCCAGCGCATCAATGTCGAGCTTATTATCTTGATCGAAAGGGGTAAGTGAAGGACACCAGACGCCGGTTAATTCAGGTTGTGAAGCCATAACGCGATCCTCGTTTTTTAAAAATGAAACATTGTTTTAACTTAGAGCTCGTAACTGACATTAACCAGTGACAAAGGGTAAAAAGGTGAGACATCGCACTTTTCTCTTCGCTTAGCGATTGAGAAAACAGGTAGTGTGATGCTCTTCAGCCAGACAGGAGCGTTGCCATGCAAGACTGGAATCCACAGCTGTATCGTCAATTTGAATCGGAACGCACGCGCCCTGCGCGTGAACTGTTAGAACGTATTCCTCTTACCGACGTGCATTTCGCGACTGACCTCGGATGCGGTCCCGGCAACAGCACTGAGCTGCTGGCGCAAGCGTGGCCAGGCGCGGTGATTACAGGCATCGATAGCTCTGCAGCCATGCTGGAACAAGCGCAAGAGCGGTTACCTGCCTGCACTTTTCTGCAGGCGGATATTCGTACCTGGCAGGCGAGCCAGCCACAGCAGGTCATCTATGCGAATGCTTCGCTGCAGTGGTTAACCAATCACTACACGCTGCTGCCGCATTTGGTTGAACAGCTGGATATCGGTGGCGCTCTGGCGATTCAGATGCCGGACAATCTTGAAGAAGCCTCTCACAGCTTGATGCGTAAGGTTGCGTCTAGTGAACGCTGGCAGGCACATATCTCGCCACAGGCCGCGGATCGCAAACGCCTGCTGAGCACGGAACAGTATTATGACTTGCTGAGTGATGCAGGCTGTCAGGTGGATATCTGGCGTACCACGTACTATCACCCGATGGCCGATGCGCAGGCCATCATTACCTGGCTCCGTGCCACGGGCTTGCGTCCTTTCCTCGCTGGATTGACCGAACAGCAACAAGCGGATTTTCTGCATGACTATCATCAGGCATTAATGCCGGCTTATCCCCCACGCAGCAATGGTCAGGTTTTGCTGGCTTTCCCGCGTTTATTCATGGTGGCAGTGAGAACGCGTTAAAATTGCTGGAAGCGGTTGCGCAAATTGGTGCGACAGAGGTTGAAAAGGGCGCTCTGTTGCACCATTTATGGCTAACGCGCAGCGCCAAAACAGGAGAAGGCGATGAACGACCAACAGTTGCAGCAGCTCAGCCAGCGTATTGGCGAACAGCTGAAGAAACGCAAGGCAACGGTGACCGCGGCGGAATCTTGCACCGGTGGCTGGATCGCCAAAGTGTTTACCGATATCAGTGGCAGCTCTGCCTGGTTTGAGCGGGGTTTCGTGACCTACAGCAACGAAGCCAAACAGCAGATGGTGGGCGTGCAGGCAGCGACTCTGGCGCAGTATGGCGCGGTCAGTGAGCAAACTGTGCGTGAGATGGCTCAAGGTGCCTGCAATGCCGCCGCCGCCGAGTTTGGCATTGCTGTGAGCGGGATTGCGGGGCCAGATGGTGGTTCGGCAGAAAAGCCAGTGGGTACAGTGTGGTTTGCCATTGCCGGACCTGGCGATCGTGTTCTGGCGCAGCGGCAGATCTTTGCCGGAGACCGTGACGCGGTGCGTCGGCAATCCGTCAGCTGGGCGCTGCAAACACTGCTTGATGAATTTCTGACAAATTAAACTTGATACTGTATGGTCATACAGTATAATTACCGGCAACAGAACGAGCAGGCACACAATGATGTCGGCTTACCCAGCATGATTAGGAGTGGAAATGGCGATTGACGAGAACAAACAGAAAGCTTTAGCTGCCGCGCTGGGCCAGATTGAGAAACAATTTGGCAAAGGCTCGATCATGCGCCTGGGTGAAGACCGCTCAATGGACGTAGAAACCATCTCAACCGGTTCACTGTCACTGGATATCGCGTTGGGTGCTGGTGGCTTGCCGATGGGGCGTATCGTTGAGATCTACGGACCAGAATCTTCCGGTAAAACCACGCTGACGCTGCAGGTGATTGCCGCTGCACAGCGTAAAGGTAAAACCTGTGCCTTTATCGATGCTGAACATGCGCTTGATCCGGTGTATGCCAAAAAACTCGGCGTTGATATCGACAATCTGCTGTGTTCGCAGCCGGACACCGGTGAACAAGCGCTGGAGATTTGTGATGCGTTAGCTCGCTCCGGTGCCGTTGATGTGATCATCGTGGACTCCGTTGCGGCACTGACGCCGAAAGCGGAAATCGAAGGTGAAATCGGTGATTCGCACATGGGTCTGGCCGCACGTATGATGAGCCAGGCGATGCGTAAGTTAGCGGGTAACCTGAAGCAGTCCAACACGCTGCTGATCTTTATCAACCAGATTCGTATGAAAATTGGTGTGATGTTTGGTAACCCAGAAACCACCACCGGTGGTAACGCGCTGAAATTCTATGCTTCTGTTCGTCTTGATATCCGCCGTATCGGTGCGATTAAAGAGGGCGATGAAGTGGTCGGTAGCGAAACCCGCGTAAAAGTGGTGAAGAACAAAATCGCTGCGCCATTTAAGCAGGCTGAATTCCAGATTATGTACGGTGAAGGCATCAACACCTTTGGCGAGTTGGTGGATCTCGGCGTGAAACACAAACTGGTTGAGAAAGCCGGTGCGTGGTACAGCTACAACGGCGAAAAGATTGGTCAAGGTAAAGCGAACTCGACCAACTTCCTGAAAGAGAACCCAGCGATTGCTAACGAGATCGATAAGAAGTTACGCGATCTGCTGCTGACGGGTGCAACGGCTGGAGCGGGTGCAGCAGAAATCTCTGCTGATGACTACGAAGAAGCTAGCGAAACCAACGAAGATTTCTAAGATACCCACCACGGGAGCAGCGATGCTCCCGTTTGCTTTTCCCCGTCAACACTTCCCCTGATCGTCTTCTTGCTTTACCCTGCGCAACAGTCAGAACAAGGTCAAATTCATGTCATCATCACCTTCAACGGCTTCGGTGCCGACATTTTCCCGTTTGCTGGATCGTGCCATGCGTGTGCTATCGCAGCGTGACCACAGCCGTGACGAATTGAAGCGTAAGCTGCAACTCTCTTCTCAGCGTGCGGCTTATCTGAAGCAAGAAGAAAATGTGCCGATACCGGATGAGCTGCTGGAAAAGGTCCTCGACTGGTGCCAGGAGAGTGGCTGGCTCAACGACCAGCGCTTCACCGAACGCTTTATCCAAAGTCGCGCACGGAAAGGTTACGGCTCACAGCGCGTGCGTATGGAATTGCAACAGAAGGGCATCAGCCGCGATGAGATCAATCAGGCGATGATGGATACTGAAGTGGACTGGAGTCAATGTGCGGCCGATTTGGCTAAGCGTAAGTTTGGTGATCCTCTGCCGCAAACCTGGGCTGAGAAAAGCAAAGTACAGCGCTTTTTAATGTCTAAAGGCTTTATGATGGAAGATATTCAGGCAGTTTTCAGAAATATTGACGACTGAAAGGCGATGGGATTTTACTTCCCACTGAAGAAAATTTATCTTATTCCCACTTTTTGTTCCTCAATCAGCGGTAAACCTGCAGATGTGGTTTGCCCGCGAAAGGGAACGTTCGTTAGCGTGATTCCAGGAATTATATGAGCAAGAGCACTGCTGAGATCCGTCAAGCGTTTCTCGACTTTTTTCATAGCAAGGGACATCAGGTTGTAGCCAGCAGCTCCCTCGTACCGAACAACGACCCAACGTTGCTGTTTACCAATGCGGGAATGGTGCAGTTTAAAGACGTTTTCCTCGGTCAGGATAAACGCGATTATGCACGCGCAACCACGTCTCAGCGTTGCGTGCGTGCCGGTGGTAAGCACAACGATCTTGAGAACGTTGGTTACACCGCTCGTCACCACACCTTCTTTGAAATGCTGGGTAACTTCAGCTTTGGCGACTACTTCAAGAAAGAAGCGATTGCTTATGCCTGGGAACTGCTGACGGGTGAGCAGTGGTTCAAGCTGCCGAAAGAACGTCTGTGGGTCACCGTTTATGAAACCGATGATGAAGCCTTCGAAATCTGGGCTAACGATGTCGGTGTGCCGCGCGAGCGCATCATTCGCATCGGCGATAACAAAGGCAGCGCCTACGCGTCTGATAACTTCTGGCAGATGGGTGATACCGGTCCTTGTGGTCCGTGCACCGAAATTTTCTACGATCACGGCGACCATATCTGGGGGGGCCCACCGGGCAGCCCGGAAGAAGATGGCGATCGCTATATTGAGATCTGGAACATCGTCTTCATGCAGTTCAACCGTCAGGCCGACGGCACCATGGAACCTCTGCCGAAGCCTTCTGTTGATACCGGTATGGGCCTGGAGCGCATCGCTGCGGTACTGCAGCACGTTAACTCCAACTATGAAATCGATCTGTTTGCCAAGCTGATCAAGGCTGTTGCTCAGGTAACCGGTGCGACCGACCTCAACAATAAATCGTTGCGCGTCATCGCTGACCACATCCGTTCCTGTGCATTCCTGATCGCTGATGGCGTCATCCCGTCGAATGAAAACCGTGGCTACGTGCTGCGCCGTATCATTCGTCGTGCAGTGCGTCATGGCAATATGTTGGGAGCTAAAGAAGCCTTCTTCTACAAACTGGTTGCGCCATTGATCGATGTCATGGGTGATGCCGGTGAAGACCTGAAACGTCAGCAGAAGCATGTTGAAAATGCCCTGAAAAATGAAGAAGAGCAGTTCGCTAAAACGCTGGAACGCGGCCTGGCTTTACTGGATGAAGAGTTGGCCAATCTGCAAGGTGATACGCTGGATGGCGAAACGGTCTTCCGTCTGTATGACACCTTTGGTTTCCCGGCGGATTTGACCGCTGACGTCTGCCGCGAGCGCAATCTGAAGATTGATGAAGCGGGTTTCGAAACAGCCATGGAACAGCAGCGCCAGCGTGCGCGTGAGGCCAGTGGTTTTGGCGCGGACTACAACAGTGTGATTCGCTTTGATGCCGCCACTGACTTCAAAGGCTATGACCAACTGCAGGCTGAAGGCACCGTGCTGGCGCTGTTCGTTGGCGGTCAGCAGGTTGAGCAGATCGCGGCTGGCCAGGAAGCGGTAGTGATTCTGGATCAAACACCATTCTATGGCGAGTCAGGTGGCCAGGTGGGCGATACCGGTGTGCTAACTGGGCAGAATGCTGAATTCAGTGTCCAGGATACACAGAAGTATGGCAAAGCCTTTGGTCATATCGGTAAGCTCAACAGCGGTGAGCTACGTGTGGGTGACCGCCTCAATGCACAAGTGGATGAAGAGCGCCGTGCTCGTATTATTCTCAACCACTCCGCAACGCATCTGATGCATGAAGCGTTACGTGAAGTATTGGGCGATCATGTCGGTCAGAAAGGCTCACTCAACAACGATAAATACCTGCGCTTCGACTTCTCTCATACCGAAGCGATGAAGCCAGAGCAGATTCGCACCGTTGAAGATATCGTTAATACCCAGATTCGTCGCAATTTACTCATCCAGACTGAAGTAATGGATCTGGATGAAGCGAAAGCGCGCGGCGCAACGGCGTTGTTCGGTGAGAAGTATGAACAGCGTGTGCGCGTGGTTAGCATGGGTGAATATTCCGTTGAGCTGTGCGGTGGTACGCACGCAGCGCGCACTGGCGACATTGGCCTGTTCCGCATTCAGTCTGAATCCGGCACGGCGGCAGGTGTGCGTCGTATTGAAGCGCTGACGGGTGAAGGCGCGATTGCTCAGCTGCATGCGCAGAGCGATCAGATATCTGAGATTGCTCAGGTGGTTAAAGCCAACAGCAGTAATCTGAATGAGAAAGTGCGCGGCCTGGTTGATCATGTCCGCGCGCTGGAAAAAGAACTGCAGCAGCTACGCGATCAGCAAGCGGCGCAAGAGAGTGCCTCGCTGAGCAGTAAAGCGATGGACGTGAAGGGGACCAAACTGCTGGTCAGCGAGCTTAACAACGTTGAGCCGAAGATGCTTCGCACCATGATGGATGACCTGAAGAATCAGCTCGGCTCGGCCATCATTGTGCTGGCAACGGTCGCTGAAGGTAAGGTTTCACTGATTGCTGGGGTGACTAAAGACCTGACTGACCGCGTCAAAGCGGGTGAGCTGGTCGGCGAACTGGCCGCTCAGGTTGGCGGAAAAGGTGGCGGTCGTCCTGATATGGCTCAGGCGGGTGGTACAAACCCTGAGGCACTGGCTGGCGCACTGGCTGGCGTGTCGGAGTGGGTGAGTAACCGACTGTAACGAATTAAAATTCAGCATCGTGAATAGCGCCAGAACCCCCGTGTTCTGGCGCTTTTTAACGCGGTGTGCACCCGATAATGACAAAGTCCGGTTGATGTAGTGTATTTCGGCTAAACTAACTATCAGCAGAATGTATTGGCGTGGCGATGCACAATGGTGTATTTGTCATAGACATTGTTCAGCGTTATATGATGGATATGGCCGGGAGACCGAACAGGCCCGACTCTTTTAATCTTTCAAGGAGCAAAGAATGCTTATTCTAACTCGTCGAGTTGGTGAAACCCTCATGATTGGCGATGAGGTGACTGTAACGGTGCTGGGTGTTAAAGGTAACCAGGTCCGTATTGGCGTCAATGCGCCTAAAGAAGTTTCGGTGCATCGCGAAGAAATCTATCAGCGTATCCAGGCCGAAAAAACTCAGCAAACGAGTTACTAACGGATTCAGCGCCTCGCATCCTGCGAGGCGCTACCGCTTTTATCCTCCCATCTTCATTTTTTCCGCCCTGAACCTCATTTTCTTTCTTCCCATTTTGTTAACTGCAACGTGCTTTCGCTGTTGATTAATCACTCTTTTTGTCGGCAAAACATCCTAATTGCGCGTCATTTGTGCAAACAGAACGATATCCAGAAAAAGTCGGGAAAAATTGTTTGACTTATAAGTGCGGGAAAGTAATATGTGCGCCACGCAGTGCCGATGAGCAGAAACAAGTTCAGAAGCACGGTTCGGAAGAACGCGTAAGGTGAGGTGGCCGAGAGGCTGAAGGCGCTCCCCTGCTAAGGGAGTATGCGGTCAAAAGCTGCATCCGGGGTTCGAATCCCCGCCTCACCGCCATTTCCGATGCATCCATAGCTCAGCTGGATAGAGTACTCGGCTACGAACCGAGCGGTCGGAGGTTCGAATCCTCCTGGATGCACCATTCGGAAAACTGAAGTAAGAGTGAACGAGCAGTTCCTTTCATGGTGAGTTGTCAGCACCCTGCGTTGTACAAGAATTAACTCGATGCATCCATAGCTCAGCTGGATAGAGTACTCGGCTACGAACCGAGCGGTCGGAGGTTCGAATCCTCCTGGATGCACCATTC
>NZ_OBEC01000004.1:0-20370 GCF_900215395.1 Pantoea sp. GL120224-02 | reverse complement strand
CAATGCATCCATAGCTCAGCTGGATAGAGTACTCGGCTACGAACCGAGCGGTCGGAGGTTCGAATCCTCCTGGATGCACCATCTCCTGTTCGAAACAATCAACGCCCGCTTTCTGAATTTACTTCTCATTTTTCTTCATCACGCAAAAATCACTTATATAACCGCCATTTATCCCGGGTATCGCTACCTGACCTTTTTCCGAAAACAAAAATAGCTAATGCTTTCAAAGCATTTGCTGTTAAGCACACCTGGCGACAACCTAAGCGCATTACGCTAAAGTAATGGCTCATTTTGTGGTGCTCGATGGAGTGACAATGTACGACCAATATGACGCCCTGATTTTCGATATGGACGGCACAATCCTGGATACTGAGCCGACACATCGAAAAGCCTGGCAGCAGGTGCTGAGCCGTTACGGTTTCACCATGGATGAGAAAAAAATGGTGAGTTTTAATGGCGCGCCCACCTGGCAGCTGGCGCAGTACATTCTTGAGCAGAACAACGCTGAGCATGACCCTCATTTGCTGGCCGCAGAGAAAACCGAAGCGCTCAGGGCGATGTTGCTGGATGATGTACGCCCTTTACCGTTAATGGACGTGGTGAAAGCGTATCACGGTCGTCGTCCCATGGCGGTGGGTACTGGCAGTGAACACAGCCTGGCAAAGGCCCTGCTTGAAGCCTTGGGTGTTTATCATCTGTTTGATGCCGTTGTCGGCGCGGATGATGTGCAGCGCCATAAACCCCAACCCGATACCTTTTTACGCTGCGCCGAGTTAATGGGCGTGGCACCTGAACGCTGTGTGGTATTTGAAGATGCTGACTTTGGTGTTCAGGCGGCGCGAGCCGCGGGCATGGATGTGGTTGATGTCCGTTTACTGTGAATGAAATTCTGACCTATGGATCGTTATTCGGCAGTAGCTTTCTGAGTGCCACCCTGCTTCCAGGAAGTTCAGAGGCTGTGCTGATTGCTTTGCTGATCGCCCAACAGGGTTCGATCTATGGATTGTTATTGGCCGCATCAGTGGGAAACACGCTGGGTGGCCTGACCAACATTATTCTCGGTCGCCTCATGCCGCCAAAAGGGCAGGGGCGATGGCATGACACAGCAATGACGTGGTTACATCGATTGGGTCCTGCAGCGCTGCTTTTAAGCTGGCTGCCGGTAGTGGGCGACCTGCTTTGCGTGCTTGCAGGCTGGTTGCGCTTTGCCTGGCTGCCCTCGGTGCTGTTCCTCGCCATCGGTAAAACGCTGCGTTATATCGTTATCGCGACCGCCACATTACAAACAATGCAATGGTGGCATTGATTCGCACAGATTCGAGGCTACGGTTAACATTATGCTGAACAAAAATAAATTATTCGCACAGCGGGAGGTTAATGTGATCCCGGACGTATCAAAAGCGCTTTCCTGGTTGGAAGCGCATCCCGACGCGTTAAAGGGTATCGGCCGTGGCATTGAACGCGAGACTTTGCGCGTCAATCCGAATGGTCACCTGGCAACGACCGGACATCCTGAATCCCTGGGTTCGGCGCTCAAGCACAGTTGGATTACCACCGATTTTGCCGAAACGCTGCTGGAGTTCATTACACCTGTCGATCAAAGCATTGATCGGTCACTGGCCTTCCTGCGTGATATACATCGCCACACTGCGCGAGAGTTAGGTCAGGAACGCATGTGGCCGTTCAGTATGCCGGGTTATGTTGAAGATGTTGATAGCATTGAGCTGGCGCAATATGGCAGCTCTAATATCGGCAAGATGAAAACCCTCTATCGGCAGGGACTGAAAAATCGCTACAGCGCACTGATGCAGATTATCTCAGGTGTGCATTATAACTTCTCGCTGCCACTGTCGTTCTGGCAGGAGTGGGCAGATGTAAAAGATGCGGAAAGCGGAAAAGAGACCATTTCTGCTGGATATCTGCGTCTGATCCGCAACTATTATCGTTTTGGTTGGGTGATCCCTTATCTGTTCGGTGCATCTCCAGCGATCTCTTCATCGTTCCTGCAGGGACGTGAAAGCAAATTACCCTTTGAAACGGACGGCAAGGGGACGTTGTGGCTGCCGTATGCCACCTCGCTGCGCCTCAGTGATTTGGGCTACACCAATAAGTCGCAGAGCGGTTTGGGCATCACCTTCAACTCGCTCGACGGTTACGTTGCTGCGCTGAAAGCAGCGATTAAAACGCCGTCAGAAGAGTATGCGGCCATGGGCACCAAAGATGCCGACGGCAACTGGCTGCAGCTGAACACCAACGTGTTACAGATTGAGAACGAACTGTACGCACCTATTCGTCCAAAACGTGTGACACGTTCGGGTGAAGCGCCTTCGGATGCGTTGTTACGCGGCGGTATCGAGTACATTGAAGTGCGTTCTCTGGATATCAACCCGTTCTCTGCCATTGGCGTGGATGCTAACCAGGCGCGTTTCCTCGACCTGTTCCTGATCTGGTGTACCCTGGCGGATGCGCCTGAGATGAGTTCTGACGAGCTGTTATGCAGCCGTAAAAACTGGAACCGCGTGGTCATGGAAGGACGTAAGCCGGGCCAGGTGATTGGTGTAGGTTGTAGCGATACAGAACATCCGCTGGTAGATGTAGGTAAAGCCCTGTTTGCCGATCTGCGTCGTGTTGCCGAGGTGCTCGACAGCAATTATGGCAGCACGCAATATCAACAGGTTTGCGATCAACTGGTGGCATCGTTTGATGATCCTGAGCTAACCTATTCAGCGCGTATTCTGCATGCCATCAAAGAAAATGGTTTAACCGGCGCAGGTGTGGCACTGGCTGAACAGTATCGCCATCTGCTGTGTGAAGAGCCGTTAGAGATTTTGACCGAAGATGACTTCAGTCGTCAGGCGTTGGAATCGGTACAGGCGCAGGAAAAGCTGGAACAGAGTGATACGCTGGATTTCGAAAGTTATCTGGCAGGTCGCGAAGGCTAAAAAAGAAAATGGCCACATCATTGTGGCCAAAATTAACATCTCTGTTGTCAGGGATGATGATAACAAATGCGCGTCTTTCATATATTCAGACGTTGGGCGAACGGAAAAGTTTCATCGTTTTAAAAAAAATCTCAAAACAGGAGGTGACGTATGCCACTACTGGATAGTTTTACTGTTGATCACACCATCATGGGCGCACCCGCTGTGCGCGTTGCAAAAACCATGAATACTCCGCATGGCGATACCATCACCGTTTTTGACCTGCGTTTCTGCCGTCCGAATATCGATATTCTGACTGAGCGCGGCATCCATACGCTGGAGCACCTGTTCGCTGGCTTTATGCGTAATCACCTCAATGGTGATGGCGTGGAAATCGTTGATATCTCGCCAATGGGCTGCCGCACCGGCTTCTACATGAGCTTGATTGGTGAACCAGACGAGCAGCGTGTAGCGAAAGCGTGGAAAGGGGCGATGGAAGATGTTCTGAAAGTGAAAGAACAGAGCCAGATCCCGGAACTGAATGAATACCAGTGTGGTAGCTACAAGCTACACTCACTCGACGAAGCGCAGCAGATTGCGCGTAACGTGTTGGCGCATGAGATTGGCGTGAACCGTAACGAAGATCTGAAACTGCCGGCTGAGAAGCTGAAAGAGCTGCACATCTAGTGCCTGTCTGAGCAGAAATGAAAACGCCGCGATGTTCGCGGCGTTTTTTTTGGCTTCAGGAACCGATGGAGGATTTCAGCGGATGATGCGGGGTAATGCGCACCTGCTTCACCATGTTGTCTTGCACGTCGAGGATATCCACATCGTACTTCCCGATTTTCACGCGTGTATCGACCAGCGGAATCTCTTCCAGCGCTTCCAGCAGCATGCCATTGATGGTGCGTGCTTCGTCTTCGGGTAACGTCCAGTTAAAGGCTTTATTGATTTCACGCACGTTGGCGCTGCCTTCAATCAGCACTGAGCCATCATTCTGCGGCATCACTTCTTCCGCCAGCGAAGGAGACATGGACGTCGTAAAATCGCCAACAATCTCTTCCAGAATGTCTTCAATGGTCACCAGCCCTTTGATGTCACCATATTCATCAACCACTAAGCCGACTTTCTTCTTATTACGCTGGAATTTCACCAGCTGGACATTCAGCGGTGTACCTTCCGGCACATAGTAAATTTCATCAGCGGCACGCAGCAGGCGATCTTTGTTGAACTCTTTCTTCTCGGTCATCATGCGCCAGGCTTCACGCACGCGCAGCATGCCAACCGAATCATCCAGCGAATCGCGGAACAGCACGATCCGGCCATGCGGGGAATTACTCAGTTGGCGAACAATCGATTTCCAGTCGTCGTTGACGTTAATGCCGACAATTTCATTGCGTGGCACCATGATGTCATCAACGCTGACCTTTTCCAGGTCCAGCACCGACAGCAGCATGTCCTGATTACGACGAGACATCAGTGAGCGGGACTCATAGACAATGGTACGCAACTCTTCCTTACTTAGGGCTGAACTGATGGAGCCTTCCGTTTTGATACCAACCATGCGCATCAGAATGCGGGTAATGGTGTTGAGCAGCCAGACCAAAGGCAGCATCACATACTGCAGCGGCGCCAGCAGCACACTGCTGGGATAGGCGACTTTTTCGGGGTAAAGCGCTGCAATGGTTTTCGGCAGCACTTCAGCAAACACCAGCACCACAAAAGTCAGGATCCCGGTGGCAATTGCCACACCCGCATCGCCGTAAAGACGCATACCGACAATGGTACCCAATGCGGAGGCCAGGATATTCACGAGGTTGTTGCCTATCAGCACCAGGCTGATTAAGCGATCAGGACGGCGTAAAAGTTTTTCGACACGACGAGCCGCGCGATTACCGCTTTTGGCTTTGTGGCGCAATTTATAACGATTGAGCGTCATCATGCCGGTCTCTGAACCGGAGAAGTACGCAGAGACCAGCACCATGATGACCAGCGTAACGATCAGCGTGGTGGTTGAAACATGTTCCAACGCAAAAATTCCTTTAGTGAGAAGTGAGCAGGTGCTGAAGCACGCGACTGCCGAAGTAGGCCATGGTCAGCAGCAGTGCACCACCGCAGTTAAACCAGACGACGCGGCGTCCGCGCCAGCCCTCATGATAGTGTCCCCAGAGCAGAACGATATAAACAAACCAGGCAAGAATGGACAGCACCGCTTTATCGACATTCTCCGCGCTAAACAGGTTATGCATGAAGAACAGACCGGTACACAGCACCAGCGTCAACAGCACTACACCAATTTGCGTGATATGAAACATCTTACGCTCAATACTCAGCAGCGGCGGCATATCCTGGGTGAAAGCCAGTTTCTTATTTTTCAACTGGTAATCAATCCATGCCAGCTGCAGCGCATACAGTGCCGCGATAATCAGCGTAGCGTAGGCAAACAGCGACAGGCCGATATGGATCATCATGCCCGGCGTGGTTTCGAGATGGGTAATAAAGGCATTCGGCACAAAGGTGGCGAAGGCGAGGTTAATCAAGGCAAAGCCGTAGACAATCGGCAACAGTAACCAACCGCGATTGCGCGATGCAACGATGGTCATGATCGCGCAGATCAGCAAACTCACCAGCGAACCGATATTTAGCAGGCTGAGGTTTTGTCCGTTATCGACGGCAAAAATGCGTTGTTGCAGTGCAACCGCATGGGCGATCAACGCGACGCAAGCAGAAAGTACGGCAAAACGACGCCAGCCACCGTTGCGTTTCAGTAGGCTGGGGATGATCAATGCAAGACTGAGGGAGTAGGCGAACAGCGCCACGATCGCGAAAACGAACATAGATCCTTTCAGGTGTCGGTCAGATAAGGAAAAAACCAGTATAGCGCCAGCTGCATCAGGCTCCAAACGATCTGAAGGTCAATTGCAGAGATCGCTGTGGCTTCGTGCTATAATCCGCCGCATTGTGCCGCCCGGGCGGCCTCGCTACGGTCCTAAGTGAGAGAGCATGTTTGATAATTTAACCGATCGTTTGTCGCAATCCCTGCGCAATATCAGCGGCCGCGGAAGGCTGACCGAAGACAACATTAAAGACACCTTGCGTGAAGTGCGCATGGCATTGCTGGAAGCGGACGTTGCGCTGCCGGTCGTGCGTGAGTTCATCAACCGCGTGAAAGAAGCGGCGGTAGGTCAGGATGTAAACAAAAGCCTGACGCCTGGCCAGGAATTTATCAAAATTGTTCGCAACGAGCTGGTTGCGGCAATGGGTGCAGAAAATAATGCGCTCAATCTGAACGCACAGCCGCCGGCTGTGGTGTTGATGGCGGGCCTGCAGGGTGCGGGTAAAACCACGAGCGTGGCGAAGCTGGGTAAGTTCCTGCGCGAGAAGCATAAGAAGAAAGTGCTGGTGGTTTCTGCCGACGTTTATCGCCCGGCGGCGATTAAACAGCTGGAAACACTGGCGCAGCAGGTTGGCGTGGACTTCTGTCCTTCCGATCTGAGCCAAAAGCCTGTCGACATCGTTAAGAACGCCCTGAAAGAAGCGAAGCTGCAATTCTACGACGTGCTGCTGGTGGATACCGCCGGTCGTCTGCACGTTGATGAAGCGATGATGGACGAGATCAAACAGGTACACGCCGCGATCAATCCGGTGGAAACCTTGTTTGTGGTCGATGCCATGACCGGTCAGGATGCGGCAAACACGGCAAAAGCCTTCAATGAAGCGCTGCCACTGACGGGCGTGATTCTGACGAAAGTGGATGGTGATGCGCGCGGTGGTGCAGCGCTGTCTATTCGTCATATTACCGGCAAGCCGATTAAATTCATGGGTATGGGTGAGAAGACGGAAGCACTGGAAGCGTTCTATCCAGACCGTATCGCCTCACGCATCCTCGGCATGGGCGACGTGCTGTCGCTGATCGAAGATATCGAGAGCAAAGTTGACCGCGAACAGGCGGAGAAGCTGGCGAAGAAACTCAAAACCGGTGATGGCTTCGATCTCAACGACTTCCTCGATCAGCTGAAGCAGATGCGCAACATGGGCGGCATGGCCAGCCTGATGGGTAAGCTGCCGGGCATGGGGCAGTTGCCAGACAACGTGAAATCGCAGATGGATGACAAAGTGCTGGTGCGTATGGAGGCGATCATCAATTCGATGACCACCAAAGAGCGTCAGAAACCGGAAATCATCAAGGGCTCACGCAAGCGCCGTATTGCCACCGGTTCAGGTATGCAGGTGCAGGACGTTAACCGTTTATTGAAACAGTTCGACGACATGCAGCGCATGATGAAGAAAATGAAGAAGGGTGGCATGGCCAAAATGATGCGTGGCATGAAAGGTATGATGCCGCCCGGATTCCCCGGTCGCTAAGGCGAGCGGCACACAGCCAGAAAATTAACACGCTCAGGTTGCTTTTTTCGCCAAAATGAGTAAAATTTTCGGGCTTTTTATATTGCGCTCGGGTTCCATCCCTCGATGGAGCCCGAGCGCTTTATTAACTAATGAGGATGTTATGGTTACAATTCGTTTGGCACGTCACGGCGCGAAAAAGCGTCCGTTCTATCAGGTCGTCGTTACTGACAGCCGCAATGCGCGTAATGGTCGTTTCATCGAGCGCGTAGGTTTCTTCAACCCGATCGCTTCTGGTCAGGCTGAAGGTCTGCGTCTGGATCTGGACCGTATTGAGCACTGGGTTGGCCAGGGCGCAACGCTTTCTGATCGCGTTAACGCGCTGATCAAAGAAGCAAAAAAAGCAGCTTAATCTGTCACGGTGGTTAGCATGAGCATTAAACCTGCCGCACAGCCTCTCGTTAACCCAATTGTATTGGGGAAAATGGGGGCCGCTTACGGCATTCGAGGTTGGCTCAAAGTGTTTTCCTCCACTGAAGACGCTGAAAGCATCTTCGACTACCAACCCTGGTTCATCCAGCGTGCCGGTAAATGGCAGCAGGTCGAACTGGAAGGTTGGAAGCACCACAATCAGGACCTGATCATCAAAGTCAAAGGCATTGACGATCGGGACGCTGCGGCACAGTTAACCAATTGCGAAATTACGGTTGATTCTGCTCAGCTGCCAGCGCTGGAAGAGGGTGATTACTACTGGAAAGACCTTATGGGTTGCAAAGTGGTAAACCTCGACGGTTACGAAATGGGCAAAGTCATTGATTTGATGGAAACCGGTTCGAACGACGTTCTCGTTGTTAAGGCAAACCTGAAAGATGCATTCGGTGCGCAAGAGCGGTTAATCCCGTTTCTTGATGAACAGGTTATCAAGAAAGTCGATCTCTCTACTGGCACGATTGAAGTAGATTGGGATCCTGGTTTTTGATCTCCGGACAATCCGGTAACGTAACGGCGAACGCGATGTGGATTGGTGTTATTAGCCTGTTTCCAGAGATGTTTCGCGCTATTACCGAGTACGGGGTAACTGGCCGGGCAGTAAAAAATGGCCTGCTCAACATTCAAAGCTGGAGTCCTCGTGACTTCGCGCACGACCGGCACCGTACCGTGGATGAACGTCCTTACGGCGGCGGACCGGGAATGTTGATGATGGTGCAACCCTTACGGGATGCAATCCACGCAGCGAAAGCGGCGGCGGGAGAAGGTGCTAAGGTGATTTATCTTTCACCTCAGGGTCGCAAACTGGACCAACAGGGCGTTTGCGAACTGGCGACCAACCAGAAGTTGATTCTGGTGTGTGGTCGTTATGAAGGGATTGATGAGCGCGTGATTCATACTGAGATTGATGAAGAATGGTCAATCGGTGATTACGTACTCAGTGGTGGTGAGCTACCAGCCATGACGTTGATTGATTCAGTCGCCCGGTTTATCCCCGGCGTATTGGGCAAGCAGGCGTCAGCCGATGAGGATTCGTTCTCGGATGGTTTACTGGATTGCCCGCACTACACCCGACCTGAAGTGTTAGAAGGGATGGAGGTTCCGCCAGTCTTACTGTCGGGCAACCATGCCGATATTCGCCGCTGGCGCCTGAAACAGTCGCTAGGCCGTACCTGGCTAAGAAGACCTGAACTTCTGGAAAACCTGGCTCTGACTGAAGAGCAATCACGGTTGCTAAATGAGTTCCAACGGGAACATCAGCAGCAACAAAACCATCAGGTGGAAGAGTAATCTTCCCTGACTATCAGTTTACCCAGGATATAGAGATTTAATTATGAGCAACATTATCAAGCAACTTGAACAAGAGCAGATGAAGCAGGACGTACCTTCATTCCGTCCGGGTGATTCCGTGGAAGTGAAAGTATGGGTCGTTGAAGGTTCTAAGAAACGTCTGCAGGCATTCGAGGGCGTGGTTATCGCTATTCGTAACCGCGGTCTGCACTCTGCATTCACTGTTCGTAAGATTTCAAACGGCGAAGGCGTTGAGCGTGTCTTCCAGACTCACTCTCCGGTAATTGACAGCATTGCTGTCAAACGTCGTGGTGCTGTACGTAAAGCCAAACTGTACTACCTGCGTGAGCGCACCGGTAAGTCAGCTCGTATCAAAGAGCGTCTGGGCGCGTAAGCGACATCCCAAAGTTAATAGCAAACAAGGGGTTGGCCTAAGGGCCAGCCCCTTTTTTTATGGTCGCTTGAGATGGTAAATCGCGCTATTCACTGGGCCGCTATCAAGAATGATTAAACCATAGCGGCAATCGATAAACTCAAAACCACTGCGCAATGCTACGGCACGGCTGGCATGATTCTCCTCAGCAGCGATAATCTCCAGTAAGGGGATCTGCGCGTGCTTGAAGCCAAAGTCCACCAATTGAGCCACTGCACGTGTTGCGACACCTTGCCTTTGTGCATCGCTGCGAACCCAATAGCCTAATGCACTAAATTCCCCAGGCCGCTGTGCGAATCTGATGCCTGCGCCGCCGAGTAACCGATCATTGCTATCGACAATAGCGAACTCTTCCGCTTCACCGTTACTCCGCTGCATATGGGTGAAATTAATCCAGTTAGTGGCTTCCTCTACCCGATAATCGTGATGCGCCCATACCATCCATGGCAGCAGGCTGTTGAGAGACTGATTGACCGCCGCAGTAAAAGCGCCAGCATCCTGTAGAACGAAAGGGCGTAAGGTGATGACAGAAGTTGACATCCTAAGATCCTGGAAAACGATGAATAACAAAATGTTAATGGAAAAAGAGGGTGTTGGCACTTTTAAATAAAAGTAGAGTGTAAAATAAAATTTACACAAATCACCTTGTGTTGGGTTGCCTGAATTGCGTTAATTCTATGTATTTAATGTTTTTTTAGTTTTGTTTTTGTGATGGTTATCGGTGGTGGTAATAAAAGTGTACATTCACGGATTGCAAGATGTACATGTTGTGGTACAGTAAGCGCCATCCTCAGTGAGGATCCCAAACCGCATACACGAGTTAAAAAGGATCGCCATCATGCAGAAAGACGCGCTGAACAATGTGCATATCGCCGACGAACAAATTTTAATCACCCCGCAAGAGCTGAAAGCGAAGTTCCCGCTCACTGCGGCGCAGGAAGCGCAGATTGCTGCTTCTCGCCAGACCATTGCCGATATTATTGCTGGCCGCGATCCGCGCCTGCTGGTGGTCTGTGGTCCTTGTTCAATTCACGATACCGAAGCCGCACTGGAATATGCTCGTCAGCTGCAAACTCTCTCTGCACAGTTGAAGGATCAGCTGTATATCGTTATGCGCGTTTATTTTGAAAAACCCCGTACCACCGTTGGCTGGAAGGGGCTGATCAACGATCCTTACATGAACAACTCATTTGATATGGAAGCCGGGCTGCACATTGCGCGTCAGCTGCTGGTGAACCTGGTGGAAATGGGCCTGCCGCTGGCCACTGAAGCGCTGGATCCTAATAGTCCACAATACCTCGGCGATCTGTTCAGCTGGTCTGCGATTGGTGCCCGTACTACCGAGTCACAAACACACCGCGAGATGGCTTCTGGTTTATCAATGCCTGTCGGCTTCAAAAACGGCACTGATGGCAGCCTGGGCACGGCGATCAACGCCATGCGCGCTGCAGCGATGCCACACCGTTTTGTCGGCATCAATCAGGCGGGGCAGGTTTGCCTGTTACAGACTCAGGGCAACCCGGATGGCCACGTAATCCTGCGTGGTGGTAAAGCGCCTAACTACGGTCCTGAAGATGTTGCGCAGTGTGAAAAAGAGATGCTGAAAGCGGGACTGCGTCCGGCCTTAATGATAGATTGCAGCCATGGTAATTCTAATAAAGACTATCGCCGTCAGCCTGGCGTAGCCGAGTCGGCTATTGCGCAGATTAAAGATGGAAATCGTTCCATTATTGGCCTGATGCTGGAAAGCAATATTCACGAAGGCAATCAGTCTTCTGAGCAGCCACGTAGCGAAATGAAATACGGTGTTTCCGTCACGGATGCCTGTATCAACTGGGAAACCACGGAAACCTTGCTGCGTGAAATCCATCAGGATCTGCAGGGAGTGCTGTCGGCACGTCTGTCACACGAGGAATAAAGAGTCATGGTGGCTGAACTGACCGCGCTACGCGATCAAATTGATGAAGTCGATAAAGCCCTGCTTGGGCTATTAGCCAAACGCCTTGAGCTGGTAGCTGAAGTAGGTGAGGTCAAAAGCCGTTATGGTTTGCCGATTTATGTGCCAGAACGTGAAGCCAGCATGTTGGCTTCACGCCGTCAGGAAGCCGAGGCGCTCGGCGTTTCGCCAGATCTGATTGAGGATGTCTTACGTCGCCTGATGCGTGAATCTTATGCGCATGAAAACGACAAAGGCTTCAAAACGCTCTGCCCAACGCTGCGCCCGGTGGTGATTGTTGGTGGGCGTGGCCAGATGGGGCGCTTGTTTGAAAAGATGCTCAATCTGTCAGGTTACCAGGTCCGTATTCTGGACAAGGGCGATTGGGATCGTTCTGAAGAGCTGCTCAAAGATGCGGGCATGGTCATCATTAGTGTGCCCATTCATCTGACCGAGCAGATCATCGCCGAATTACCAACACTGCCGGAAGACTGCATCCTGGTGGATTTGGCATCGGTGAAGAACCGTCCACTGCAGGCGATGCTGGCGGCGCATACTGGCCCGGTGCTGGGCTTGCATCCGATGTTTGGTCCGGATAGCGGTAGCCTGGCGAAGCAGGTGGTGGTGTGGTGTGATGGTCGTCAGCCAGAAGCCTATCAGTGGTTCCTGGAGCAGATTCAGGTTTGGGGCGCGCGTTTACATCGCATCAGCGCGGTCGAGCATGACCAGAACATGGCCTTTATCCAGGCGCTGCGTCACTTTGCCACTTTTGCCTATGGTTTGCATTTAGCGGAAGAGAACGTCAACCTTGATCAACTGTTGGCGCTGTCCTCACCGATTTATCGCCTGGAACTGGCGATGGTTGGTCGACTGTTTGCTCAGGACCCGCAGCTTTACGCAGACATCATCATGTCTTCGGAGAGTAATCTGGCGCTGATTAAGCGTTATTACCAGCGCTTTGGTGATGCGATTAAATTGCTGGAGCAGGGCGATAAACAGGCGTTCATCAAGAGCTTTGAAGGTGTGGCGCACTGGTTTGGCGATTACGCTCAACGCTTCCTGGTAGAGAGCCGAAGCATGTTGCGTTCGGCTAACGATAGCCGGCAATAAAAGAGAAGGCATCCGCAAGGATGCCTTTTTCATTTACAGTCGCGGTTCCACCGGAACAACATTTTCACCCGGATAGCAGCCGAGTACTTTCAAAGATCGCGTCAAATCACGCAGCTCTTTCAACGCCAGCTGCATGTTCTCCGATTGCAGATTGCCCTGCACATCAATGTAAAACATCTCTTCCCATGGGTTGCCGTTAATTGGGCGGTTTTCTAGTTTGCTCATGATCAGATTGTGATTACGCAGCACCAGCAGAGCCTCAACCAGTGCACCAGCTTGCTGACCGGTAGCCATAATCAATGTGGTTTTGGCTGGTACCTGGCCAGAAACTTCAATTGGCTTACGTGCCAGCACTATGAAGCGGGTATGGTTTTGTTGCTGGTTAGCTAAATTCCGTTCTAACACCTGCAGACCATACAGCTCACCGCCCGCTTCACTGCCCAGAGCCGCCACTTTTGGCGAATTCATCGCCGCGACCTTTTCCATTGCCGCTGCGGTGCTCTCGGTATATTCGATTTTCCATTGTGGGAAACGATTGATGAACTGGCTGCACTGCTGGAATGGCTGAGGATGGCTATAAACCGTTTCAATTTGCTTTAAGTCGGTATTGCCGTTGACCAGCACACAGTGTTCGATTGGGATGGTCAGCTCGCCAACGATGGAGAGCGTGGTTTGCTGCAGCAGGTCATAGACGTCGTTAATCGAGCCTGAGCTGGTATTTTCGATTGGCATCACGGCGTAATCGGCCTGGCCACTCTCCACCTGATGAATGATGTCATGGAATTTTAGGCAGCCCATCTCAACCATGGAATCAAAATGACGTGTGGCGTATTTACGCGCCGCGAGGTGAGAGTACGAACCCTTAGGACCCAGAAATGCGATGCGCGGCGCGTGTGCGTGCGGATGGTTTAAGTTTTTCTGCAGCAGCGCTTGCTGAGTCAGTACCGAATCTTCAATCACCAGTTGGAACAGACGAGTAATGTAGTGCGCATCAAGCTGGTGCTTTTTGCCGAGTGAGATCAGGTTTTCCAGCAGTGCGCGTTCACGCTCAACATCGCGAATCGGGCGATGGGTCGCGAGCTTTGCTTGCGCCACCTCAACCGCCAGCGAACGGCGTTCAGATAACAGCGTTAACAGCTTTTCATCAACGGCGCTGATCTTATCGCGTAATGCCAGCAGCGGATTTTCGGGATTCATAGGGCTCACCTGTAAAATGTCCAATAAAAAAGCCTCCCGTTTGGGAGGCTTTGTTGTTCGTCTTCGCATTCATTTTCACACGACGAATCACCTCCCAATCAGGGGAAGGTAAAAAAGAATGCGAAGAAGAACGGTAGATGTTTCATGTGTGATTCCAGCAATAAAGTGGATTGAGAGTAACCGCAGTGATTTAAAGCTGTCAATAAAAAACGCGCCCGCAGGCGCGTTACTGGAAAAGGTCTATTTATCCCGCAGGGGTGAAATCTTTCATACTGCTGGTTGCGCGGCGCGCTTCAGGTTTGTGCTGCGCCTTATTCAGTTGTCGCTCCAGCTTGGCAATCAGATCGTTGATAGCCGTGTACATATCTTCGTGTTTCGCGCTGGCAACCAGCGTGCCGTTCGGTGTGTTAATGGTGGCATCAGCCACGAATTCTTTCGGCTCTTTCGATAACACGATGTGCGGATTTATCAGGTGAGTTTGCCACTTTTCCAGCTTGGCGAGACGGTCTTCGACATGGTTGCGGATAGCCGCAGTGATATCCATTTGTTTGCTGGTAATGTTCAGAATCATAGTTAAACCTCTCTGTCATTTCCGTCTGGGTAGGACCAGCATACCGCGTAAATCAGGAAAAAGTGTGATCTATATCACATTGAAATGTCACTTTTTGTCAATGCCAGTGAATTGTGAGAAAGGCTCATAAAATCGCGGAAAATGCTTGAAGGGCAGGGATGAAAAGAGCAAGATTGATGAGTTAACCGCAGCGGATAATCAGCAATCTGGCTGAATTTTCGGCAAAAAAAGCAGCCATTAAGGCTGCTTTTTTATTGGTAGTAAAATCAGGACTGATTATTTGTCGCGATGATCTTCGCTACCTTGTCCGCTTCTGCGGTTAACTGCAACTGGCGGTAGGCATTTTCCATCAGCGGCAGCGCTTTGTGCGTCGCTTCGGTATCCGGGAAATCTTTCATCATCCCTTCAACACGGTTAACAACGGCGACATAGGCCCCGCGCTTGGTATAGAATTGCGCCACCGAGAGTTCATACTTCGCCAGACGCTCTTTCAGGTAGGCTAAACGTTTCTGCGCATCCTCAGCATACTGGCTGTTCGGATAGCTGCGCAGCAACTGTGAGAAGTCACGGAAAGCATCACGAGCGTGCGTCGGATCACGATCTGAACGATCGATACCGAAGAAGCCCTGCAGTGCAGAGTCATCCAACGCCATATCCGTCAGGCCTTTCATGTAGATGACGTAATCGATGTTTGGATGAGTCGGATTCAGGCGCATAAAGCGAGCGATAGCGGCTTGCGCCAGTGGCAGATCGGCATTTTTGTAATACGCGTAGATTAAATCCAGCTGTACTTGCTGCGAATAAGGGCCAAACGGGTAGCGGTTATCCAGTGCTTCCAGTTGCTTAATCGCCGCTTTAAAGTTACCGTCCTGCAGCTTTTGCTGGGCTGTAGCGTAAATTTCAGATGGCGGGCTGTCCGGAACGGGATCCGATGAGCCGGAACAACCCACCAGAGCCAGGCTCAGGCTCAATGTGGCAGCAGCCACCAGATGTTTCATACGCGTCATGACGAAATGATTATCCTCAAAGTGTTGTAGCGGAAGCTGTCCGTATAGCTCCCGGTTATGACCTGGTACGATAGCACATTATATTAAACGGCATCGCCGTGAAAACCCAACGTTAACGAAGAAGCTGTATATGGCACAACAAGTTCAACTCACCGCAACGGTGTCCGAAGCACAGCTTGGACAACGCTTAGATCAGACTTTGGCGGAATTGTTCCCTGATTATTCACGTTCCCGCATAAAAGAATGGATCCTTGAGCGTCGCGTCAGCGTCAACGGCACCATCATCGATAAACCGAAAGAGAAAGTTTTCGGCGGTGAGCAGGTGTCTATCGATGCTGAAATCGAAGAAGCGCAGCGCTGGGAAGCGCAAAACATTCCCCTGAACATCGTTTATGAAGACGATGATATTCTGGTCATCAACAAACCGCGTGGCCTGGTGGTGCATCCTGGGGCAGGTAATCCGGATGGTACGGTCCTGAATGCGCTGCTTTATCATTACCCACCAATTGCCGACGTCCCGCGTGCTGGGATCGTCCATCGTCTTGATAAAGACACAACCGGTTTGATGGTGGTGGCGAAGACCGTTCCCGCTCAGACGCATCTGGTGGAAACGCTGCAGCTGCGCGAGATTACCCGTGAATATGAAGCGGTTGCGATTGGCACCATGACGGCAGGCGGCACGGTTAATGAGCCGATGGCGCGCCACTCCACCAAACGCACCCACATGGCGGTACACCCTATGGGTAAACCCGCGACCACGCATTATCGCATCATGGAGCATTTCCGTGCTCATACGCGTCTGCGTCTGCGTCTGGAAACGGGTCGTACTCACCAGATTCGTGTGCACATGGCGCATATCAACCATCCATTAGTGGGTGATCCGCTGTACGGCGGTCGTCCGCGTCCGCCTAAAGGTGCATCAGATGCGTTCATCGCCGCGCTGCGCGGTTTTGACCGTCAGGCGCTGCATGCCACCATGCTGCGTCTCTACCATCCCATCACCGGCATTGAGATGGAATGGCATGCGCCGTTGCCGCAAGACATGGTCGATCTGATTGACGCGCTGAAAGCCGATACCCATGAGTTCCGCGATCAAATGGATTGGCTATGAGTGAGTGGATCATTCCTGACTGGCCTGCACCGCAGCGCGTTCAGGCATGTTCCACCTTGCGACATGGCGGTGTTAGCACTGCCCCCTGGGATTCGCTGAATCTTGGGGCGCACGTTGGCGATGCTGAAACGCATGTCTTGCAAAATCGTCAGCATTTGAAAGATAAACTGCTGCCCGCCATGCCGCAGTGGCTTAATCAGGTGCATGGGCAGGACGTTGTGCGTTTGCCTGCGGACGAGTTATTACCCAATGCAGATGCGGCCATCACCCGCGAATCCGGTGTAGTCTGCGCCATCATGACGGCGGATTGCTTGCCGGTGTTGTTTTGCAGTGATGATGGCAGTGAAGTGGCCGCTGCTCACGCTGGCTGGCGTGGTCTGTGTAACGGCGTGCTGGAACAGACGCTGCAACAGTTTCGCTCACCAGCCCGTGAGATCCACGCCTGGCTTGGACCCGCTATCGGCCCGCAGGCATTTGAAGTCGGTGCTGAGGTGCGTGAAGCCTTTTTGGCGCACGATGTACAAGCCGATGCGGCTTTTCGCCCGGTTGGTGACAAATTTTTTGCGAATATCTGGCAGCTAGCGCGTCAGCGACTTCAGGCCGCTGGAGTGCATTCTATCAGTGGTTCACAGCGTTGCACTTTCACCGAAGCCAATGATTTTTTCTCCTACCGACGAGATGGAATCACCGGGCGTATGGCAACTTTGATTTGGCTGAGATAATCTTACGCCGCAAGACGATCCAGTAGCGTATTTTTTGTTCGCAACACAGGTCATTAACCTTGAAATATTTGAGGGATGACCTCATTTAATCTCCAGTAGCATTTTGACCTGTATTGGAGGAATCATGCGTCTGGATCGTCTTACTAATAAATTCCAGTTGGCCCTTGCCGATGCTCAGTCCCTTGCTCTGGGACACGACAATCAATTTATCGACCCCCTTCACTTGATGAGCGCTTTGCTCAATCAGGAAGGCGGATCGGTGCGTCCGTTGCTTAGCGCAGCAGGTGCCGATGTGGCTGGTCTGCGTACCAGCATCGAACAAGCTATCAACCGACTGCCGCAGGTAGAAGGTACGGATGGCGATGTACAGCCTTCAGCCGATCTCATTCGGGTCCTGAACCTGTGCGACAAACTCGCGCAAAAGCGCGGCGACAACTTTATATCATCTGAATTATTTGTTCTGGCGGCCCTCGACTCTCGTGGTTCGCTGGCGGACCTATTGAAGTCCGCTGGTGCAACCACCGAAAAACTCACTAAGGCCATCGAGCAATTGCGGGGAGGAGAGAACGTGAACGATCAAGGGGCTGAAGATCAGCGCCAGGCTTTAAAAAAATACACCATCGATCTGACCGAGCGCGCCGAGCTTGGCAAGTTAGATCCGGTGATTGGTCGTGATGAAGAGATTCGTCGTACCATTCAGGTATTGCAGCGCCGTACCAAAAACAACCCGGTATTAATTGGGGAACCCGGCGTAGGTAAAACTGCGATTGCCGAAGGGTTAGCGCAGCGCATTATCAATGGTGAAGTGCCAGAAGGATTGAAAGGTCGCCGCGTGTTGGCCCTGGACATGGGTTCGCTGGTGGCGGGTGCTAAATATCGTGGTGAGTTCGAAGAGCGCCTGAAAGGTGTGCTGAGCGATCTGGCAAAACAGGAAGGCAACGTCATTCTGTTTATCGACGAGTTGCATACCATGGTTGGCGCGGGTAAAGCCGATGGCGCCATGGATGCCGGTAACATGTTGAAACCTGCATTAGCGCGTGGTGAGTTGCACTGCGTGGGTGCTACCACGCTGAATGAGTATCGCCAGTTCATTGAGAAAGATGCGGCGCTGGAGCGTCGTTTCCAGAAAGTCTTTGTGGCTGAACCGAGCGTGGAAGACACCATTGCTATTCTGCGTGGCCTGAAAGAGCGCTATGAGTTACACCACCATGTGCAGATTACTGACCCGGCGATTGTGGCAGCGGCCACGTTGTCGCACCGCTATATCTCCGATCGCCAGTTGCCAGATAAGGCAATTGACCTGATTGACGAGGCAGCATCGAGCATTCGTTTGCAGATGGACTCGAAACCGGAGTCGCTTGATCGTCTGGAACGCCGCATCATCCAGTTAAAGCTGGAACAACAGGCACTGAAGAAAGAGTCGGACGATGCCAGTATCAAACGTCTGGAGATGCTGGAAACGGAACTCGATCAGAAAGAGCGTGAATACGCTGAGCTGGAAGAAGAGTGGAAAGCGGAAAAAGCCTCTCTGACGGGGACGCAAAACATTAAGGCGGAACTGGAGCAAGCTCGCCTGGCGATGGAACAGGCGCGACGCACTGGTGATCTGGGCCAAATGTCTGAACTGCAATACGGCAAAATTCCGGAGCTGGAAAAGCAGCTCACTATTGCCACGCAGTCAGAAGGCAAAACCATGAAATTGTTACGTAACCGCGTAACAGATGTGGAAATTGCTGATGTGCTGGCACGCTGGACCGGCATTCCAGTAGCACGAATGATGGAAGGTGAGCGCGAGAAACTGTTGCGGATGGAGCAAGAGCTGCATGCGCGTGTGATTGGTCAGAACGAGGCGGTTGATGCGGTATCGAATGCGATTCGCCGTAGTCGTGCGG
This sequence comes from Pantoea sp. GL120224-02, assembly GCF_900215395.1. Taxonomy (NCBI): domain Bacteria; kingdom Pseudomonadati; phylum Pseudomonadota; class Gammaproteobacteria; order Enterobacterales; family Erwiniaceae; genus Pantoea; species Pantoea sp. GL120224-02. Next base: position 1,347 of record NZ_OBEC01000004.1, on the reverse strand, counting down.
GTCTGTCCGATCCTAATCGTCCAATTGGCTCGTTCCTGTTTCTTGGGCCAACCGGTGTGGGTAAAACCGAGTTGAGTAAAGCGCTGGCTAACTTCTTGTTCGACAGCGATGACGCCATAGTGCGTATTGATATGTCAGAGTTTATGGAAAAACACTCGGTATCGCGTTTAGTCGGTGCACCTCCGGGCTACGTGGGTTATGAAGAGGGCGGTTATTTGACAGAAGCAGTACGTCGTCGCCCTTATTCCGTGATTCTGCTGGATGAAGTCGAAAAGGCTCATCCGGATGTCTTCAACATCTTGTTGCAGGTACTGGATGATGGGCGCTTGACCGATGGGCAGGGACGTACGGTCGATTTCCGTAATACCGTGGTCATTATGACCTCTAACCTTGGGTCTGACCTGATCCAGGAACGTTTCGGTGCGTTGGACTATCCGGAAATGAAAGATATGGTGATGACGGTGGTAGGTTCGCATTTCCGCCCAGAGTTCATTAACCGTATTGATGAGGTGGTGGTGTTCCATCCGCTTGGCGAGCAGCATATTGCTTCTATCGCGCAGATTCAGCTGCAGCGGTTGTACAAACGTCTGGATGAACGTGGCTACCAATTGCATATCACGGATGCAGCGCTGAAGCTGTTGGGTGAACATGGATATGATCCGGTATACGGTGCACGTCCATTGAAACGCGCTATTCAGCAGCAAATTGAAAACCCACTGGCGCAGAAGATTCTTTCTGGTGCTTTTGTTCCGGGTAAAACCATTGAAATGGATGTTAAAGATGATGTCATCGTCGCACATCAGTGATGAGATTTGACGTAAACGGGCCTTCGGGCCCGTTTTTTTGCCCGATTGATGCCAATTCGTTGCTAATTTCAGCGCATTGGCCGAAAAGTGAGCGGTCGTGCAAAAACTTTAAATTAACGCTTGTCAGTCCATCAGAAATCCCTATACTGCGCCACCACTGAGACGGCAAAGCGGCAACGCAGACGGCTCAGCAGGGAGTGAAGAAATTTATCCCGCCGGAGAAAAGCGCTGAAAAAAGTGTTTGACTCTGAAGGAGGAAAGCGTAATATACGCCACCTCGCAACAGCAGCTTAAGGCGCTGATTGCACCGCTCTTTAACAATTTATCAGACAATCTGTGTGGGCACTCGCAGGATTGATATCAACGTCTCCGGACGTAAAAAATATCAAGTCTCACGAGTGAACACATAATGAAATTCATTATGACGTTTTACAGATGAGCATCGCTGAACTTGTTTCAGCAAATCAAACTTTAAATTGAAGAGTTTGATCATGGCTCAGATTGAACGCTGGCGGCAGGCCTAACACATGCAAGTCGAACG
>NZ_OBEC01000005.1:0-410249 GCF_900215395.1 Pantoea sp. GL120224-02 | reverse complement strand
GAAACAAGTTCAGCGATGCTCATCTGTAAAACGTCATAATGAATTTCATTATGTGTTCACTCGTGAGACTTGATATTTTTTACGTCCGGAGACGCTGATATCAATCCTGCGAGTGCCCACACAGATTGTCTGATAAATTGTTAAAGAGCGGTGCAATCAGCGCCTTAAGCTGCTGTTGCGAGGTGGCGTATATTACGCTTTCCTCCTTCAGAGTCAAACACTTTTTTCAGCGTTTTTCTCCGGCGGGATGAATTTCTTCACTCCCTGCTGAGCCGTCTGCGTTGCCGCTTTGCCGTCTCAGTGGTGGCGCATTATAGGCAGGTTCTGAGGAAGCGCAAGGGCAATTTTCAAGTTTTTATTCGTTCGCTTGAAAATTGCACAAAACCGCCTAAATCAGCCCTTTTTAATGCGTCCAGGCAGCTCTGACAGGCTGTTAAGCACCCAATCTGCTGCATTTTCGCCTTCAGCGGTGACCGGCTTACCAGTACGCACCAGCACTTTCGTGCCCACACCTGCTGCTGCAGCTGCCTGCATATCTTCTATTTTGTCACCTACCATATAAGAAGCAGTCATATCGATGTTCAGATGCTTCTGCGCAGAGAGCAGCATACCCGGCTGCGGCTTACGGCAATCACATACCTGGCGATACTCTTCTACAGTTGCATCTGGCAGATGAGGACAGAAATAGATGCCATCAAGATCGACATCACGATCCGCCAGCGACCAATCCATCCATTCGGTGAGCTGCATAAACTGGTCTTCGGTAAACATGCCGCGCGCAATACCGGACTGGTTGGTCACCAGTACCAGCGCGAAGCCCATCTTCTTTAGCACCTGTAACGCTTCAATGGTGCCATCGATGAATTCAAAATTATCGATTTCGTGAACATAACCATGATCGACATTCAGGGTGCCATCACGATCCAGGAAAATAGCGGGGACTTTATTCGACACGTAGAAACTCCTGCTGCAAATAATGCCGCACAGTATCGCATGATTGCATATATAGAGAGAATGTCAGATTGAATGACTTCGATTGATTTAGCCGTCTGGATGCCTTAACATCCATCCAAATTTCACGCAGCGCAATCGCGTGAAACCCGATACACCACGGACAACGCAACACGATAACTATTAAACTAATGATTAAACTCGAAAACATTACCAAAGTGTTCCAGCAAGGTTCACGCACCATTCAGGCGCTTTCCAACGTCAGCCTGCATGTGCCTGCTGGACAGATTTATGGCGTCATCGGTTCTTCCGGTGCCGGTAAAAGTACGCTGATCCGCTGCGTTAACTTGCTTGAGCGTCCAACATCAGGACGCGTTCTGGTTGATGGTCAGGATTTGACTGCCCTCTCCTCCTCAAAACTGACGCTGACACGCCGTCAGATTGGCATGATTTTCCAGCACTTCAATCTAATGAACTCACGTACCGTAGCCGGTAACGTTGCGCTGCCGCTTGAATTGGGCGACCTGTCACGTGAGCAGATTAAAAACCGCGTAACTGAACTGCTGGAGTTAGTTGGACTGGCGGACAAGCACGACAGCTGGCCTGCGAATCTTTCGGGTGGACAAAAACAGCGTGTGGCGATTGCGCGTGCGCTGGCCACGAATCCAAAAGTTTTGCTGTGCGACGAAGCCACCAGCGCCCTCGACCCAGCAACCACGCGTTCCATCTTAGAGTTACTGAAAGACATCAACCGCCGTCTGGGGATCACTATTCTGCTGATCACTCATGAGATGGATGTGGTGAAACGCATCTGCGATCAGGTTGCTGTTATCAGTAATGGCGAACTGATTGAGAAAGACAGCGTCAGTGAAGTGTTCTCACATCCTAAAACGCCACTGGCTCAGCAATTCATTCAATCGACGCTGCATCTGGATATCCCAGACGATTACCAGCAACGTATGACACCGCAAGCCACAGCTGAAAGCGTCCCGCTGTTGCGTCTGGAGTTCACCGGCAAATCAGTAGATGCGCCGCTGCTGTCAGAAGCTGCTCGTCGCTTCAATGTGAATAACAACATCATCAGTGCCCAGATGGATTATGCCGGCGGCGTGAAGTTCGGCATCATGCTGGCCGAGATGGATGGCAGTGAAACAGACACACAGGCAGCGATTGCCTGGCTGAAAGAAAATCATGTGAAAGTAGAGGTACTGGGTTATGTCTGAAGCGATGCTGTGGTTACTGACGCGTGGCGTCTGGGAAACGCTGATGATGACCTTCGTCTCTGGTTTCTTTGGTTTTGTACTCGGCCTGCCCGTCGGCGTGCTGCTGTATGTCACTCGCCCAGGGCAAATTCTGGCCAATGGCACACTCTATCGCGTGCTCTCAGCGGTGGTGAATATCTTCCGTTCAATCCCCTTCATTATATTACTGGTGTGGATGATTCCTTTCACGCGCATGATTGTCGGCACCTCCATTGGTTTGCAGGCTGCAATCGTGCCACTGACAGTCGGCGCCGCACCTTTCATTGCGCGCATGGTCGAGAATGCGCTGTTAGAGTTGCCAACCGGTTTAATCGAAGCCTCACGCGCGATGGGCGCGACTCCCCTGCAGATCGTACGTAAAGTGCTGCTGCCAGAAGCCCTGCCTGGTCTGGTGAATGCCGCTACAATTACTCTGATTACGCTGGTCGGCTATTCCGCCATGGGTGGCGCGGTCGGCGCAGGTGGCTTGGGTCAGATTGGCTATCAGTATGGTTACATTGGTTATAACGCCACTGTGATGAATACTGTGCTGATTTTGCTGGTTGTTCTGGTGTATCTCATTCAATTCTGTGGCGACCGCATTGTCCGTGCTGTGTCACATAAATAAGTAAACAACATCAATAGTCCTCTATTAAGGAAGGGATATGTCTTTCACATTTAAGAAGATTGCCGCTGTGGGTGCTCTGATTGGCGCAATTGCGCTGGCAGGATGCGATCAGAAAGCTAAAGACCCAAACCACATCAAAGTGGGTGTGATTGTCGGTGCTGAGCAGCAGGTTGCTGAAACCGCAGTGAAGGTCGCTAAAGAGAAATACGGTCTGGATGTTGAGCTGGTGACCTTTAACGATTACGTGCTGCCGAACGAAGCATTAAGCAAAGGCGATATCGATGTTAACGCCTTCCAGCATAAGCCTTATCTGGATCAGCAGATCAAAGACCGTGGCTATAAGCTTGTGCCAGTGGGTAACACCTTCGTTTATCCGATTGCTGGCTATTCAAAGAAAATCAAATCACTGGATGAACTGCAAAACGGTGCACAGGTTGCGATCCCTAACGATCCAACCAACCTCGGTCGTTCACTGCTGCTGCTGCAGAAAGTCGGCCTGATCAAACTGAAAGATGGCGTGGGCCTGCTGCCAACCTCTCTGGATATTGTTGAGAACCCTAAAAACCTGAAGATTGTTGAGCTGGAAGCGCCACAGCTTCCACGTTCACTGGACGATCAGCAGATTGCGCTGGCGGTGATTAACACCACTTACGCCAGCCAGATTGGCCTGACACCTGCGAAAGATGGCATCTTTGTCGAAGATAAAGATTCTCCTTACGTGAACCTGATCGTTAGCCGTGAAGATAATAAAGATGCGGAAAACGTGAAGAAATTTGTTCAGGCATATCAGTCTGATGAAGTTTCTGAAGCCGCGAACAAAATCTTCAACGGTGGTGCAGTTAAAGGCTGGTAATTTTCGCCTTTGATGCCATCCAGGGCGGCTTCGGCCGCCCTTTCTTTTTGCTGACTTGTTATTTAATCCCGTCCTTGTTTCAATAACGCCACTTTTTACTACTGAGGATGTTGCCATGCGTTTTTTACCGCTCTGCTTGTTAGCATTGATGCTAACCGGGTGTGTCCGTGAATATCACCCAATAAGCAGTGCTCCCGCCCGCCCGCAACCATCATCCAGCGAACCAGAACGTAAGCCTGCTCCACGTCCTGCACCGGTAAAAATTTATACCGATGCCACCGATCTGGTCAGTAATCCGTTCCGCGATCTGGGCGAAGTCTCTGCCGATGATTGCCAAAGCAGCAGCCAGGATTCGCCACCGAATATCAATACCGCGCGTAAGCGCCTGCAGATTAAAGCAGCCGGGATGAAAGCGAACGCGATATTGCTGCATAAATGCGAAATCGTCACCAGCACGCCGGGCTGTTATCGTCAGGCGATTTGCCAGGGCTCAGCACTGAAAGTTTCCAATCAATGAGTGATTTTGCCTTTGCGCAAATCGGCGTCATTCGTTCGCCGTGGAAAGAAAAATTTGCCGTACCGCGCCAGCCTGGGCTAGTTCAGGATGGCGGCGGCGAGTTGCATCTCCTGCCGCCTTATAATCAGCCAGAAGCGGTGCGCGGGCTTGAAGCCTTCAGCCATCTTTGGGTGCTGTTTGTTTTCCATCAGACCATGGAAGGCGGTTGGCGCCCAACCGTGCGCCCTCCTCGCTTAGGCGGCAACGCACGCATGGGAGTCTTCGCCACCCGATCCACCTTTCGCCCTAACCCCATCGGCATGTCGCTGGTCGAATTGAAAGGCATTCGATGTGAAAAGCAGCAGGTGATTCTGCAACTCGGTAGTCTGGATTTAGTCGATGGCACACCGGTAGTCGATATCAAACCCTACCTGCCGTTTGCTGAAGCCCTGCCCGATGCCCGCGCCGGCTTCGCGCAGAGCGCACCGGATGCCACCATGCCCGTGCGTTTCTCCGCTCTGGCGCAAAACCAAATCCAGCAGCAGAACAACTATCCCCATCTGGCACGTTTTATCGCTGACGTTTTAGCGCAGGATCCCCGCCCCGCTTACCGTAAAGGTGAAGCGGAAGATCGTGAGTATGCTGCCTGGCTACTCGACTTTAACGTGCGCTGGCGTATCGATGAGATCGGCACAGAAGTGATCGCTCTCGATCCACGCTAAAACAAGCTTTTGAGTGAATGATCTCGCTGGTACACTAGCCGCCAGAAAATTTTTTGTCCGTGTCCTTCCGTACAACTGGAATCGAAATCAATGCGTACTACTCAATATCTGCTCTCTACTCTGAAAGAGACGCCATCCGATGCGGAAGTGATCAGCCACCAGCTGATGCTGCGCGCCGGTATGATCCGTAAACTGGCTTCTGGTCTTTATACCTGGCTGCCGACCGGTGTTCGCGTGCTGCGAAAAGTTGAAAACATCGTACGCGAAGAGATGAACAACGCGGGTGCGATTGAGATCTCCATGCCGGTGGTTCAGCCTGCCGATTTATGGGAAGAGAGCGGCCGTTGGGAGCAGTACGGCCCAGAACTGCTGCGCATTAAAGATCGCCACGAGCGTCCGTTCGTGTTGGGTCCAACTCACGAAGAAGTGGTCACCGATTTGATCCGCAACGAGCTGAGCTCGTACAAGCAACTGCCGCTGAATCTGTATCAAATCCAGACCAAATTCCGTGACGAAGTGCGCCCTCGTTTTGGTGTGATGCGCTCACGTGAGTTCATCATGAAAGATGCATACTCCTTCCACACCTCACAGGAATCCTTACAGGAAACCTATGATGCGATGTATCGCGCTTACAGCCAGAGCTTCAGCCGTATGGGGCTGGATTTCCGTGCGGTGCAAGCGGATACCGGTTCGATTGGCGGTAGCGGCTCTCACGAATTCCAGGTGCTGGCGCAGAGCGGTGAAGATGATGTGATCTTCTCCAGCGAATCCGATTACGCCGCTAACATCGAAAAAGCCGAAGCACTGGCGCCAGCGGGCGAACGTCCGGCTGCGACTCAGGCGATGACGCAGTTCGCGACGCCAAATGCCAAAACCATTGCTGAGCTGGTCGAGCAACATCAGATCCCGGTAGAAAAAACCGTGAAAACGCTGATTGTGAAAGGTGCGGAAGAGAGCGGCCATGCGCTGGTTGCCTTGTTGGTTCGCGGCGATCATGAACTCAACGAAATCAAAGCCGAGCATCTGGATATCGTTGCCTCTCCGCTGGAGATGGGCAGTGAAGAAGCGATTCGCGCCGCCGTTGGCGCAGGTTTTGGTTCTATCGGCCCGGTTGGTCTAAGCATGCCTGTGATTGCTGACCGCACCGTTGCCAAGATGAGCGATTTCTCTGCAGGCGCCAACATTGATGGTCAGCACTTTGCCGGCATCAATTGGCTGCGCGATCTGCCAGAAGCGCGCGTAGAAGATATCCGTAACGTGGTTGAAGGCGATCCAAGCCCGGATGGCAAAGGCACGCTGCAAATCAAACGTGGTATCGAAGTCGGTCACATCTTCCAGCTGGGTACCAAGTACTCTGACGCAATGAAAGCGGCAGTACAGGGTGAAGAGGGCCGCAACCAGATCATGACCATGGGTTGCTACGGCATTGGTATCACCCGTGTTGTCGCCGCGGCCATTGAGCAGAACCATGACGAACGCGGTATCATCTGGCCAGCCGCGCTGGCACCGTTCGAAGTGGCGATTTTGCCAATGAACATGCAGAAATCGTTCCGTGTGAAAGAGTTGGCTGAAGAGCTTTACAGCCAGCTGCGTGCCAAAGGCATTGATGTGATTCTGGATGACCGCAAAGAGCGCCCAGGCGTGATGTTCGCTGATATGGAACTGATTGGCGTGCCACATACTATCGTCATCGGTGACCGTAACCTCGATAACGAAGAGATCGAGTACAAGTCGCGTTCATCCAGCGAGAAGCAAATGATCAAACAACACGATATTGTCGAGTTCCTGGCAAAAGCGCTGAACAAGTAAGACTAAAACGCCTCCAGCTGGAGGCGTTTTTCATTGCACTTTTCCCCGCATCGCTTTCACATTACTGCGCCGTGATTTCCCCTCGAGCCGCCGCTCTTTAGATGCACGCGTGGGTCGTGTCGCCCGCCGGGTTTTTTCCATCGTGGTTAACTCACGAATCAGATTGATCAGCCGCTGCAGGGCCGCCTCGCGATTCATTTCCTGGCTGCGATACTCCTGAGATTTGATGATCACCACGCCTTCTGTCGTAATCAAATGGTGGCTCGCAGCCAATAGGCGTTCCTTGTAGAACGGTGGCAGCGAAGAGGCATGGATATCAAAACGCAGATGGATAGCAGTAGACGTTTTATTCACATGCTGCCCGCCCGCACCTTGTGCACGAATGGCACTGAGCTCGACCTCGTTGTCTGCAAGTGAAACTGAACGCGACAGCACGATCATCTGTCACCTGCCTTTAAGAACGATGTTGTGTCGCGGAATAACCTGTTCATCAACTTAACCTTTTGTGCGCCGCCTTCCTGCTTAAGGCCAGCGCTGTGTGTCACTTTTACACTTTTCTTTGTACAGATCGCGGCTTCCCCTGGCTGATTTCCATGAAAATCCTGTGATATAGTCGCTTATCAACCAGAGTATTTAAGCTCTGCTGAGGAGGTGTATGTGCAAAAGTATTGTGAGTTAGTTCGCCAGAAGTATGCCGAAATCGGCAGTGGCGACCTGGGGTATGTGCCAGACGCGATAGGTTGCGCGCTAAACGCACTCAACGATATTGCCGCTAATTCTGCGCTAAACTCTTCTGTCAGGGAACAAGCAGCTTATGCTGCTGCTAACTTATTGGTGAGCGACTATGTTGACGAATGAAGCCTACAAACCCATCAACTGCGATGACTACGATAGCCTCGAGCTCGCCTGCACCAAACACTGGACGCTGTCTTTGGAGTTAAAAAACGGCGATCAGCTTAAGGCGAAAGCCGTTGACATGGTCTCACGTAAAAACGTGGAGTACCTGACGGTCGATCTCTCCGGTGAAACCCGCGAACTGCGTCTTGACCATATCGCCAGCTTCAGTCATCCCGAGCTGGGCACCGTCATCGTTAGCGAAGACGAATAACTACCACATTCGGGCGGGAATGCTATCCCGCCCCCCTCGCTTACGGCTTCAGCGAACTGTAATACGCCGATAAATCTTCCATATCCTGATCGCTCAATCCTGCCACAAACGCTTTCATCACTTCTGCCTGACCACCGCTACGCTCCCCTTTTTTATATGCCTGCAAGGAGTGCAGCAGGTAAGGCGCATGTTGCCCGGCAAGATTGGGATAAAGCGGCACAGCACTTTTCCCTTCCGCACCATGACACGCCAGGCAGGTTGCTGCTTTTTGCGCGCCTGCATTCACATCGCCGTCGGCAAAAGCCGGCAACGCTGCGGCCAGCAATGCTGCCGCCATCCAGTGTTTCATCATTGCTCTCCATCTTATTGTTGTTGTAACCAGATCGCTTGCCACCCTTGCTCATGACTGGCCGCACCTTCGTGGGTGACAAAGATTCCCGGTGCACAGATCAGCGTCTGGTTGTAGTAAATCAAGGGGATACGCTCCCGCTGCCAGGGTGGCACACCTAATTCCTGCCACAATTTTTTTATCTCGCGGCCTCCGGCGCGGCCCAGCAGATGATAATAGCCGCTGGCCTGAAAACGAACGTTGATCGATTCGTCCTCGGTGGGATGACGCAAGGTGGCGATCGCCGAGTTTGCCTGTAATACGCCTAAATTCTCGGGCAGCCGCAGCAGTTGTTCACGATCATGCCAGGTTAGCGAGTGCTGACTCAGCGATGCATGCGCGTTAAGCCAATACAGCCGCTGTCGATACCGGCGGAGTGTAAAGGCAGCAAAACTCAGGCTGGGATTGGCATCTTCACGGCTACACATCACTTCATCGGTGATACGTTTTAAGGCATCACGTGAAGGCATCGCGCCGCCCTGCTGTGCAATCCAGCGACGCAAAAGCGCATGGCGCCGCGCTTCGCTCATCGTCAGCAATGGCGGAAAATGCAGTGCGCCCTGTTCATCAGTGAGCTGGGCCAACTGTTCTGCCAGCAGTTCATCCAGCAATTGTTCCTGCTCACCACACAACGCGGCACTGCGGGCGCTGGCGGCGCTAAAATGTGGCCAGCGCGTCTGCAGCAACGGCAGAATGTCCTGACGAAGAAAATTACGGTCATAGCGGCTGTCGGCGTTACTTTCATCCTCGATCCAGCGTAAGCGGTGCTCCGTCGCATAGGTTTCGAGTTGCTGACGACTGATATCCAGCAATGGGCGCAGGTGCGAATGTTTTCCCACCTGACGCTGGATGGGCATCGCCGCCAATCCTGCTGGACCACTGCCCCTTTTTAACGCCAACAACAGCGTTTCACACTGATCGTCAAGGTGCTGAGCCGTAAGTAAGTGCTCACCGGGTTGCAGCTGTTGCAATAACGCCTGATAGCGTGCTTCACGGGCCGCCGCCTCAATGCCCTTTACACGACCATCCACCTGAACGCGCAACACTTCGCAGGGAATCTGCCACTGCTGACAGATTTGCAGGCAATGTGACGCCCAGCGCTCCGCATTTGGGCTTAATCCATGATGGACGTGCAACGCGCGCACCTGCAGCTGTGGCATCAGGCGTTGCCAGCTCACCAGCTGATGCAGCAGTACGGTGGAATCCAACCCGCCACTGAACGCCAGCACACAGCGGGCGTCGGGTTTCAGTAACGAAGCAAGATGGGAAAAGGACATAGCGTAATCCGTCAACGCGAACCGCCTGATTGCGGCCCGCAGCGGTGGCTAGTTTACGCTTGATACAGCTCCAGCGGCAAACCGTCTGGATCCGGAAAGAAAGTGCACGCTTTGCCAGTCAGGGCATCAATGCGGATGGGTTCGCACACCACGCCTTTCGCAGCCAACGCGGCAATCGACTGTTCAACATCATCAACACAAAACGCCAGATGACGCAGACCGCAGGCTTCCGGCCCACTGACGCGTGGCGGCGGCGAGGGGAACGAGAACAGTTCGATGGTATAAACCCCGTTCAGTCCCAGATCCCCTTTCCACGAATCACGCTCGGCGCGGTAATACTCACCCAGCAAATCAAAACCTAACACGTCACAGTAAAACGCCTTACTGCGCTGATAATCGGTGGCAATAATGGCAATGTGGTGGATCTGTTTTATCTGCAGCATAGCGGCTCCTAAAGAATCAGCCGCTAAGCCTACGTGCTCGGTAGCGCGCTGAAAAGAGGCAATTGTCCGAAGTTAACGGCTGTTTTCCTCACGGAGCACGCGCACCAGATAGCGCCCATCGTCGGTGAGTGTTGCACCATGGATATCGGTTTCAAATCCAGGATAGTGCCGTCCAATCGTGCAGAGCATCAGCAGAAAATCGAGCACCGCGCGACTCTCCTCCGTGATCATCTCGCCCGGCATCACCAACGGCACGCCCGGTGGATAAGGCAGAATCATGTTGGCAGAGACCCGGCCCACTAACTCACGGATATCGACGGTTTCGACTTGCCCCTGCACCTGGCGCTGGAAGGCCTGATGCGGCGTCATTTTTGATTCAGGTAAAACGTCGAAAGCCTTAAGCATCAGGCGTGGCAGATCGTGTTGTCGAATCAGATTATGAATGCCCTGCGCCAATGTCTGGATGCGCATATTACGATAGAAATCGGGATCTTCGGCATAGAGATCCGGCAGCATGTTTTTCACCCGCAAATTAAGATCGTAGGCGCGTTTGAATTCAGTCAGACCACGCAACACGCTCATGGCTTTGGTTTTATCGATGCCGATGCTGAACAGGAACAGCAAATTGTACGGACCGGTCTTCTCTACCACCACGCCGCGCTGATCGAGGAACTTCGCCACCAGCGCCGCCGGAATGCCTTCATCTGCCATTTTCCCCAATTCACTCATTCCGGGCGTCAGGATGGTGACTTTGATCGGATCGAGGTACATGTGATCACGATCGGCATGGGTGAATCCATGCCAGTCCTCTTCGCCTGGCTGGATCGGCCAGCACTCAGCTTCATCGATCTGCTCAGGCTGCCAGATGTCGAAGAACCAGCCATCGCACTCTTCACGCAGTCGCTGAATCTCACGACGGAAGTGCAAAGCGCGCTCAACTGAGCGATTGATCAATCGCTTTCCCGGATTACCGCGCAGCATCGCCGCCGCCGTTTCGATCGATGAGACAATCGCGTAACTCGGCGATGTGGTGGTGTGCATCATGTAGGCTTCATTAAAGGTGTCGTGGTCGTAATCACCTTTGATGTGAATCAGCGAGGCCTGCGAAAACGCCGCCAGCAGTTTGTGCGTTGACTGCGTTTCATAAATCACCTTGCCGGGAATACGCTCCCCGCTCATACCACTTTTGCCGCTGTAGATGGGATGAAAGTTGGTATACGGCACCCAAGCCGAATCGAAATGAATCGACGGCACATCCAGCGTCTCTTTGATGTACTGGGTGTTATACAACAGGCCATCGTAAGTGGAGTTGGTGATGACGGCATGCACCGGCCAACTGGCGCGTGGTGTCTGATTAACTTTCTGCTGAATGCTGTCGCGTGTGAATTCCCGCTGCGGGATCCCCCCTAAAATGCCCAGCGCATTACGCGTAGGCTTGAGCCAAATCGGGATGATGTCGCTCATCATCAGCAAATGGGTGAGTGATTTGTGGCAGTTACGGTCAATCAGCACCGTACTTCCTGCGGGTGCAGCGTACATCCCAACAATTTTGTTTGAGGTTGAGGTGCCATTGGTCACCATATAGCTTTGTTCAGCGCCAAAAGTACGCGCCACATACTCTTCTGCTTCGAGGTGCGGGCCGGTGTGATCGAGCAGAGACCCCAGTTCGGTGACGGAGATGGAGACATCCGCCTTGAGCGTGTTTGCACCAAAGAAGTCATAGAACAGGCTGCCCACCGGGCTTTTCTGGAAGGCGGTGCCGCCCATGTGGCCCGGCGTACAGAAGGTGTATTTGCCCTCTTTCACATAGGTGAATAGCGCCTTGGTGAGCGGCGGCATGATTTTATCGATGTACTCATCGGTGTACTGCCGAATGTGCAATGCTATGTCGTCAGCGGCATTGAGCGCGTACTCAAAGAATTGCAGCGCCATGCGCATTTCGTTAATGCTGACATCCATCTGCGAATGGGTGTTAATAAAGGCATACAGCGGCAGATATTCGTTGAGCTGGTTGATGTCGCTACACAGCGCCAGACTGTAATCGTCCCAGTCAAAAACCACGCCGCAGATACGCGGGTTGTGTTCTATCAGTTTCAGCAGGTCGCTGGCATTGTTGGGATAGACGGTCTGGAACCCTTGCAGCTTGAGGGCTGCGTCCAGTTCACGAATCGGTTCATCTTTGTAGAACGCGCCGTGCGGTCCCATGATCGCGATAATATTCAATGCTCACCTCCTGTGGTGTTATGGCACTGAATAAGGATAGCGAAAAGTGAGAGGTGAATGTTCTGGAATGCGGTGTTGTTGTTTAGGGGGGATTGCTGTTAATTGGGTGCGAGGGCCAGAAAAGGCCAGCCCGATCGCAAAGGAACAACGCATCCATGCAGATCGGCCGGGCCGTCCATGGCCCGGACGCTTTGCTCTTCGGGCTGGCCTTCTCAGCCCGGTTAGAACGTCATGGCTGACCAATTCATCGTCGTCTGTTTGATCCCACTCAATATTCAGGTGAGTTCATGATTGAATGAGCACCTTGATAATAAAAAGGTTTTTTTGGCTGATTAGATTCTCTTTACTGCCCAATGCATAGCAGTTTGAACGATCTCGCTCGGTAATCAGCGGGCATAAAAAAAGCGGACCGGAGTCCGCTTCTCTTCATGCACAGGCTGGCTTACGCGTAGCCATAGCTCATCAGGCGCTGATAACGACGGTTAAGCAGCTCTTCCGTGCTCAACACGTCGAGATCGGCCAGATCCGCCAGCAGTTGCTTTTTCAAGCTTGCCGCCATATCCACTGGTTGACGATGCGCGCCGCCCAATGGTTCAGGGATGATCGAGTCGATCAGCTTCAGCTCTTTCAGGCGATCGGCGGTGATGCCCATCGCTTCCGCAGCCAATGGCGCTTTATCAGCGCTTTTCCACAGAATAGAAGCACAGCCTTCCGGTGAAATCACCGAGTAGGTGCTGTACTGCAGCATGTTCACTTTGTCGCCCACGCCAATTGCCAGCGCACCACCGGAACCGCCTTCGCCAATCACGGTACAAATGACCGGAATTTTCAGACCTGACATTTCACGCAGGTTGCGTGCGATGGCTTCTGATTGTCCACGCTCTTCGGCGCCCACACCAGGGTATGCACCCGGGGTGTCGATGAAGGTGATCAGTGGCATTTTGAAGCGTTCAGCCATTTCCATCAGTCGCAGCGCTTTACGATAGCCTTCTGGTGCTGGCATACCGAAGTTACGACGGATTTTCTCTTTGGTTTCACGGCCTTTCTGATGGCCAATGACCATCACCGGACGACCATCAAGACGGGCAATACCGCCGACAATCGCTTTGTCATCGGCATAAGCGCGGTCGCCAGCCAACTCATCGAAATCATCAAACGCGTTGCGGACATAGTCCAGCGTGTAAGGGCGCAGCGGGTGACGCGCGAGCTGCGCAACCTGCCATGCACCTAAATCGGAGAAGATTTTACGGGTCAGCTCAACGCTTTTTTCGCGCAGACGCTGCACTTCTTCATCCAGATTAATATCGTGTTTCTCATCCGAACGGCCAATTGACTTCAGCGAGTCGATTTTCGCTTCCAGTTCTGCGATTGGCTGTTCAAAATCCAGGTAATTAAGACTCATAATGTTCCTGTTTTAGTCAAACTCCAGTTCCACCTGCTCCGATCCTACTAACGACCGCAAATCGTTGAGTAAACGATCGCTGGGCGAAATACGCCACGCTGCACCAAAGCGCAGCTTCGCCCGCGCATCTGCTCTCTGATAATAGAGATGCACCGGAATGGTCCCGGAGCGATGAGGCTCCAGAGACTGGCGGAGACGGTTTAAAAGCTGGTCATCAATTTGCCTGTCCGTCAGCGAGATAGCAAGTCCGCGCGCGTATTTTTCCCGCGCTTCGTCGATGTCCATCACTTCTCGAGCGGTCATTTTAAGGCCACCGCTAAAGTCATCAAAGCTGACCTGTCCACTGACGATCAGGATACGGTCTTTCTCCAGCAACTGCTGGTATTTATCTAACGCATCGGTAAATAACATCACTTCCAGACGACCAGAGCGATCGTCGAGAGTACAAATACCAATTCGGTTGCCGCGTTTCGTGACCATCACGCGAGCGGCAATCACCAGCCCCGCCGCGATGGTTACTTTACCACGATCCGTCGGGTGCATGTCCTTCAGGCGCATACCGCCAACGTAGCGATCAATTTCTTTAAGATACTGATTAATTGGGTGGCCGGTGAGATACAAACCCAGCGTCTCACGCTCACCGTCCAGTTGAATCTGTTCCGGCCATGGCGTGATGTTGGTGTATGACTTCTCCACCTGTTCAGGCTCTTCGGCCAGCACGCCAAACATATCTGCTTGTCCGGTCGCTTCCGCTTTTGCGTGCTGATCCGCAGCTTTCAATGCATCGCTGAGCGCGCTCATCAAGGCTGCACGATGCGGACCGAGGCGATCAAAAGCTCCCGACATGATCAGTTTTTCCATCACACGACGGTTAATCTTTTTCGTGTCGGTGCGAGCGCAGAGATCAAACAGCTCTTTGAAGTAGCCGCCTTCGTTACGTGCTTCGATGATGGCTTCAATCGGCCCTTCACCCACGCCTTTAATGGCGCCGATACCATAGACGATTTCGCCTTCATCATTCACATGGAACGGATACAAGCCGGAGTTGATATCGGGCGGCAGCACTTTCAGGCCCATGCGCCAGCACTCATCCACCAGGCCAACGACCTTCTCGGTGTTGTCCATATCGGCGGTCATTACTGCTGCCATAAATTCTGCCGGGTAGTGCGCTTTCAGCCACAGCGTCTGGTAAGACACTAAAGCATAGGCTGCAGAGTGCGACTTGTTAAAGCCATAACCCGCAAACTTCTCTACCAGATCGAAGATCTTCATCGAGAGTTCACCGTCAACACCCATTCTTTCTGCACCGTCCTGGAACACCGAACGTTGTTTGGCCATCTCTTCGGGTTTCTTTTTACCCATTGCACGGCGCAGCATATCCGCGCCACCCAGGGTATAACCCGACAGCACCTGAGCGATCTGCATCACCTGTTCCTGATACAGGATGATGCCGTAGGTGGGTTCCAGTACCGGCTTCAGGGTTTCGTGCTGCCACTGAATATCCGGGTACGAAATTTCTTCACGGCCGTGCTTACGGTCAATGAAGTTATCAACCATGCCCGATTGCAGCGGTCCCGGGCGGAACAGTGCCACCAGTGCAATCATATCTTCAAAGCAGTCCGGCTTCAGACGCTTGATCAGATCTTTCATGCCGCGTGATTCAAGCTGGAAAACCGCTGTGGTTTCCGAGCGTTGCAGCATATCGAAGCTTTTCTTGTCATCCAGCGGGATGGCGGCGATATCAATCGGCTCCAACCCTTCTTTGGCGCGGCGCGGGTTAATCATCTTCAGCGCCCAGTCAATGATGGTCAGCGTGCGCAAGCCGAGGAAGTCAAACTTCACCAGGCCGGCGTATTCCACATCATTTTTATCAAACTGGGTTACCGGGAATTGGCCATTCTCATCACAGTAAAGCGGCGCAAAATCAGTGATTTTGGTCGGTGCGATAACCACCCCACCGGCGTGTTTACCGGCGTTACGTGTGACACCTTCCAGCTTGCGCGCCATATCGATTAGCGCTTTGACCTCTTCATCTGCCTCGTAGATTTCCGGCAGCTGCGGTTCCGCTTCAAAGGCTTTTTCCAGCGTCATGCCGGGATCCGGCGGGATCAATTTGGAGATGCGATCCACAAAGCCATACGGATGACCCAGCACACGTCCTACGTCGCGGATAACCGCTTTCGCCGCCATGGTACCGAAGGTGATGATTTGCGAAACCGCTTCGCGCCCATACATCTCGGCAACGTGATCGATCACCTGATCGCGCTTCTCCATGCAGAAATCGACGTCGAAGTCGGGCATGGAGACACGTTCCGGGTTGAGGAAGCGTTCGAACAGCAGATCAAATTCCAGCGGGTCGAGGTCAGTGATTTTCAGCGCATACGCGACCAGAGAGCCTGCACCCGAACCACGGCCCGGCCCAACCGGGATACCGTTATCCTTCGACCACTGGATAAACTCCATCACGATCAGGAAGTAGCCAGGGAAGCCCATCTGGTTGATAACGTTGAGTTCAATCTCAAGACGTTCATCATATTCTGGCCGCTTCTCTGCACGCACCTTGTCATCCGGGAACAGGAATTCCAGACGCTCTTCCAGCCCTTCACGAGACTTCATGACGAGGAAATCTTCAGTCGTCATTTCCCCGGTGGGGAATTGCGGCAGGAAGTATTCACCCAGGCGTACCGTGACGTTACAACGCTTAGCAATCTCTACGCTGTTTTCCAGCGCTTCCGGGATGTCCGAGAACAGCTCGCACATCTCCTCTTCGCTGCGCATATATTGCTGAGGACTGTAATGACGTGGGCGTTTTGGATCGTCCAGCGTGAAGCCATCATGAATCGCCACGCGAATTTCATGGGCGTCAAAATCTTCTTCGTTGAGGAAACAGACTTCGTTGGTGGCCACCACCGGCACACCTTCGGCAATCGCTAACTCAACGGCGGCATGCAGATAAGCCTCTTCATCGGCGCGTCCGGTACGTGTCAGCTCGAGGTAATAACGATTGGGGAAATGTTCCTGATAGAAACTGAGGCACTGCGACACCAGCGCACTGTTGCCGCGCAGTAGACTGCGGCCAACATCGCCCTTGCGTCCACCGGAGAGCAGAATGATGCCTTCACCCAGTTCGACCAGCCAGTCACGGTCAATAATCGGTCCGGCAATGCCATATCCACGCTGATAGGCACGCGAAATTAACAACGTAAGGTTCTGATAACCGGTGTTGTTGGCGGCAAGGACCGTGAGTTGTGTCAGCTCATCGCCCATCAACTCGCTGGCGACGTGGAAATCCGCACCAATAATCGGTTTGATGCCTGCATCGTGCGCACTGCCGTAAAAACGCACCAACCCGCAAAGGTTGATGTAATCGGTAATCGCAATCGCCGGCATACCCAGCGCAGCCGCCTTCTTGACCAATGGCTTAGTTTTCGCCAGGCCATCGACCATCGAATAGTCGCTGTGTACGCGCAGATGTATAAAACGAGGTTCAGCCATATCAGTTTCCGATTAAAACAGCGTCAGGCTATTAAAGCGCAGTCGGCTGACGCGCGGCCAGCACATCAGCATCAATCAGGGCATTTCGCACCGGGGCAAAGCTGCGGCGATGATGTGGCGTGGCACCAAACTGCGTCAATTTTTCCATATGCAACGCAGTTGGGTAGCCTTTGTGCTGGGCAAATCCATATTCCGGGAACAACAGATCCAGCTCGGCCATTTCACGATCGCGCGTAACTTTCGCGATGATCGAGGCTGCACTGATCTCTTGTACCAGGCTATCGCCCTTCACCACCGCCTGCGATGGCATGGGCAATGCCGGACAACGGTTGCCATCGATCAACACAAAATCAGGCGTAACAGGCAGACCCGCTACCGCACGCTGCATCGCCAGCATAGTGGCGTGCAGAATGTTGAGTTGGTCGATCTCTTCAGGCTCCGCCCGGCCGAGGCTCCAGGCTAGCGCTTTCTCTTTGATCTCGTCATACAGCGCCAGCCGACGCTTTTCGGAAAGCTTCTTTGAGTCGGCCAGCCCTTTAATCGGATTCGCGGGGTCGAGGATGACTGCTGCGGTGACAACGGCGCCTACCAGCGGACCTCGCCCCACTTCATCCACGCCAGCAATGCGCTGTGCGTTTGGGTAGATAAACTCAGTCATTGGCAATCTCCAGTACGGCGTCCGCGGCTTGCTCATCAGCATTCCAGCGAATCTGTTGATGCAACTCGTTGAAGGTGTTCAGCAGGTCATCGCGCTCTGGTCCGGCATGCAACAGAGGTTCCAGCGCAGCCGCCAGTGCCTCTGGCTGGCACTCTTCCTGCAACAGCTCTTTGACCAACTCCCGACCCGCCAGCAGATTGGGCAGTGAAACGTAAGGCGTTTTCACCAAACGCTTCGCCAGCCAGAAGGTAAAGGGTTTCATGCGGTAACCGACCACCATCGGACACTTCGCCAGCATGCACTCCAGCGCAGCAGTGCCGGATGCGAGAATCGCCGCATCGCTGGCGATCATCGCCTGACGGCCTTTGCCATCCAGCAAATGCATCGGTAGCTCGGGCGCCACTTCAGCTTTAATCTGTTCAAACTGTTCGCGGCGTTTGGCATTGACCAGCGGCACCACGATTTCCAGCGCGGGATAACGCTGACGCAATAACTGCGCCGCACGCAAGAAATCCGCACTCAGCATTTCCACTTCTGCACCACGGCTACCCGGCAGCAAGCCCAGACAGATCGCATCCTCCGCGATGCCTAACTCACGTCGCGCCGCAGATTTGTCTGGCTGCAGCGGCATGGCATCTGCCATGGTGTGGCCGATAAAGCGGCAAGGTACGTTGAATCGATCGTAAAACGCTTTTTCAAACGGCAGAAACGCCAATACCAGGTTGGTGTTGCGGCCAATTTTGAACACGCGTTTTTGTCGCCACGCCCAGACGGAAGGACTGACGTAATGAATGGTGCGAATTCCTGCGCGCTTCAGGCTGCCTTCCAATGTGATATTGAAATCTGGCGCATCAATGCCGACGAAGACATCAGGCTTGAGTTCGGTGAAGCGCTGCGTTAAATCCTTGCGAATTTTCAGCAAGCGGCGCAAGCGGCCGAGCACTTCAACAATGCCCATCACCGCCAGCTCTTCCATCTCATACCAGACTTCACAGCCTTCGGCCTGCATCAGCGGACCGGCAACGCCGACAAAGCGGGCATCAGGATGACGCGCTTTGAGCGCACGGATAAGACCTGCACCAAGAATATCGCCGGAGGTTTCTCCGGCGACCAGGGCAATCGTTAAGGGACGCACTGACATGGATTAACGAATCAATCCACGCGTCGAACGGGCAAAGAAGTCATAGAAAGGCTGCACTTCGCTGTGTTGTTTTGCCAGCTCTTCAATCTCTGGTTTCACTTCATCCAGCGTTTTACCACTGCGATACAGCAGTTTGTACGCATTGCGAATCGCGTGCAGTGCTTCTTTGCTAAAGCCACGGCGTTTGAGGCCTTCGATGTTGATACCGAACGGGGTCGCGTGGTTACCCTGCGCAATAACGTACGGTGGGACATCCTGCGCGACGCCTGAACAACCGCCAACCATCACGTGTGCACCAATGGTGCACCACTGGTGGACTGCCGTCATCCCGCCGATAATCGCGAAATCATCCACGGTGACATGGCCACCCAGCGTGGCGTTGTTGGCAAAGATGCAACGGTTACCAATGACGCAATCATGCGCGATATGCGCATTGACCATCAGCAGGTTATCACTGCCGAGTTTAGTGAGGTTGCCACCCTGCGTAGTGCCACGGTGAATAGTCACACTCTCGCGGATGCGGTTGCGATCGCCGATTTCAACACGGGTCGGTTCACCGGCATATTTCAGGTCCTGGTTCACTTCACCAATCGAAGCAAACTGATAGATCTGATTGTCTTTGCCGATACGCGTGTGGCCGTTCACCACCACGTGCGATTTGAGCACCGTACCTTCACCAATTTCCACGTTAGCGCCGACAAAGCAGAACGGGCCGATGTGAACATTGGCGCCGATGACGGCACCTTCTTCAATAACGGAACTGGGATGAATATTGGCGGTTGAATCAATCACTAATTATGCCTCCCGGCTACGGGCACACATCATGGTCGCTTCACAGACAATCTTGCCGTCTACAGTTGCCACGCCTTTGAAGCGCGTCAGACCACGACGAGTTTTCTCGAAGGTCACTTCCATGATCATCTGATCGCCCGGTACCACTGGACGTTTGAAGCGGGCTTCGTCGATACCGGCGAAGTAGTACAGCTCGCCGGGTTCCAGTTTTCCAACGCTTTTGAACGCCAGAATACCGGTTGCCTGCGCCATTGCTTCCAGAATCAGAACGCCTGGGAAAATCGGCTTACCAGGGAAGTGTCCCTGGAAAAACGGTTCATTAACAGAAACGTTCTTCACCGCACGCAGATATTTATGCTCTTCAAATTCCAGCACGCGGTCAACCAGCAAGAACGGATAGCGGTGCGGCAGCAGTTCTAAAATCTCTTCGATTTTCAGAGTATGCGTTTCAGTTGTCAAAATACTCTTCCTGTCCTAAAAAATCTGATGGCAATAATAACACGGCCTGCACAGATCAAAATGATCCTCCGCAGGCCGCAAATCAGTTCGGTGGCGTAACGCTTTCCTGAGAGACCTCCTCACACGCATTCGGGGTAAGCCGAAGTCGCAAGAAGGCACGCTGCTTTATTATGAAAGCGGGTCGCGAGCGATGCGTTTAGTCGTCTTTGCCGACCTTACGTTCGATGGCTTTTAAGCGTTTGCTTATTTCATCGATATTCATCACCAGCGCTGCCGTTTTACGCCAGGTTTTGTTGGGTTGCAGTGGGATACCCGATGAGTATACCCCAGGCTCTGTGATCGGGCGCATTACCATGCCCATGCCCGTTACGGTCACTTTGTCACAGATTTCCATATGGCCGTTAATGACGCTGGCGCCGCCAATCATACAATAACGTCCAATCTTCAGACTACCCGCCATGATCACACCGCCCGCAACGGCCGTGTTATCTCCAATCACAACGTTGTGCGCAATCTGACACTGGTTGTCTATGATAACACCATTGCCGATCAGAGTGTTATCCAGTGCACCGCGATCGATGGTGGTACAAGCACCAATTTCAACGCGATCACCAATTACCACGGTTCCCAGCTGTGGAATTTTCACCCAATTGCCACGGTCGTTAGCATACCCGAAACCATCGGCACCGATCACGGTACCCGACTGAATCAGACAATCCTGACCAATCTCGATCTCATGGTAAATCGTCACGTTAGCCCACAAACGTGAGCCGCGACCGATACGCGTCTGCTTACCGACAAAACATCCTGCGCCAATCACGACGTCGTCGCCCAGCTCAACGCCAGACTCGATCACCGCATTCGCGCCCACCGAAACGTTCTTACCCAGCGTCGCTGTCGGATCGATCACCGCACTGGGCGCGATATTCTGCGCGGGCTGCGGCGTTGTGTCCAGCAGTTGTGCCATGCGAGCGTACGTTAAGTAAGGATTTTTCACCACCAGGGCAGCGGTTTTACACCACTCCAGATCCGCTTCCGTCAGCACCACGGCTGAAGCCTGGATATGAGCGAGCTGCTCGCGGTAGCGGCTGTTTGCAAGAAAAGTGATTTGACCAGTGGTGGCGGATTGCATAGAAGCAATGCCGGAGATGGCGATATCGCCATCTCCGTGCAATTCTGCATCCAACTGCTGGGCTAAATCAGCCAGTCGAATTGATGACATCGATTATTTAACCTGTTTTACAACGTCAGCAGTGATGTCTTTAGCATCAGCAGAAGAGTACAGAACGGCCTGAGAATCCAGCACCAGATCGTAACCATCGCTTTTCGCTACAGACTGAACAGCGGTCTGGATTTTAGCCAGCAGCTTGTTACGCTCCTGCATCTGACGAGTCTGGTTGTCTTTGTCGAAAGCCTGCGCTTTCTGTTCAAAAGCAGCACGCTCAGAAGCAATCTGCTTCTCTTTCTTGGTACGGTCGCTGGCCTTCATGGTTGACGCATTGCGCTGCAGATCCTGGATTTCACCCTGGATTTTCTGCTGCTGCGCCTGGAGGTCAGAAGCACGGCTTGAGAACTCGCCCTCAAGCTGTTTAGCAACAGCGGCACGCTGCGGAGACTGCTGGAATACCTGGCTCAGGTTCACAACGGCGATTTTATCGGCCGCCTGGGCACCCGCAGAAGCAGCTAAAGCAACACCCAGAGCAGCAGCACAGAACAACTTTTTCACTATAAACTCCTTACCTCAACGTGTGTGTTTGCAGCGTGTCACGACAGAGCGCGACACGGATGCAAGACGGTATTTTCACTTCCTTGTTCAGAGCCTTACCAGGTTTTACCAATGTTAAACTGGAACTGCTCTGACTTGTCTCCCTCGACTTTCTTCATCGGCTGAGCATATGAGAATACCAGCGGACCTAATGGCGACATCCATTGCAGGGCGACACCCGCAGAGACACGAATGTTATTCGGATCGCTGTAGTCCGGAATGCCCGCCGCACGCGTTTCTGCAGTGTTCTGCCATTTGGTATCCCAGACGGTACCGGCATCCATAAACACCGAAGTACGGACTGAGTTAGCGTATTTCTCGCTCAGGAATGGCGTTGGCGTGATCAGCTCAAGGCTGGCAATCGCCATAGCGTTACCACCCACCGCGTCATCTGACTTACAGATACCGTTAGCATCGGTCAGATTACAGGTGGACGAGTGATCGTTCAGATAAGCCGCTTTCGGACCAATGGTATTGGACTGGAAGCCACGAACCGTACTTGAACCACCGCCGTAGAAGTTCTCATAGAACGGCATCTCTTTTCCACCGAGCCCGTCACCATATCCGACACGGCCACGTCCCAGCACCACCCAGGTGCCATCACGGTTCAGTGGCACGTACTGCTGGCTATCCAACGTCGCTTTGTAGAAGGCGTTGTCGGAACCCGGAATGGTCACTTTGCCGTTCAGGTTGGTACGGTTACCCTTGGTTGGGAAGAATCCACGGTCCAGCGTGTTATACGTCCAACCGTAGTTGAAGGTGAAGTCATCTGCAGAGAAATCACCATCATCATTCAAACCCTGATGGCGTCCAACCGAGTCCAGATAACGCCACATCGCAACCTGCGGCTGCATGTTGGACAGGTCGTTATGCACATAACCCAGGCCGACACGCAATGTGTTGTTTTCATTAACCGGGAAGCCCAAAGTGCCATCCACACCATAACTTCTGTTGGTGTAGTCAGACAGGTCAGCATCGTCCGCTTTAAAGTCGTTATAGAATACGCGGCCACCCAGGCTCACACCGTCGACCGTGAAATACGGATCGGTCAGTGAGAATTCAGCATAGGTCTGGTAATCGTTTTTAGTACCGCTGATGCCAACGGTATTACCGGTGCCGAGCCAGTTTTCCTGTGTCACACCTACCTGGAAGCTGACGCCACTTTCAGTACCGTAACCCACACCAAAGTTGAAGGTACCGGTGTTACGTTCTTTAACCTTATAAACTACATCCACCTGGTCCGGAGAACCTGGCACACGCTGCGTGTCCACATCGACGGTTTCAAAGTAACCGGTACGGTTCAGACGCTCTTTACCCTGGTCAACCAGGTCGCTGCCCAGCCATGCGCCTTCCATCTGACGCATCTCACGGCGCAGCACGGCATCTTTCGACGTATCGTTACCTTCGAAGCGCACTTTACGCACGTAATAACGGTTACCGGCATCCACATTGATATGCAGTTTAACGGTTTTGTCTGCATCGTTAATTTCCGGCTGTGTCACCACACGCGGATAGGCATAGCCATAACGACCCAGCAGTTTTTTGATGTCGTCTTCCATCTGGGTAACTTTGGTGCCGTTGTACAGCTCACCCGATGGAATACGCGTCATCTTTTCGATTTCCGCAGAGTGGCCCGCCATGCTGCCGTTCACGATCACGCCGGCAATCTTATACTGATCGCCTTCGTTGATGTTCACAGTGATGTAGATGCCTTTTTTATCTGGCGTCAGGCTCACCTGAGTGGAATCGATGTTGAAGCGCGCATAACCGCGATCCAGATAGAAGCTACGCAGGGTCTCAAGATCCCCGGCCAGCTTTTGTTTCTGGTATTTACGATCGCCAACCACGTTCCACCATGGCACTTCATCACGCAGTGAGAAGCGCGAGATCAATTCGTCAGAGCTAAAGGCTTTGTTGCCAACGATGTTGATCTGCTGAATCTGAGCTGACACGCCTTCCTGGAAGACGAATTTCAGATCCACGCGGTTACGGGGCAGCGGTGTCGCAATCGCTTTCACGCTGGCGGTGTATTTACCGACGCTGTAGTAGAAGTCTTCCAGGCCCTTCTCAATCGAAGAAAGTGTGGTGCGGTCGAGTGCTTCACCGACGCGCACACCAGAAGCTTCAAGGTTCTGCTTCAGCTGATCTTCTTTCACCGCTTTGTTGCCGGAGAAAGTGATGCTGGCAATGGTCGGACGCTCTTTCACCTGAACAATCAGGGTTGTTCCATCACGCAGAACCTGAACATCTTCAAAGTTGCCGGTGGCGAACAGAGAGCGAATGGTGTTTCTGACGTCATCGTCAGAAATGGTATCACCGACACGTACGGGCATGCTGAGCAGAGCCGCGCCGACGGCGACTCGCTGGAGACCTTCGAAATGAATGTCCTTCACTACGAAATCGTCTGCACCGTAAACGGTGGCGCTGCTAAACAGCAGCGACGCTATGAGCAACTTTTTCATCGCCATCGTTGTTATGCGTTTTCCTAACACATCCCGCGCCTGTCCGCAGTCCAGCTATTACAGACGTGAGAAATCATTGAAAAGTGCAAGCCCCATTAATAACACCAGCAGAATTGAGCCAATGCGATAACTGAAGTCCTGAACTCGCTCGGACACCGGTCCACCTTTGATCTTTTCGATCGCCAGAAAGAGCAGATGTCCACCATCTAATACCGGCAGAGGGAACAGGTTGATGATCCCCAGATTGACGCTGATCAGCGCCAGGAACATCAGATAATAAATCACCCCGTATTCCGCTGATAACCCTGCACCTTGCGCAATCGAAATTGGCCCGCTCAGATTATTCAGCTTCACATCCCCGGTAATCAACTTGCCCAGCATTGAGACCGTTAACTTCATCAGTTGCCAGGTTTTGACACTGGCTTCACCGATAGCGGCAAAGGGCCCATACTGCCTAACCGTTTTATACTCATCCGGCAGCGGAATGACGCGCGGAATCACTCCCGCAAAGCCTTCCGCTTCATTGCCCGGTTTCGCTTCTGGCGTTAACGTCAACGCCACGAGTTCGCCGTTACGTTCCACATCCAGCGCCATGTTTTTGCGCGGATTATCGCGCACCTGCGCCGCAAAAGCCTGCCATTGTGTTAACGGCTGACCATCGACTTTAACGATCCTGTCGCCTGCTTGCAAACCGGCAGCGCTGGCCGGCGAATTTGCCTGCACTTCAGCTAAGGTCGTTTCGATTTGTGGCCCACGAGGACGAATCCCTAATGCCACAACCGGGTCCTGTTTATCCGGTTCAAACTGCCATTCGCGCAAATCGACCTGCTTCTGCTGCGTGGCATCTTCACCGAATTGCGAGACGGTAAGCGTGGTACTGCTGTCGCCGATTTTTCCGATCAGCGCCATGCGCACTGCATCCCAATCAGGCGTTTCGATACCATCTACCGCTTTAAGTTCCATACCGGAGGTAATTTGCGCTTCAGCTGCGACGGAACCGTTCAGAATTTCGCCAACAACCGGACGCACACCGGGAACGCCGTGGATAAAGACGACCCAATAAGCGAAGACGGCAAAGATAAAGTTAGCAATGGGGCCGGCCGCGATGATCGAAGCACGCTGCAGCACAGTTTTATTGTTGAAGGCCTGATGGCGGAGTTCAGCGGGAACGCTCTCTACGCGTTCGTCGAGCATTTTGACGTAGCCGCCGAGCGGGATCAGGGCAATGACGTATTCCGTGCCCTGACGATCGCTACGACGCCACAACGCTTTGCCAAAGCCAATCGAGAAACGTTCGACTTTAACACCGCAGCGGCGGGCGACCCAAAAGTGGCCGAATTCGTGCACGGTGATCAGTACGCCAAGTGCCACGATAAAGGCGACAAAACTCCAGAGTATGCTCAACATTGTCGCTAATCCTCAGAGGGTGCGGAACACCAGCAGCAGCAGGCAGGCAAAAACCGGCACCGCAGCGGTCAGGCTGTCGATACGATCGAGGATACCACCGTGACCCGGAATCAAGTTACCGCTGTCTTTGATGCCCGCTTCACGTTTGAACATGCTCTCGGTCAGATCCCCCAGAACCGAAGCCAGCGTAGCAATAACGGCACAGATAATCAGCGTACCCGGCGCCACAGAAAGCGGAGCCAGCAGCGCAAACAGCCAGGCGATAATCGCGGATGACAGCAGGCCGCCAAAGAAGCCTTCCCAGGTTTTACCCGGTGACACTTTTGGCGCCAGCTTATGTTTACCAAACAAACGGCCAAACATGTAAGCGCCAGAATCTGCGCCCCAGACCAGCAGCATCACAAACAGCAACCACCATGCTCCCGCAAAGTGATCGGTATCGTAATGATACTGGCGCAGCGCCATCATGCCCCAGAAGAAGGGAATCACGGTCAGGATGCCGAATAACACGCGGAGTGGGCGCGAAGTGCGCCACAACGCCGCAGAGGCAGGATAAAACAGCACGAGAAACAGGGCGACAATCCACCATCCCAGCGCGGCCCAAAGTGAGCCCTCCATCTGGAACTGGTGCAGATTGCGTTGATAGGGTTGCAGGGTGAACAGCATCACTGAGAGCAATAAACCGCATAACACGGCGAGCCAGATACGCTGCTGACGTGTCTTCATACCCGCCAGCTGCCCCCATTCCCAGGCGGCAAGCATACAGATGATGATAGTGGTAATCGCAAATCCGGACAGCGGTAACCAAAACAGAGCAGCGATCACCAGCGGAATCAGAATAAACGCGGTGATCAGACGAGACTTCAGCAAAGGTTACCCCCAGATTGCTCAGGCGCCGCCTGGTGCCGCGCCGCCAAAGCGTCGCTCCCGCGAAGAGAATGCATTCAGTGCACCTTCAAAAACGTGTTCATCAAAATCAGGCCAAAGAACATCGGTAAACCAAAACTCAGCATAGGCAATCTGCCACAGCAGGAAGTTGCTAATCCGATGCTCTCCCCCGGTCCTTATCACTAAATCCACCGGCGCCAGCTCCTGCATACACAGATAGGGAGCCAGACTTTCTTCGGTTATCTGGTCAGGACGTAATAAACCTTCCTGAACCTGTTCAGCCAGTTTTCTGGCACCCTGGATAATATCCCAACGGCCACCATAGTTGGCAGCAATGTTGAGGGTGAGTCCATTATTTTGCTGAGTCAGTTCCTCGGCGCGACGAATGCGTTCCTGAATACGATTATTGAAACGACTAATATCGCCAATCACGCGCAGACGCACGTTATGCTTGTGCAGGCTTTTGACTTCGCTGTCGAGCGCCCAGACAAACAATTCCATTAAGGCCGTCACTTCCTGTACCGGTCGGCTCCAGTTTTCACTGCTGAACGCATAGAGCGTGAGCGCTTCCAGTTTATGGCTGACCGCAAAGCTGACGGCCCGGCGTACTGATTTTACCCCGGCTTTGTGGCCTGAAATACGCAGTTTGCCCTGATTTTTTGCCCAGCGACCATTACCATCCATAATGATGGCCACGTGACGTGGCGTGCAGTACGACTCGTCATCGATTGTGTTGTGATTGTTGGACGACATAACGCGTAATAATTCCTTTCATCAGAAATGCTGTGGTTTCTGAATACATTGCGCCTGCGGCAAACCCCGGCATCGCTACCAGATGACATCGAAACAATGTCGGGCCGAAAAACGCGAGCGAGCGACTATACCATTTTCACCCTGAGCGAACAAATAGCGGGAAGTATCAACCTGCTAAACGAAAGCGTGGTAGCAATTCTGTGGCACAGATACGCGCTAACCGATCGATCTCCATCACATCCTCAATGCTGCCCGGCTCCTGGCATATCAGGGACGCCAGCACTTCGCTGTTGATGGCGGCGATGTCGGTAAAGCGAATCTGATGCTGCAGAAATGCCGCAACGGCCACTTCGTTTGCCGCATTCAGCGTGGTGGTGGCGGCCTGCCCTGTTGAGCAAGCATCGATTGCCAGCTTCAGGCAGGGATAGCGCTCATAGTCCGGCTCAGCAAACGTCAGTGACTTCATTCGCGTGAAATCGAGTGGCGTTACGCCGGCCGAAATACGTGCTGGCCATGCCATGCTGTGCGCGATAGGGGTTCGCATATCAGGCGACCCTAGCTGCGCCAGCACACTGCCATCGCAGTAACGCACCATGGAGTGAATCACCGACTGCGGATGCAGGATGACTTCCATCTGTGCGTCAGTGGCATTAAATAGCCAGCGGGCTTCAATGTATTCAAGACCTTTATTCATCATGGTGGCCGAATCAACGGAGATTTTACGCCCCATTGACCAGTTCGGATGTGCGCACGCTTGATCTGGCGACATAGCGGCCAAATCCGCTAATGGCGTGTCACGAAAAGGACCACCCGATCCCGTAAGGAGAATAGAATCAATGCCATTCTCTCGCAGATCAGCGTACCCCAACTGATGCTGTATGGAAGCGGGTAAACTCTGAAAAATGGCGTTGTGCTCGCTGTCGACCGGCAACAGCTGTGCCTTGTGATGACGCACAGCCTCCATAAACAGGCGGCCGCACGTGACAAGTGACTCTTTATTCGCGAGTAAAACGGTTTTGCCAGCACGAATTGCGGCAAGTGTGGGTTGCAGCCCAGAGGCGCCAACAATAGCCGCCATCACCTGATCCACTTCATCGAGTGCCGCCAGCTCGCAAGCCGCCTGAACGCCGGAGAGCACTTCGGTAGGAAGATTCAATGCTCTCAGTCGCTCACGCAGCGCTTGTGCGGAGGCTTCATCAGACATCGCCGCATAGCGTGGGGTAAATTGCTGACACTGTTCAGCCATCAGCGCTACGTTTTGACCCGCCACCAACGCGGTGACCTGGTACAAGTCTGGATTGGCTGCGATGACTGCCAGTGTGCTGGTACCAATTGAGCCGGTGGAACCCAGCAGAGTTAATCGCTTCATCATGCTATCCCTGTGACGTCGTGGATCGTGCCTGCAACAGCGCCAGGCACAATGTAAAACGCCGCCAGAGTCGCACAACGTCTCTGAACGGCGTTTTTAAAGGCAGTAGATGGAATTAGAAATCCATCAGTTCCTTTTCTTTTTCGGCCAATGCGACATCAACATTTTTGATATAGCCATCGGTCATTTTCTGGATCTCATCCTGCGAGCGACGTTCGTCGTCTTCGCTGATCTCTTTGTCTTTCAGCAGCGCTTTGATCTTGTCGTTAGCATCGCGGCGCACGTTACGAACAGAAACACGCCCCTGCTCCGCTTCACCACGCACGACCTTGATCAGATCTTTACGACGCTCTTCGGTCAGCGCTGGCAGTGGCACACGAATATCGGTACCTGCTGAGCTTGGGTTCAGACCCAGGTCAGATGCCATAATCGCTTTTTCAACGGCCGGGCTCAGTGAGCGGTCAAACACGTTGATTTTCAGCGTACGAGAATCTTCTACCGTGACGCTAGCCAGCTGACGCAATGGCGTAGGTGTACCGTAGTAAGGCACCATAATGCCGTCGAGCAGTGAAGGCGAAGCACGACCGGTGCGCACTTTGCTGATTTGGTTTTTGAATGCTTCCACGCATTTTTCCATGCGCGTGTCGGCATCTTTTTTAATGTCGTTAATCACGTTAAAACCCTTGGATTCGGTTTGACCTGGCCATCTCCGGGCAGCCCGGAAGTGGTATCGATAAACATCGATCATCCTGAAAGCTGCGCGATGCCACTGCATCGCGCCAACAGAATATACCTTATTTTATCTTGCGTCGGGTATTAATGCGTAATCAGAGTGCCTTCTTTTTCACCCATCACTACGCGACGCAGTGCGCCAGGCTTGTTCATGTTGAAGACGCGGATCGGCAGTTGATGGTCGCGAGCCAATGTAAAGGCCGCCAGATCCATCACTTTCAACTCTTTATCCAGTACTTCGCCATAGGTCAGCTGTTCATACAGCGTCGCATCCGGGTTTTTCACCGGATCATCTGAATAAACACCGTCAACTTTGGTGGCTTTCAATACCACATCGGCTTCGATTTCGATGCCACGCAGACAAGCGGCGGAGTCAGTGGTAAAGAACGGGTTGCCAGTACCGGCGGCGAAAATCACCACGCGGTTATTGCGCAGCAGGCTGATCGCTTCTGCCCAGCTGTAGTTATCACACACGCCATTCAGCGGAATCGCGGACATCAGACGCGCGTTAACATACGCACGGTGCAATGCGTCTCGCATTGCCAGACCGTTCATCACGGTTGCCAGCATACCCATGTGATCGCCGACCACACGGTTCATGCCTGCCTGTGCCAGGCCAGCGCCACGGAACAGGTTACCGCCACCAATAACCACACCCACCTGGATGCCCAGCTCAACCAGCTCTTTCACCTCTTGCGCCATACGGTCAAGCACGCTCGCGTCAATACCAAAACCTTCGGCACCTTGCAGTGCTTCGCCACTCAGTTTTAGCAGGATACGTTGATATACAGGTTTTGCGTTGGTCGCCATGGTCAATTCTTCCTGGAAGATATGATGAATGAGAAGTTAAATCTGATCGATCATCCGCTTAGCGAACGAAAAAAGCTATTGGGATGAGACTGAAAAGTGGTCCACGCAAAACGCAGACAAAAAAGAACCGCCTTCCGGCGGTTCTTTCGGAGCATTAAGACTGTTTGGACATTGCAGCAACTTCTGCTGCGAAGTCAGCTTCAACTTTCTCGATGCCTTCGCCCACTTCGAAGCGGATGAAGTTAATCACGTCTGCGCCTTTCTCTTTCAGAGCCTGGCCAACAGTTTTGCTTGGATCGATAACGAAAGCCTGACCGGTCAGAGAAACTTCGCCGGTGAATTTCTTCATGCGGCCTTCAACCATTTTCTCTGCGATTTCTTTAGGCTTGCCAGACTGCATGGCGATGTCCAGCTGAACCTGGTACTCTTTCTCAACCACATCAGCAGACACGTCTTCTGGCTTAACGAATTCTGGCTTGCTTGCCGCAACGTGCATCGCAACTTGCTTGCTCAGCTCTTCATCAGCACCGGTGGTAGAAACCACTACGCCGATACGTGCGCCGTGCTGGTAGCTGTTCAGCTGAGCACCTTCCAGGATAGCAACACGACGGATGTTGATGTTCTCACCGATTTTAGCAACCAGCGCTACGCGTTCTTCTTCGAACTGCGCTTTCAGAGCTTCAACATCAGTCACTTTACCAGCAACAGCTGCATCCAGCACTTTGTCAGCGAAAGCCTGGAATCCAGCATCTTTAGCAACGAAGTCAGTCTGGCAGTTAACTTCCAGAATCACTGCGAAACCATCAGCGATTTTGGTTTTGATCACGCCGTCAGCAGCAACGTTGCCTGCTTTCTTAGCGGCTTTGATCGCGCCAGATTTACGCATGTTCTCAATCGCCAGCTCGATGTCGCCGTTCGCTTCGGTCAGCGCTTTTTTGCAATCCATCATGCCTGCGCCAGTACGCTCACGCAGTTCTTTTACCAATGCAGCGGTAATTTCAGCCATTCCAGAATCCTCGATTCGTCTCTGTGTGCGTTAACACTGTCAGAAACTTGTTGCGGAAAATTTACTCTGCCCCGCTTACCCGAAAGAAGCGTGACAAACTTAGATAAATAAAAGGGGCCTGTGCGGCCCCCTTAACAGATAACATCTGATGTCTAAGGGCTCTTAGAAAGAGCGAACCTTATTAAGCTTCAGCAGCTTCTTCAGCCTGCTCAGCCAGATCCTGTGAACGGCCTTCGCGCACGGTGGTCGCAACAGCAGTCAGGTACAGGCTTACAGCACGGATCGCATCGTCGTTACCTGGGATAACGAAATCAACGCCATCTGGATCAGAGTTGGTATCAACGATAGCAAATACTGGGATACCCAGGTTGTTTGCTTCTTTGATTGCGATGTGTTCGTGGTCAGCGTCAACAACGAACAGTGCATCCGGCAGACCGCCCATATCTTTGATACCGCCCAGGCTGTTTTCCAGCTTGGCCAGTTCACGAGCACGCATCAGTGCTTCTTTTTTGGTCAGTTTGTCGAAAGTACCGTCCTGAGACTGAGTTTCCAGATCTTTCAGACGCTTGATTGACTGACGAACAGTTTTCCAGTTGGTCAGCATACCACCCAACCAGCGGTGGTTAACGAAGAACTGGTCGCAGCTCAGAGCTGACTCTTTTACCGCTTCGGCAGCAGCGCGCTTAGTACCAACGAAAAGGATTTTGCCTTTACGTGAAGAGATCTTCTGCAACTCAGCCAGAGCTTCGTTGAACATTGGTACAGTTTTCTCAAGGTTGATGATGTGAACCTTGTTACGAGCACCGAAGATGAATGGCTTCATTTTCGGGTTCCAGTAACGGGTCTGGTGACCAAAGTGAACACCAGCCTTGAGCATGTCGCGCATTGAAACAGTTGCCATGATTACCTCTAAAGTATGATTGGGGTTGGGCCTCCATGTATCCCATACAACCGACCTCTTTCAAGGCACCCCGGCGTATGTGTCGATACATGTGTGTTTTAGTACACATAATGAGTTTTATGCGTTTCCTGCCAGCCAACAAAACGAAGGTGACAGAGAATCGTCGGCGCGCTTTATACCATAACGCGCAGGAATACGCCAACAGTTGTTAGCAGCGTGAGCGAGGAGTCATCCCGATTTGGCAGCCTAATGACTGACTGCTAACATGACTGCCACAGAACTCATTATTGTCGAAAATGTCGGCAATTGCGGATTATTTAATGGCCATTTCAATCAAAACCCCTGAAGAAATCGAAAAAATGCGCGTGGCGGGCCGTCTGGCTGCTGAAGTGCTGGAAATGATCGCCCCGCACGTGGTGCCGGGTGTGACCACAGGTGAACTCGACCGCCTCTGCCACGATCACATCACGAATAAGCAGCAGGCTATCTCAGCCTGCCTTGGCTATCACGGCTTCCCGAAATCGGTGTGTATTTCGGTTAATGAAGTGGTGTGCCACGGCATCCCGAGCGATGACCGCGTTTTAAAAGATGGCGATGTAGTCAACGTTGACGTCACGGTGATCAAAGACGAGTATCACGGCGATACCTCGAAGATGTTCATCGTCGGCAAACCGACTATTCAAGGCGAGCGCTTGTGCCGTGTCACCCAGGAAAGCCTCTACATTGCACTGCGTCTGGTTAAACCGGGCATCCGCCTGCGCGAGCTGGGCCGTGCGATTCAGCAATATGTTGAAGCACAGGATTTCTCTGTGGTACGTGAATACTGCGGCCACGGCATCGGCAAAGGTTTCCACGAAGAACCACAAGTGTTGCACTATGATGCCGATGACGGCGGCGTGGTGTTGCAGGCGGGGATGACCTTTACCGTAGAGCCGATGGTCAATGCCGGTGATTATCGTATCCGCACCATGAAGGATGGCTGGACCGTAAAAACCAAAGATCGCAGCTTGTCCGCGCAGTATGAGCATACTATTGTGGTGACAGAAAACGGCTGTGAGATTCTTACGCTGCGTGAAGATGACACCATTGCTGCGGTGCTCGAAAACAACGCGTAACGTTCTTCAAGACAGTACCAGGCCGGCATAATGCCGGCCTTTTTTATGGCGCTTACGAGGCATGTCGATGAGTGGTAGCGTGACCGAAGCAGTACACAAAGGCCTGACTGATTCCCCCGCCAGCTGGCCCGATGAAGCCCTGACGCGTGACAAATTAAAACTCTATCTGGAGCAATTCCAGCAGCATCTCGGTATGGCCTTTGATGCCGGTACTGACGTTGAATCACTGATTGATGCCCGCACGCTATTTATCGATCGTCTGTTGCGCCGACTGTGGCGCTTCTACGGCTTCGATAAAATGAAAGAGATTGCGTTGGTTGCGGTGGGCGGCTATGGCCGTGGTGAACTGCATCCGCTCTCCGATATCGATGTCTTGATACTCAGCCGCCAGCCACTGGATGATGCGGCCGCGCAACGCACCAGCGAACTCCTGACGCTGATGTGGGATTTAAAACTCGAAGTTGGCCACAGTGTGCGCACGCTGGAAGAGTGCTTACTGGAGGGGTTGTCCGATCTTACCGTCGCGACCAACCTGATCGAATCCCGCATGCTGACAGGCGATGTCGCCCTGTTCCTTGAGTTGCAGAAGAACATTTTCAGCGATGGCTTCTGGCCGTCCTCTCGCTTTTTCGCGGCCAAGATTGAAGAGCAGCAGGAACGTCATCAGCGCTACCACGGCACCAGCTACAATCTCGAACCCGATATTAAAAGCAGCCCGGGCGGCCTGCGCGACATCCACACCTTACAGTGGGTGGCGCGCCGCCATTTCGGTGCCACCACCATGGATGAAATGGTCGGTTTTGGCTTTATCACGGAAGCCGAACGTAATGAGATCAATGAATGCCAGGAGTTCCTCTGGCGAATTCGCTTCGCGCTGCACTTAACGCTCACACGCTACGACAATCGATTGTTGTTTGATCGCCAGCTCACTGTGGCACAGCGGCTCAACTATCTCGGCGAAGGCAATGAGCCGGTTGAGCGCATGATGAAAGATTTTTACCGGGTGACGCGCCGCATTGGTGAGCTCAATCAGATGCTGCTGCAGCTGTTTGATGAAGCGATCCTCGCGCTCTCCACCACCGAGAAACCGCGCAGCATTGATGATGATTTCCAACTGCGCGGCAATTTGATTGATCTGCGTGACCCCACGTTGTTCGAACGTGAACCGCAGGCCATTCTGCGCATGTTCTATGTGATGGTACGTAATGAGAACATCACCGGCATTTACTCCACCACGCTACGTCATTTACGCCATGCGCGTCGTCATCTGAAGCAGCCGCTGTGCCAGATTGCCGAAGCGCGTGACACCTTTATGGCGATTCTGCGCCATCCGGGCGCGGTAAAGCGGGCGCTGGTGCCGATGCATCGCCACAGTGTCCTTTGGGCGTATACGCCGCTGTGGGGCAATATTGTCGGCCAGATGCAGTTTGACCTGTTCCATGCTTACACGGTGGATGAGCACACCATTCGCGTCCTGCAAAAGCTGGAAAGTTTCGCCAACGAAGCCACGCGTCCGATGCACCCATTGTGTGTAGAACTCTGGCCGCGTTTGCCACAGATCGAACTGCTGCTGATGGCTGCCTTATTGCACGATATTGCCAAAGGGCGCGGCGGTGACCACTCGATTCTGGGGGCGCAGGACGCGCTTGATTTTGCCGAATTGCACGGGCTCAACTCGCGGGAAACGCAGTTGGTGGCCTGGCTGGTGCGCCATCATCTGTTGATGTCGGTCACCGCCCAGCGCCGTGATATTCAGGACCCGACGGTGATTCAGCAATTCGCTGAAGTCATGCAGAATGAAAACCGCCTGCGTTATCTGGTGTGTCTCACCGTGGCCGACATCTGCGCCACTAACGAAAGTCTGTGGAACAGCTGGAAGCAGAGCCTGCTGCGTGAATTGTTCTTCGCGACCGAAAAACAGCTGCGTCGCGGTATGGAAAACAGCCCGGACTTGCGCGAACGCGTGCGTCATCATCGCTTACAGGCTCTCGCGCTGTTACGGATGGAAAACCTTAACGAAGAGCGCCTGCACCATATCTGGAGCCGCTGCCGTGCTGACTATTTCCTGCGTCACACGCCGAATCAACTGGCATGGCACGCACGTCACCTGATCGACCACGACCTCACCAAACCTCTGGTGCTGGTCAGCCCGCAGGCCACTCGCGGCGGGACTGAAATCTTTATCTGGAGCCCGGACCGCCCTCACCTGTTTGCCGCAGTAGCCGGTGAACTCGACCGCAGAAACCTGAGTGTGCACGATGCTCAGATCTTTACCAGCCGCGACGGCATGGCGATGGATACCTTTATTGTGCTGGAACCGGATGGCAGTCCGCTGGCCGCCGATCGTCATCCGATGATTATGCAGGCACTGGAGCAAGCGATTACCCAAACCGAATGGGTGCCGCCGCGAACACGTCGCCAGTCTGCTCGCCTCAAGCACTTCAGTGTCGATACCGAAGTGAATTTCCTGCCGACGCACACCGATCGTCGTAGCTATCTGGAACTGGTCGCGCTGGATCAACCAGGCTTGCTGGCGCGTGTAGGGGAAGTGTTTGCCGACCTCGGCGTTTCTCTGCACGGCGCGCGCATCAGTACGATTGGCGAACGAGTTGAGGATCTTTTCATCCTGGCGGACAGCGAACGGCGCGCACTTGATGTCGAAATGCGCAATGTGCTGCAACAACGGTTGACAGAGGCCCTCAATCCAAACGATAAAGTGTGACCGCAATCGATTTATCGACTTAATTCTCTGTGTCAGCGCGACGCTGGCACCCGTATGACAGACTCAGGAAATTATTATGCAACAGTTACAGAGCGTTATTGAATCTGCCTTTGAGCGCCGCGCCGATATCACGCCAGCCAGCGTGGACAGCGTGACCCGTGAAGCCATCGAACAGGTTATTGGCCTGCTGGATAGCGGCGAACTGCGCGTGTCTGAAAAGATCAATGGAGAGTGGGTAACGCATCAGTGGCTGAAGAAAGCAGTGTTGCTGTCGTTCCGCATTAATGACAACCAGGTGATGGAAGGCGCAGAAACCCGTTTCTACGACAAAGTCCCAATGAAGTTCGCGAACTGGGATGAAGCACGCTTCAAAAATGCGGGCTTCCGCGTTGTCCCCCCTGCTGCCGTGCGTCAGGGCGCTTTCATTGCACGTAACACCGTGCTGATGCCTTCTTACGTCAACATCGGCGCTTACGTTGATGAAGGCACCATGGTTGACACCTGGGCCACCGTGGGTTCTTGTGCGCAGATCGGCAAAAACGTTCACCTGTCTGGCGGCGTCGGCATCGGCGGTGTTCTGGAGCCACTGCAGGCTAACCCAACCATCATCGAAGACAACTGCTTCATCGGCGCACGTTCTGAAATCGTTGAAGGCGTGATCGTGGAAGAAGGTTCAGTGATCTCCATGGGCGTTTACATCGGTCAGAGCACCAAAATCTACGATCGTGAAACTGGCGAAGTGCATTACGGCCGCGTACCAGCGGGCTCCGTGGTGGTATCGGGTAACCTGCCGTCTAAAGATGGTAGCTACAGCCTGTACTGTGCCGTAATCGTGAAGAAAGTGGACGCTAAAACGCTGGCGAAAACCGGCATCAACGAACTGCTGCGTACCATCGACTAAGTTAGAAATTAGTTCGGTTACTCTGCCAACGGGCCTGTATTCAGGCCCGTAATTTTTTCTTTACACTCTCACCCAAACAACCTGCTTCGCGCCGCGAATTAACTGGTGCGTTTATTTTTCAAACAGTTCATAATCCGCGCCAGTTAACTCCGGTCGCGCACTGTTCATCCCGGTTTTTGTGTCTACAGTTGATTAAGTATGCCGTAAGCGTTCCGGTTGCTGTGTATCTGCCGCATCCCGAATGATGATGATAGTCCTGCGCGCTCACCCACTCTTAGATGGAATATAAACGCTATGTACGACAACCTGAAAAGCTTAGGTATCAGCTCTCCTGAAGACATCGACCGTTACAGCCTGCGTCAGGAAGCCAGCAACGACATTCTGAAAATCTACTTCCGCAAAGACAAAGGTGAATTCTTCGCCAAAAGCGTGAAATTCAAATACCCGCGTCAGCGCAAAACTGTCGTCGCCGATCACACCAGCCAGGGCTATAAAGAAGTACAGGAAATCAGCCCGAACCTGCGTTACGTGATCGACGAACTGGACCAGATTTGCCAGCGCGATCAGGTTGAAGTCGATCTGAAACGCAAAATCCTTGCTGATCTGCGTCATCTGGAAAACGTGGTATCCAATAAGATCGCTGAAATTGAATCCGATCTGGATCAACTGACCCGCAACGGTCGTTAATTTCCTCCCCCGCATTCCCAGGGCCAGCTTATGCTGGCCTTTTTTTTGCCTTAATTCCGTTTTATCTGGGCCTGTTTCACCTATCTGAATTCATAATCCCTGGCTAGTATCGGGTTATGTCTGACTTCAGGTATCACAAAAACCATGCAATTTGCAGCCATCACCTCAGGACAGCGCGGTCTGGATGTTCATATCGCCGGTGACCTCGCGCAAAAAATTCTCTCTGGAACGCTAAAGGCTGGTGATGTTCTGCCCAGCGAAGTCGAGCTATGTAGCCACTTTGGCGTCAGTAGAACTGCCGTGCGTGAAGCGCTCAAACTGTTATCTTCAAAGGGATTATTAGAATCGCGGCCTAAACTCGGCACGCACGTGCGCGACCGCACTTACTGGAATTTGCTTGATGTGCACTGCTGGAATGGATGCAGAGCATTGAATCAACGGCGGAGATGTACCAATAGTTTCTGGCCTTCCGTGAGGCCATAGAACCGCAGGCCGCCCGACTGGCTGCGCTACACGCTACGCAGGCACAACGCACCGAACTTTCTCTGTTATTTCGTGAAATGATCGCTGTTTGCGCTGCGAGTAAATTCGATCTTGCTCGCTGGCTGGAGGCAGACAGTGCCTTTCATCGCCTGATCTTTCACTCTACCGACAACTGTTTTTACATCCCGTTCGGTAATTTGCTGGAAACCATTTTTAAATGCTTTTTTACCTGGCCTTCCAGCGCGCAGGATATTTTTTTGGACGAACACCGCAAGATTTATGAAGCGATCATGATCGGCGATGCCGATGCGGCGCACAGGGCGTCGATGAATCTAATGCTTAACAGCACACAGCCTCGGCTATAACTTTCCCCTCACCGATACGTGGGTGGGCGCGATAACAACCACAGATCACGCAGCGCTTCTCTTTCCGAACCGCGCGCTGCTGGGCTGATAGGGGCCGTCGATTGCGATTCGATCGCGCGATGAATCCAGGGCTGAAAACGGTCGCTGTTCAGGCTGCGATCCGTGAGCGAGAGCAGTGGAATCAAGCGAAGACTGACACGATCGCGATTTTTCCATGGCCAGGTTTTGCTGTCATCACTAAACGGTGCCATATAATTCAGCGCACTCAACAATGAACCGCTCTGCTGTTGATAGTGCCAAAGATCGCCCGCGCCGCTTCGCTGTGCCAGTTGCGCGAGGCTGGTCAGAGCCTGCAAATTGAAATAGCTATAGTGGAACGAGCGTGTGCGTGCCAGTTCCATTGGCTGCGTTCCGTCCGTACGAATTTGCCCGGCGATTTTATCCTGAGCTAAAACCACCATCTGCTTAATCACCTGAGGTTGATGCAAATACCACGCGATGCCCGCCACCTGTGCGGCATACCAACTGCCATGGTTATTAGGTGCATCACGCTCGCCTTGTGCCAACTGACTGTGCAATAGCCAGCCGAGATAATCGCTAAACCATGCATGTATCGCAGCCTGATCCTGCGGGTGCCAGCCGGGCGAATCGTGCAGTAGCTGCAGTGCATCCACTATGCGCGTGGCAAAGTAACGCCCATCCAGCACACCGGTGTGTCGGCCCTCAGCCTTACCCGGCACACCCTGAGCATAATTAAGATTGGGATTCATGCGGGTGGTGGGATCGATGAACCAGCTGCGAATCATCGATTGGGCTTTGGCTGCATAACGGGTTTCGCCGGAGAAATACCAGGCAAGCGCCAATGCCTGCACGTCTGCGGTGAAACGAGCCAGACGCACACCATCGCTTTGGTCGTTTTTACTCGCCGGATTGACCGCACCATCACGGCGTTCCCATGGCAAGCCATTGGGCTTGTCGGGATTCGGCCACCAGTAGGCACTCAGGCTGAGATAATCATGGCGGGAACCGCTGGGAGGTAACATCCCTTTCTGCGTCACGCTGGGATTGGGCTGATTAAGCGCACGATCGGCAGCCTGCTTGAGTTGCTGCCACGCCTGCTCAGTCTGTGGCGCAGCCTGATGATTTTGCAGCGCAGTTCGCGTCTGTTGCATCTCTTCGCCAGATAAAAAGGCCAGCGAAACAGCTTTGGCATGACAGGTCGCGGTCATCAGCAAGCCGGCCAACAGCCAGATCAGGCGCACATTCAAACGGGGCATCTTCCTCTCCCGGCCCTGCTAAGGGTTAGCTCTGTTCATCCAGTTGCAGCGCCACATACAGCAACAATCGATCGTCAAAATTGCCGAGGTTTAATCCGGTCAGCTCGGAGATGCGGTTCAGGCGATACTCGAGCGTATTACGATGGATAAATAGTGCGCGTGCCGTGGCGCTGGGCTGCACGTTATGACTGAACCACGCCACCAGCGTACGTCGCAATAATCCATTATTATCATTGGCTTTGAGTTTCGCCAACGGGCGCGCCAGTTCATTCGCTTGCCAGCCACCGCGCAGGCTATCCAGCAGTACGGGCAGCACCAAATCCTGATAGAAGAAGCTGCGCTGTTCCGGCATGCGCTGTTTACCCACCATCATGGTGGTGCGCGCCGTACGGTAGGAACGCGCAATACTGCCGGGACCGGTAAAGAAATTACCCAGCGCGATGCGCATTCGCACCTGCCCACTCTCTTTCATACGCTGTAATAACTGATCCACGCGACGGCGGTGATCGTCTTGATCGTAACGGCCGTGGGCATTGAGCGCCGGCTTCAACACCACCATTTCAGTGAGTGAAACGATAGCAATCAGGTTGTCACGATCCGGCGTTGTCAGCAGAGTTTGTAAATGCTGCAATTCCGACATCGCACTGTCAACGCCAAGCTGGCCGCTGTCGACTTCCACCACCGCCACCACGCGCGGTTGATTGAGATCGATGCCCAGGCGCTGCGCCCACTCGCTCAACGCCGGTGAAAGCGTATCGCTGCGAATCAGGTTCAGCACCAGCTCTTCGCGCAGACGGCTATCCTGCGCCAGCATATGCAACAGCCGCGCTTGTTCCAGCATCATTTCGGCGGTCATACACACCAGTTCACCGTAGTGACGCAGCGCTGCCGGCTGGCCGGTCAGGCCAATTACACCGACAATCTCACCATCAATGCGCAACGGCAGGTTGATGCCAGGACGCACGCCGTGCAGATGTTTCGCCACGGCCTCATCAATGTCCACTACCCTTCCCTGCGATAACACCAGCAACGCACCTTCGTGCAATTCGCCAATACGCTCACGATCGCCGCTGCCAATAATGCGGCCGCGTGCATCCATCACGTTGACATTACTGTCAATAATTTGCATGGTGCGGGCAACAATATCCTGAGCCAGTCGCGCATCGAGATGATAGGTGGCCATCAATCACTCCAGAGAAAGGGAAGAATTGACAGAATACGCATCCCACGCACGGCTGGCATTGTGCAACTGCACATAGCCGGATAGAGAATACGGGAATTGCGGTAGGCGTCACATT
Source organism: Pantoea sp. GL120224-02 (assembly GCF_900215395.1). NCBI lineage: Bacteria > Pseudomonadati > Pseudomonadota > Gammaproteobacteria > Enterobacterales > Erwiniaceae > Pantoea > Pantoea sp. GL120224-02. The sequence continues at coordinate 369,222 of NZ_OBEC01000005.1, read as the reverse complement.
GCGAAACGGACATCTGCACAATGTGGACCACACTAAAAAGGTGTTGATGCTAGCCAGGAGCGCAGCTGCGCCAGACAAAAACAAAAAAGGCGAGCCGAAGCTCGCCTGTACTCAATTATCTAAGACTTACTGCATCAGCAGATAGAGGCTGCTGTCGCCACGCTGCACATTCAGGGCCAGCACGGACGGTTTGGTGTCGAGGATTTTGCGCAGTTCACCAAGGTTGGCAATCGCCTGCTGGTTAACGCCCCTAATCACGTCACCTTTCTTCAGACCAATACGCGCTGCAGCACTGCCTGCCTTCACATTATCCACGCGCACGCCTTTCTGGCCGTTGCTGTCGATGTTGCTCAGGTCGGCACCTTCAATGCCGGTGTAAATCGTGGCGGACTGCACTTTATCCTGCGAGCTCTGCTGCAGTTCAACCGTAATCGTCACCGGTTTACCATCACGTAACAGACCCAGCTGCAGTTTAGTGCCCACTGGCAGTGAACCCACTTCTGCACGCAGTGCGGCAAAACTGGTCAGCGGTTTGCCATTCATCGACACCACGACATCGCCGGCTTTCACACCCGCTTTTGCCGCTGCCGAGTTAGGCAGGACCTGGCTCACAAAGGCACCGCGCTGGGCATCGACTTTCATCGCTTTCGCCAGCTCAGAGTTAAGCTCGGTACCCATAATGCCCAGCTCGCCACGCTTCACCTGACCATACTCGATCATCTGCGCCGTCAGGTTTTTCACCATCGCGCTTGGGATAGCAAAGCCGATACCGATATTGCCGCCGTCTGGCGCCAGAATCGCGGTGTTAATCCCGATCAGTTCACCGTTCAGGTTCACCAGCGCACCACCGGAGTTACCGCGGTTGATGGCAGCATCGGTCTGGATGAAGTTTTCGTAGTTCTCGACGTTCAAGCCGCTGCGGCCCAACGCTGAAACGATACCGGAGGTTACTGTTTCGCCGAGTCCATACGGGTTACCGATTGCGACAGTGTAATCACCGACACGTAAGTCATCGGAGTCAGCGATCTTAATCGCCGTCAGGTTCTTGGCGTCCTGCAATTGAATCAGAGCAATATCAGACTGCGGATCTTTACCAATCACTTTGGCGTCATAGCGACGGCCATCGCTCAGCTGCACCTGAATTTTGGTGGCGTTATCTACCACATGGTTGTTGGTGACGACATAGCCTTTATCGGCATTAATCACGACACCCGAACCGAGTGCACGGAATTTTTGCTGCTGGGTGTTGGCGCCGCCGTTGTCACCGCCCTGGCTACCATCACCGCCGCCCTGGCACATTGGCGAGCTTTGGAATGGCGAACCGTCCTGGCAGAATGGCGAGTTATCACCAAAGAATTGCTGGAATTGCTGCGGCATGCGCGGGGTTTTCACCGTGGTGCTGCCTTCAACGCTAATACTCACCACGGAAGGCATCACTTTTTCCAGCATCGGCGCCAGGCTTGGCAACTGTTGGTTCGAGGAGGAAGCACTTTCCGCCGCGAAACTGACAGGGCTCAATGCCATGCCCAGACTAAGCGCCAGCGCACTTAACATTAATGTGCTTTTTTTCATTTGTCTGTGTCTCTCTAAGATTTACGGCCAGACCATTGCTGTGGTCGTGATGGTGAGATTAAGTTTTTAGCGCGAAGTTCCTAATAAAGTTTTGGGCAAAGGTAAAAATTTATTCTTCATCTTTACAAAACTCGGCTTATTCCACGGCCATCAAACGACGATACTCATCCCACGCATAATTGTCTGTCATTCCGCTGATATAGTCCTGAATCAAGCGCGAACGGTAATAACGTTCCCACAACAAACGTTGATATTTATGCTCGACAATCAGTGTACGCATCTGCTGCTGATAAGCTTTGCGATGTTTTCCTGAAAGCTTATGAAACAGTCGCGTTTCTATCGGATATTTCGGCAGAAAATCGTCGTTCATCAGCGTAGTAAATTGTTCATAATCCAGCAACATTAATGACTGATAGATTTCCAGCAACCCTTTTATTACCCGATAACCTTGTAATTCGAGTTGCTCAACTTCCGGATGATTAAATACCTGCTGGCGCGCCACGGTTTTAAATAATTTCAACAGACGGCCTTCATCACCGTCATCTTCCAGCAGCGCATGATTGAAGTTTCCTTCAAAAATAGCCGGGAGATTATCGACAAAACGGCGCACGGCATGGCTAACCAACACATTTTGCACGTTAACCCGTAATGACATGAAAAATTGATCGCTCAGGCTACGGCGTTTTTTCTGGTTGGCTTCTTTCCATGCCTCGCTCACTGTGCGACTGAACGCATCACCACTATTTACCGTCCCCCAGGCTTTGAGCAGAGACTTATACAAGGTCTCAACATCAAAAATGTCTTTTTCGACCGCATCATCTAAATCGGCAATACAGTATGAGATATCGTCAGCGGCTTCCATAATCCAGGTGAGTGGATAGCGATGATGCTCTTTAATATCGGTGGCTGCGCGTAAGTCAGAGACATATTCACGCTCGGACAAATAAAAGCCCGGCTTCTTCATCAGCACGCTAAATTCTGCCGGCTTATCGCCCTGCCACCATGCGGGGGCGGTATATTTTAAAATACAGGCCACCTGCGCATAGCTAAGATTAAGCTGCAGCAGCGTATGCACCAGGCGAATCGCCTGCGCATTGCCTTCGAAGTGGCACAAATCCTGACGAATCATTGCATTTAGCTGGTCAAAATCAGTGCGCTGATGCTCATCTGCCACGCCCGCCACCAGCGGGTCCACGAGTTCAAGAGGCAGATTGTCGTCAAACCAGTCATTGATCGCGGCTTCACCAAAGTGACCAAACGGCGGATTACCCACATCATGCAGCAGGCAGGCCATCTCAATCAGACTCTCAAACGCGCCTTCAAACTCCTCCAGCCCGTAATTTGCCAGTCCACCGCCCTGCGTTTTCAGGTATTGCAGGATCTCTTTGGTGATATAGCGCCCGGTTTGCTGCACTTCCAGCGAGTGGGTCAAACGTGAACGCACCGCTGCATTACGCTCCAGAGGAAAAACCTGAGTCTTTTGTTGCAGGCGGCGGATCGCGGCAGAATTGATGATGCGGCCACGGTCACTCTCAAAGTGCCGTGTAATAAAGTATTCGCCCTCTGGATCTTTGCGGCTGGTATAAGGGCGGGTGAAACTGATCTTATTTTTGAAATTGATCGTCGCCATCATTACCCCTTATTTTTTGGTGAATTCATCCTCTGCCAGCCATGGTAGACTATGCCTCACTTTTAAGCTTTACATCCATAACTACAGCGAGATTCTTTATGAAAGCAGGCATTATTGGCGCGATGGAGCAGGAAGTCACCCTGCTGCGTGACAAAATCGAAAACCGTCAGACGCTGACGCTGGCTGGTTGTGAAATTTATACCGGCACGCTGAACGGTGTTGAGGTTGCTCTGCTGAAATCAGGCATTGGTAAAACCGCGGCGGCGCTCGGCACGACCCTGTTGCTGGAGCTGTGCAAACCCGACCTGGTGATCAATACCGGCTCTGCGGGTGGTCTGGCCGCTTCACTGAAAGTGGGCGATATCGTGGTTTCCGATGAAGTGCGCTATCACGATGCCGACGTCACCGCTTTTGGTTACGAACCTGGCCAGATGGCCGGTTGCCCGGCAGCCTTTGTGGCGGATGAAAAACTGATCGCCGCTGCGGAGCAAGTGATTAAGCAGCTGGATCTCAACGCAGTGCGCGGTTTAGTGGTCAGCGGTGATGCCTTCATCAACGGTGCTGAACCTCTGGCACGCATTCGCACCACCTTCCCACAGGCGATCGCCGTGGAGATGGAGGCCACCGCCATCGGTCATGTTTGCCATCAGTTCAAAGTGCCGTTTGTGGTGGTGCGCGCGATTTCCGATGTCGCAGATAAAGAATCCCACCTGAGCTTTGATGAGTTCCTCGTCGTTGCCGCTAAACAATCGTCACTGATGGTTGAAAACCTGCTGGCACAGCTGGCGCGTGGCTAAATATCTGCTGCTGGGGCTATTGCTGATCGGCAATAGCCTGTTTGCTGCTGCCCCACGCGTTATCACGCTATCGCCCCATCTGACCGAACTGGCTTTTGCAGCGGGCATTACGCCGGTGGCGGTGAGTGCTTATTCGGATTTCCCGGCGCAGGCCAATCAGCTGGAGCAGGTGGCAAACTGGCAGGGCATCAAAGTCGAGCGCATCCTGCAACTGAAACCGGATGTGGTGCTGGCCTGGCGCGGTGGTAATCCACAGCGGCAGATCGACCAACTGCAACGTCTGGGCATTAAAGTCGAATGGATTGATCCGCAGACCATTGATCAGATGATTGATGCGTTAGCAGCGCTCAAACCGTGGAGTCCACAACCTCAGCAGGCGGCGGCTGCCGCACAGGCGCTGCGCCAGCAAGAGGATGATCTGCGTAAACAGTATCAACAACGCACGCCGATCCCTCTGTTTTTGCAGTTTGGTCAACAGCCGCTGTTTACTGCATCGCGTAATACGTTGCAAAACGAGGTAATCACCCTGTGCGGTGGCAAAAATATCTTTGCCGACAGCCGTGTCAGCTGGCCGCAGGTGAGTCGTGAGCAAGTATTAGCACGTCATCCTCAGGCGATTGTGATCGGCGGTGGCCCCGCGCAAGCCGCGAATATTGTGAAATTCTGGCAGCCACAACTGACGGTGCCGGTGATTGCCATTAACGATGACTGGCTGAGTCGACCGGGTCCACGTATCCTGCTGGCAGCCAAACAGCTGTGTGCAGATTTACATCCGGCGAAAAATAGCACCAAAAAAGATTAAAGATTCGGCAAAAATTGTCGAAAATCAAAATACAAGGCACTGCGGCCACGTATGCTCAGTGCCCTTTTTGCGCAACGCGCAACTTTTGACTTCACCAGGAATTATCAATGACCAGAGCACTGCTACTGGCCATAGGGCTTGCGATGGCTGCGCCAATTGGCGCGGCGACCTCCACCGGCTCTATTGCCGTCACGTTGACCATATTTTCCCGCTGCGATATCTCACGGCAAAGCGAACAAACATTGCCATCGATTGATTGTGGACGTCACTTCAGTGCACAGCCGCGCGTGACCGAAAGCGTGTTAAAGCGCGATGCGAAGCGTCGTGAGTCGTCACGATTAGTGACCGTAGAGTGGTAACGTTCTGACCGCCAGAACGGCGGTCAGAAAAGGGGATCAGATGCTGAAGGAAGAACCACAACCGCAAGTCGTTTTCGCGTTTGGGTTTGTCACGATAAAACGTGAACCCTCAAGACCTTCGGTATAATCAACCGAACCGCCCACCAGATACTGCAGGCTCATTGGATCAACCACCAGCGCCACGCCTTGCTTTTCAATGGTCATGTCGCCGTCATTCATTCGATCGTCAAAAGTAAAACCGTACTGGAAACCACTGCAACCGCCACCGGTGATGTACACGCGCAGTTTCAGCTCAGGATTCTCTTCATCCGCGATCAAATTTTTCACTTTTTTCGCTGCTGCTTCAGTGAATTGCAAAGGCAGCGCTGCTACGTCGTCACTCATGTTTTACTCCGGGTAAACGTCCAGGTCAGAAAACGACCTTAATTTCACTATTATCTGCCAGCCGCCCAGTGCAATCAAGTACTGCGCTTGACACTATGTGCCGCCTGCGCTGCGCTAAAGTATAGCTTTAAAAGGCTTTCGCACCCGCTTGCCTTTCTAATCGGGCGACTCTTCCCTTAGAATGGCGCCAGAATTTTTTTCCAGAACAGCAGGAGCCGAGCAATGAGTAAGTCTGAAAACCTGTATGCCGAAGCGCAACGCCTGATCCCTGGCGGTGTGAACTCCCCGGTACGTGCTTTTACCGGTGTGGGCGGCGTGCCGCTGTTCATCGAACGCGCCGACGGCGCTTATCTGTATGACGCCGATGGCAAAGCCTACATCGACTACGTCGGTTCATGGGGCCCAATGGTGCTGGGGCATAACAACGCCAATATCCGCAATGCGGTGATTGAAGCGGCATCTCGTGGTTTAAGTTTCGGTGCCCCAACCGAAATGGAAGTGAAAATGGCCGAGCTGGTGTGTGAGCTGGTGCCAAGTATGGATATGGTGCGCATGGTGAACTCCGGCACCGAAGCCACCATGAGCGCGATTCGTCTGGCTCGTGGCTTTACCCATCGTGACAAGATCGTCAAATTTGAAGGCTGCTACCACGGCCACGCCGACTGTCTGCTGGTGAAAGCGGGTTCCGGCGCATTGACCCTGGGCCAACCGAACTCGCCGGGTGTTCCGGCTGATTTCGCTAAACACACCCTGACCTGCACTTACAACGATCTGGCGTCAGTACGCGAAGCCTTCGAGCAATATCCAGAAGATATCGCCTGTATCATCGTTGAACCCGTTGCGGGCAATATGAACTGCATCCCACCGCAACCGGACTTCCTGCCGGGCCTGCGTGCACTCTGTGATGAGTTTGGTGCGCTGCTGATCATCGATGAAGTGATGACCGGCTTCCGTGTGGCGCTGGGCGGTGCTCAGGCTTATTACGATGTCACGCCGGATCTGACCTGTCTCGGCAAAATCATCGGTGGCGGCATGCCGGTGGGCGCATTTGGTGGTCGTCGTGATGTGATGGCTGCACTGGCACCAACGGGTCCGGTTTACCAGGCGGGCACGCTTTCCGGTAACCCGATTGCCATGGCGGCCGGTTTTGCTTGCCTGACGCAGATTGCTCAACCGGGCACGCACAGCACTCTGACCGACCTCACCACCCAACTGTCTGAAGGCTTGCTGGCAGCGGCAAAAGCAGAAAACATTCCGCTGGTGATCAACCACGTTGGCGGCATGTTCGGTATCTTCTTTACCGATGCCGAAAGCGTAACCTGCTATGCCGACGTGACAAAATGCGACGTTGAGCGCTTTAAGCGCTTCTTCCACCTGATGCTGGAAGAAGGTGTTTACCTCGCACCTTCTGCTTTTGAAGCGGGCTTTATGTCGCTGGCACACAGCCAGGAAGATATTCAGCGCACCATTGATGCGGCACGCCGCAGCTTTGCGAAGCTGTAAGCCATTAGCGGGCGCCAGGAATGGCGCCCCTACATTAATGTGCCCGGCTGTCCCTTGAGGCACAACCTCCCCTAAAGACACCCTTGCCGTTCGTTCGCATCGTTATGCTCAGCTACACGCATACACCCATTTCCGTTAGGTTGCACAATTATGCGCAGCTGCCCTGTAAGCACCGATTGACGTAGGCTGCGCGTTTATGCGCGACGCAACAGCCAGATAAAATACGGCGCGCCGAAGAAGGTCGCCATTAAACCTGCAGGGATCTGATCCGGGAAGGCCAGCATCCTGCCGCACCAGTCTGCAAACACCATCAATCCGCCGCCTAATAATCCCGCCATCAACACCTGCGGTAATGCGCGCCTGAAGCCCAGCATGCGCACGATATGCGGCGCCATCAAACCGACAAAACTCAACGGGCCGATGGTCAAGGTCGCCGTAGCCGTTAACGCCGCCGCCAGCAGCAGCAGGGCCAGACGCGAACCTGTTAATGCCATCCCCGCTGAACGTGCCGTCGCACTACCCAGCGGCAGCAGTGTGAGCCAGCGGCTCGCCAGTGGCGCGAGCGCAATAAATACGATACCCACCACGGCGCTTTGCACTGCCTGCGGCATATTGATGTTGTACGTCGAACCGGAAATCCAGCTTAGCAGGCCGCCCATGCGCGGATCGCCACTCGCCATTAACACCATCAGTAAGGTGACAAACGCACTGTTAAGCGCCATGCCCGCCAGCAACATACGCTCCGGTGAGAAACCTCCGCGACTGGCGACCAGCATAATGACCAGCAGCGTCAGCGCCGCGCCTAATGCGCCAGCGGGCAGCAACCACGCCACGGCGTCACCCGGCACAAAGAACATCATCACAACCACACCACAGGCCGCGCCGGAACTGATGCCTAACACTTCCGGACTGGCCATCGGGTTGCCAGTGAGGCGCTGAATCAACGCACCTGCAACACCCAGCATCATCCCCACGACTAACGCCGCCAGCACGCGAGGTGCACGCCACGGCAGCAGTTGATGCAGCATCTCACCACTCACCCACGTCCAGCTGTGTGCATCACGACCAAAGGAGATGCCGATAACGCTCAGCAGCGCCAGCACCCCAAGGCCAATGCCACACCACAGCACCACCTTCTGGCGCTCTGCCGGCACCTTGTCGCCCATATTCATCGCCGGTGGAACCGAGCCGGTACGTAAACGCGGCAACAGCCACAGCAGAATCGGTACGCCAATCAACGCGGTCGCTGTGCCGGTGGAAACCTCGCGCCAGTGGCTGGTCAGCCACAATACGCACTGATCGGCCAGCCACAGCAGTAAGGCACCAATCAGCGGAGCCAGCAGCATACGGCTGAGTAAGCGACGCCCCCCGAGCATTTTCGCCAGCAGTGGTGCAAACAGCCCGATAAAACCGATAATCCCGGCGACGTTCACCAATTGCGCACTTAACAGAATCGTCAGAGCGAGTGCGCCGACACGCGCAGCAGACAGTGCCAGACCGAGATTTTTTGCTACGCCGTCATCAAGCCCCATGAGCGTCAAGGGGCGCAGCAATGCCAGCGCCACGACAAAAGCCAACAGCAGACGCGGCCACAGCATGGCGACGTTGTGCCCATCCATCTGATTCAGTGTGCCGGTGCTCCACAAGAACATATTCAGCAGCTGATCATGATTGAAGATGGCAAAGATTTGATTCACCGAACCGGCATACAGGCTCAGGACCAGCCCGGCGAGGATCAGTGTCACGGGTGACAGCCGTTTGCCCCAGGCCACGCCAAATACCAGGATGCCCACCAGCACTGCGCCCGCCATCGCAGCAAATTGCTGTGTCAGCTCACCACCCGGTAAATGCCAGAGCGTGGCGACCGTAATACCGAGCTGTGCACCGGATGACACACCCAACGTGGTCGGTTCCGCCAGCGGATTACGCAGCACCTGCTGAAACAGTAAACCGGCCAATCCGAGACCCGCCCCCACCAACAGCGCCAGCGCCAGACGCGATAACAGGCTGTGATGGAACACCACCTGTTGGATACTGTTGATGTCCGGCGCAAAGAAGGCTTGTGACCACTGCGCCGTTGGCAGCGCGTCACGCAGATTGATAAAGGTCAGCGCCAGCGCCAGTAAAAACATGCTGCTTAACAGCATCACAGGAAAGAGACGATGGCGCATCAGTGCGACTCCAGCGCGTGTTCCAGCACGCGAACAAATTTCAGCGCTGAATAGGTCGCGCCGTAATACCAGACGGCAGGCACACGCTTGAAGCGGCCCGCGCGGATAAACGGCAGCGCCTGCCACAGCGCAGTTTTCATCACCTGCTGCATGTCACGATCGTTATCGTGATCAAAACAGATCACCTGCACATCGCCGACATCGGCTAACCGCTCAAGCCCAACCACGGCACTGCCCCAGAAATTGGTTTCACCCTGCCAGGCGTTACTCAGGCCAAGGATTTCCATCACTTCGAGGAACAGACTGTTGGTGCCAAACGTGATGGCGTGACGGCTGTCCATCAATGACATCAGCAGCACCGGACGATCTGCCCAGGGTTTGAGACGTTCGCGCGCTGCCGCTAGCTGCTCATCCAGGAATTGCAGATGCTGTACCGCCTGCGCTTCCCGGCCCAGCCGGGCACCGAGCGCATGCAGTGATTTACGGGCAGTACTTAAGGGTTTACCGTCCCCGCTATTCAGATCAAAGCCCATGGTCGGCGCGATGCGATCGAGTTTATCTAATCCCGGACCGTAGCCGTTGGAGTGCAGGATTAAGGAAGGTTCGAGCTGCGTCATCAGTTCCAGATTGGGTTCGGTGCGCAAGCCGAGATCGATGGTGCTGGCGGATAGCATCGGCTCGCCAACCCAGATGTTGTAGTTGCGCAAATCAGCCACACCGAGCGGCGATACACCGAGCGCCATCAGTAGCTCAACAGGTAGCCATTCCAGCGCCAGGATGCGCTGCAGATCGGGTGTTGCCGCACGCAATGGGGCAACGTTCATCAGTGGCGTCAGTGCCAGCGCCGTCAGCAAGCGACGGCGTGAAATGTCGAACATGGCGAGGCCTCAGTAAACAAAACTGACGGGAGCACCGCCTTGTGGATGGGGCAAGATGCCCATCGGAATACCGTAGATATTGCCCAGCACATCGGCCTGCATGATGACATCAGGCCCGCCTTCCGCAATCATTTCGCCGCCGCGCAGCGCCACCAGGCGATCGCAATAGCGCGCCGCCATGTTGATGTCGTGCAGTACCGCAATCACCGTCAAGCCACGCTCGCGGCTGAGACGTTGAATCAGAGCTAGCACATCCACCTGATGCGCAATATCCAGTGCGGAAGTGGGTTCATCCAGCAGCAGGCATCGGCTGTTCTGCGCCACCAGCATCGCTAACCACGCGCGCTGGCGTTCGCCGCCTGACAGGCTATCCACCAGACGCCCGGCGAACGGTTTCAAGCCCACCAGCGTAATCGCTTCTTCCACGCGATCGCGATCTTCCTGGCCGTAGCGCCCGAGCGCCCCGTGCCACGGATAACGACCAATCGCCACCAGCTCACGCACCGTCATCCCTTCTGCCGCCGGTAACTGCTGCGGCAAATAGGCCACCTGGCGCGCAAAATCTTTGCTGCCCCAGTTCTCCACCGCATCGCGGTTCAACAGCACCTGACCTTCACTTGCCGCATGGTGACGCCCCAGCATTTTCAGCAAGGTGGATTTACCCGAGCCGTTGTGGCCAATCAGCGCCGTCACTTTACCCGGCGCAAAGGTGAGTGAAAGTGGATGCAGCAACGTGCGTCCAGGTACGCGAAAGCTGACATTATCCAGCGTGAAGGTGGTTTCTTCGTGGTGCGGATGCTGCATGGTGATCCCTGGTTAATTAGCACAAAACCGATCTGATTCTGAAGGGGGCGGCCCTGAGGCCGCCCAAAATCACAACATATTCGCCCTGACGAATCAGAAGCGGAAGGTGGCGGTACCAACGATTTGACGTTCAGCGCCCCAGTAGCAAGCGTAATCACGGTAGCAGCTGGCAACGTATTCACGATCGAACAGGTTGTTGATATTAACACCCACAGAAGAGCCCGGCAGACCGAAACGGCCGAGGTCATATTTCAGCGCTGCGTCGACGGTGGTGTAACCCGCTACGTCGAAGTTTTGGTTTGAGTTACTGCCATTCTGCGTATTCTCTGCATATAACCCTTTGCTTTCACCTACATAACGCACACCCGCACCCAGTGTCACACCTGACAATGCCGTTTCGTGGAAGGTGTAATCCCCCCACAGCGATGCCATATGCTTCGGCACCTGCACTGGTGTTCTACCTTTCAGCACTGTGTCTTCAGTGTATTCGGCATCGGTATAGGTGTAAGACGCAGTCATGTTGATGTTGGCGTTCAGTGCTGCCTTGGCTTCCAATTCAACACCGCGAGAACGGATTTCACCGCTCTGTACGCTGAAGTTAAGGTTGTTTGGATCGGCGGTAAGGTTTTTGGTTTTGGTCAGCTCATACACCGCAGCAGTTACGACAACCGGACGATCTTTAGGAACATACTTCACACCGGCTTCATACTGCTTAGCACGCGATGGATCAAACGGCTGGCCCGAGGCGGTAGTCCCAGAATTCGGAATAAAGGACTCACTGTAGCTAAAGTACGGCGCAATGCCGTTATCAAACACATAGTTCAGACCACCACGCCAGGTGAAGGCCTGATCGTGATTTTTCACTTCGGTATTGCCGTTACGATTCAGTGCTGAAGTCATCGCATAATCGTAACGTCCACCTAAGGTCAGCACCCAACGGTTCCATTCCATCTGATCTTGAGAGTACAGACCGGTTTGCTCTTGGCGATTCAGATATTGGTAAGGGAACGCAGCACCATCTAGCGCATCGTTACCATACTGAGGATTGAACGCACTAATTGGGAATGCTGATCCAAACGCCGCATCAATATCATTACGGGTGCGCTGGTAATCCACACCCATCAGCAAAGTATGATCCACTGCGCCAGTGCCAAATTTGGCCTGTGCCTGCGTATCTACCGCAAACTGATTTAACTTCTCATCTGACACCGCCGAACCACGGGTAATTTCATTGGTGGCAGCGTTGAAGCCATTACCATAAATACTGCGGTAATTGGTTCTTAAATCCGCATAACGCAGATTCTGGCGCACCGTCCAGGTATCGTTAAAGCTGTGTTCGAAGTTGTAGCCCACCATCTTGGTGTTGCGCGAGATCTTGTTGCTGTCTTCGCCTTCATCAAAGTTGGTTGGCAGTTTATAGCTGCTACCGTCCGGGCGGGTAATGCCTACCACGGTGCCCTGACGCGGCAACCAGCCGTAATAACCGGTTTCCGGTTCATTCTGGAAGTAGGTCAGCAGGTCAAAGCGGGTATTGGCATCAGGACGCCAGCTGAACGAAGGCGCGATGGTGTAGCGCTTCTCTTTGTTCATCTCCTGCTGCGCGTCGGCGCTGCGAGCCAGACCCGTCAGGCGATAGCTGTACACGCCGTCATCATCCAGCGATCCGCCGAAATCGAAGCCGGTAGAGAACAGGTTATCAGTGCCCATCTGGAACTGCACTTCACGCAGTGTTTCCTGCGTCGGGCGCTTGCTCACCAGCGACACCACGCCGCCTGGGTTGCTTTTGCCGTACAGCACCGAAACCGGGCCACGCAGCAGTTCCGCACGCTCAAGGAAGTAAGGATCAATGGCGAACTCGGAGTAGTTATCCCCCTGCAGCTTCAGGCCATCAAGATATTGGTTAGTGTTGGTTTCGCTAAAGCCACGAATCGACAGCGCATCGATTACGCTTGAGCTGCCGCGGTTACCCGTCAGCACGCCAGCCGTGTAGTTAAACGCACCTTTTACGCTGGTTACAGCGTGCATCGCCATCTCTTCCTGCGTCACCACCGAAACCGACTGTGGGTTTTTCTCAATCGGCGTATCGGTTTTGGTGCCGGTAGCACTGTGTTTCGCGGCAATGGTAGGAGCCGGACCCCATGCGCTTTCCTGCGCGACGGTGTTGCCGCCATTGGCGGTCACCACCACGGTATCTTCTGCCAGCGCCTGTGCGTTCAGCGTACCCAGAGTTAAAGAAATTAATAAAGCGAGCGGACGGCGGGAAGTCGCAGCACGGGCAGAACAAGGATTTGAAATTCGCGTATTCATAAAAGGATCTCTCGGAAAGAAAACGACGCAGGTGAATACAAACGAGAATGATTATTAGACGCACGGATTTTAGGCGAAGTTTGGCGAGATCCGCAAGATGTAATGCCTGATGGCGGTGCGTTTGCGACCAGATCGTGCATGTCCATGATCGCGATTAACAAATCACAGGCATGAAAAAGGGCGCCGTAGCGCCCTCAGTTTTCTGCAGCTAACTATTTGCTGCCGAACATATCCTTGATCCAGCCCGCCACGCCGTCAGCATCTTTCTGCTCACCCTGCTGCTGCTGAGGTGACTGCTGCTGAGGTTGCGACTCTTGCTGCTGTTGGATCTGCTGCTGTTGCTGGATCTGTTGCTGGCACAGCGCGTTAGGATCTAACGTCCACACTGGCAGTGAACGCCAGGTGCTGCTACCAGAACCACACACGAAGTTACCGGCAGAGTCGACGTTCATCTGCGTGATATCTTCTGGCGGTGTCAGCACCAGCGGCATCGGCGCCTGGTTGTCGAGATAACGGCGATAAATCTGCATCGCACCGCTCGCACCGTACAGCTTCGACGTCTGGTTGTTGTCGCGGCCAACCCAGGTGATCGCGACCTCTTTGCCATCAATACCCGCAAACCAGCTATCGATCAGATCATTGGTGGTACCGGTTTTACCCGCCAGATGGGCATTCGGGTAACGCGCGCCCAGCGCACGGGCGGTGCCGTGATCGGCAACTTGCTGCATGGTGTACAAGGTCATATAAGCAGCCTGCGCCGGTTCAACGCGTTGCGCCTGCGGGAAGCTCTGGTACAACACCGTGCCATCTTCAGCAATCACCGAACGTACCGCCGACAGGTCGGCGCGGTTACCGCCGCTGGCGATCGACTGGAACGCCTGTGCCGCTTCGATCGGTGTCAGGTTAAGTGCTCCCAGTAACATCGCTGGCACCGGATTAAGCTGATCTTTCGGCACGCCCAGCTTCGTCCAGGTATCCACCACCGAAGGCAGACCCAATGTCATCCCCAGATTTACGGTAGGTACGTTCATGGAGTTGGTTAAGGCATCCACCAGCATCACTTTGCCGCTGAAACGCTTGTCGTCGTTCATCGGTTTCCAGATGGAACCGTTCGGCTGTTTCAGCGCAATCGGCTCATCCGCCAGCCAGGTGTTCAGCCGATAGGTATTCGGCTGGCTCAATGCGGTGAGATAGGTCGCCGGTTTAGCCAGTGAGCCAATAGAACGACGCGCCTGCAGCGCACGGTTATAGCCCGCGAACTGCGGATCGGCACCGCCCACCATGGCACGCACTTCACCACTGAAGCGATCCACCACCACCATCGCGGTTTCCAGATCCTTCAAGCCACGCTGTTTTTTCAGCGCCGGGATGCCATCTTCGACCGCTTTTTCCGCCGCATCCTGAGAGATAGGATCGAGCGTGGTGAAGATCTTCACGCCAGACAGATCTTTAATCTTGTCGCCCAGTTTGGCCTGCAACTCGTTACGTACCATCTGCATAAAGGCAGGCTGCGGCGTGATCACGCCCCCTTTCGGCTGCACACCCAGCGGACGCGCCGAGAGCATATCGTACAGCTCCTGATCGATGACGTTCTGCTGTTGCAGCAAACGCAGCACCAGGTTGCGGCGCTCGAGAGCCAGTTTCGGGTTGCGCCACGGGTTATACAGCGAAGCACCTTTCACCATACCGACCAGCATCGCCTGCTGATCGAGGCTCAGCTCATCGACGGGACGACCGAAGTAATACAAACTCGCCAGCGGGAAGCCACGGATCTGATCGTTGCCCGCCTGACCGAGGTAAACCTCGTTGAGGTACAGCTCAAGGATGCGATCTTTGCTGTAACGCGCATCCATGATCACTGCCATGTAAGCTTCACGCGCTTTGCGCCACAGTGAACGCTCGTTGGTCAGGAACAGGTTTTTCACCAGCTGCTGCGTCAAGGTACTGCCGCCCTGTACCGCTTTACCTGCCGTGATATTGGCAAGGAATGCACGGCCAATCGAATACGGGCTAATACCATCATGCTCATAGAAGTGACGGTCTTCGGTCGCGATCAGCGTACTGACCAGCAGATCCGGGAAGCCCGCACGCGGCACGAACAGACGCTGCTCACCGTTCGGCGATTGCAGCATGGTGATCAAACGTGGATCAAGGCGGAAGAAGCCAAAATCACGTCCGGTATCGAGGTTTTTAATCTCGCTCAGTTCGTTGTTGCTGAACGTCAGACGGGCGTTGATCTGCCCCTCTTTGCTGTCCGGGAAGTCAAACGGACGACGCAGCAGATCGATGGTGTTGCCTTTGACGCTAAATTCGCCCGGACGGGTAATGCGCGACACTTCGCGATACTGCGTGCCTTCCAGCAGCGCAATCATCTCTTTTTTGTCGTACGACATCCCCGGCTCAAGGCTCACCATGCGGCCGTAGACAGCAGCAGGCAACTGCCACACTTTACCGTCGATGCGGCTGCGGATTTCAGAGTCGAGATAGATGCCCCAGGCCACCATCACGACCACAAAGACCAGGAAAAGCTTAATTAACCAGCCTAACCAACGACGTTTGCCGCGTGGCGGACGTTTTCCTTTCCCTTTACCTTTTGGTGGCACCGGTGTGCTCTCCTCATCGTCTTTGTCAAAATCGTCCTGATCGATATCATCATCAAGCTCCCTGCGGCGACCCCGGCGCGCAGTGCTGCGCGGCGGCTTTGGCGCTTTTCCTTTACGCCCAATAGGTTCGCGATCGTTCCCAGACATGCTTTTATTCTCCAGGCATAGCTACGGCTACGGCCGTTACTCTAACTGCTTTCTCGTGCTGCGCATGGCAGAACCCTCTGAATTCGATCCACAGAGTGTCACGATGAAAATTTCTTGGTGCGCCTTGTCGGTAAGGCGTTTGCCGGATCGTCGGGCCAGGGATGTTTGGGATAGCGCCCTTTCATCTCTTTCTGCACTTCTGGATACGCTCCGCGCCAGAACGCAGCGAGATCACGGGTGATCTGCAACGGACGCTGCGCCGGTGACAACAACTCCAGCACCAGCGGAATGCGGCCTTCGGCCACCGCGGGATTTTGCGCTTCCCCAAACATCTCCTGCATACGCACTGCCAACGCTGGAGGCTTTTCAGCATCGTAACGAATAGGCAGGCGACTTCCGGTCGGCACAGTGTAATGAGTTGGCAGCACAGTATCCAGCCGCTGACGTTGTGACCATGTCAGCAAATGTAATAATGCGCTGACAAGATTGACGGCCTGCAGGCTCTTGAGATCGCGCACGGAACCCATCTCGGGTAACAGCCAACGCTCCAGCGAGTCGAGCAGGCTCTCATCGTCCAATGGCGGCCACGCCTCTTCCGGCAGCCACTCGGCGGCACAATGCAAACGCAAACGCAGCTGTTCCGCTTCGGGGGTCCAGCCGAGTACCGAGAGCCCTTTTTCGCGGATCCAGCGCAACATCGCCGGGTGTAAAATCTCCGGTTCCGGTCGCGCCTGCGGCTGTGCTTTTAGGACCAGCGCACCCACGAGTTCCCGTTTCCAGGCGCGCAATGTCCCTTTCTCCTCATCCCATTCCACATCAATGCGCTGCGACACCAGTTCAGGACATTGCTGGCGTAACGCACTTATCTCTACCGGCAGCGCCAGTAACATGCGGGCTTCGGCGGCACTGGCGCCCTGTAACAGGGTCGGCGCGATTAACCACTCATAGCGGCTCAGGCCATCCTGTTCATCCAGCATGGCGCCAATACCGTTAGCCAGCTGATAGCGTGCGCTTTCGCCTCGCCGCTGCGCCAGACGATCGGCAAAGCCTGCCACCAATAATGCGGGGAAAAGATCGGGATTGACGCGGCCATCGCTGGCATTCAACCGTTGCTGCCACTGACGCGCGCGCCTTTGCCAATGCGGCTGTGGTCGATTAAGGGCGTCGCGCAAATCTGCACTACCGTTGCGCGGTGGATCTTCAAGTATCGCCACCAGCAGAGCGGCACTGGCGATGGCATCCTGACTTTGTGCCGCACACAGAATCGCCGTCAAACGTGGATCGCTGCCAAGCGTCGCCATTTTACGGCCGCGCGCGTTAAGCCTGCCGTTTTCTAATGCGCCTAAGCGCGTTAGCAAAGCCTGTGCCGCTCGCAAGCTGAGTTGCGGTGGCGCGTCCAGCCAGCAGAGCTGTGACGCATCCTGGCAACCCCATTGCAGCAAATCGATCTGCAGCGCAGCCAAATCGCTATTGAGGATTTCGGGTTCACTTTGCGCCGCTGCACGCATCGCCTGCTCCTGCGGCAGCAAATGCAGGCAAATACCGGGTTCAAGACGCCCGGCTCGCCCGGCTCGCTGGGTCATGGAAGCCTGGCTGATGCGTTGCGTTTGCAGGCGCGTGACGCCGCTACGCACATCAAACTGTGCCGAACGCTCCAGCCCGCTATCCACCACTAAGCGGATACCTTCAATAGTGAGACTGGTTTCGGCAATGTTTGTGGCGAGCACCACTTTGCGGCGACCGGCAGGCGCAGGCAGAATCGCTCGACGCTGCGCATCCAATGACAGCGCACCATATAAAGGAGAGAGATCCACGTCTTCATCGACGCGGGATTCCAGCTCGCGCTTTACGCGCTCAATTTCTGCCACGCCCGGCAGGAACAGCAGCAGCGAGCCCGACTCCTCACGCAGCAACTGCGCCACTTCTCGCGCCACCGCTTCGTCAAAACGTTGCTGCGGGTTGAGTGAGGCATAACGGCGTATCACCGGAAAGCTGCGTCCTTCAGAAACAATAAAAGGCGCAGCAGGCAGCAGCTGACGCAACCGATCGTTATCCAGCGTTGCGGACATCAGCAGAATTTTCAGGTCATCGCGCAGCCCTTGTTGCACATCCAGCAGCAGCGCCAGCGCCAAATCAGCCTGTAGGCTGCGCTCATGAAACTCATCGAGGATCACCAGCGACACACCTTCGAGCATCGGATCGCGCTGCAACATGCGCGTCAGAATGCCTTCGGTCACCACTTCCAGTCGCGTATGGGGGCCGCAGCAGTTTTCACCGCGCATGCGATAACCCACGGTGCCACCGGGCTGTTCCCCCAACTGATCCGCCAGGCGCTGCGCCACATTTCGCGCCGCCAGACGACGCGGCTCAAGCATAATGATGCGCCCCGGCAGCACCGACTGCTGTAGCAGTTGCAGCGGCAGCCAGGTCGATTTTCCCGCGCCGGTGGGTGCCGCCAGTAAAACTTGTGATGACTGAGACAATGCATCGAGCAATGCAGGCAGCACCTCACTTACCGGTAATTCACTCACACTTAACTCCCACTCTGCCTGTGCTAACATGGCGCGCATTGTAGCACTCAACGGCCACGTCACCATGTCGATACAACGTCTGTTTTTTGCCCTCGAACTGCCCGCGCCACTCCAGCAACAGCTGGTACAGTGGCGCGCAGATCACTTTGCAGAAGGGGCAGGAAAACCGGTGGCCGCCGCCAATCTGCATCTGACGCTGGCGTTTCTGGGGGATGTCAGTGCCGAGACCTCGCAGCAGTTACAGCAGTTAGCTTCGCGCATTGTTCAGCCCGGTTTTAGCCTGGATTTGGATGATGCGGGACACTGGCCGCGCCCCGGTGTCGTGTGGCTTGGCTGCCAACGTGCGCCACGCGGCTTGTTGCAGTTAGCGAGCCTGCTGCGTGCTCAGGCGGCACGCCATGGCTGCGCCCAGAGTGCACAGCCTTTTCACCCGCATATCACTTTGTTGCGCCACGCCACGCAAAAAGTGGCCTTACCCCCGCGCGGCTTTCACTGGCAGTACGATGTCAGTGACTTTGCGCTGTTCTCATCGACCTTTAGCCAGGGACGCACCCGCTATCGGCGGCTGGCGCGCTGGCCATTGCCCTCTTCGTCAGGAGCCTGAATGCAGTTTGATCCACCGTTAAAACCCGCTCGTCTTATCGCGCGCTATAAGCGCTTTCTTGCCGATGTCGTGACGCCAGAGGGGGAGACACTGACCATTCACTGCGCCAATACCGGCGCGATGACCGGCTGCGCCACACCGGGCGATACCGTGTGGTACTCCACCTCAGACAGCATCACGCGCAAGTATCCGCACAGCTGGGAACTGACCGAGACACAACAAGGCCACTGGATCTGCGTGAACACCCTCAGAGCCAATCAACTGGTGCGTGAAGCCTTAACCCTTGAGGCCATTCCAGAATTGTCCGCTTACAGCCACTGCCAACCTGAAGTGAAATACGGTACGGAAAAAAGCCGAATTGACTTCCTGCTGCAAGCGGAGGGCAGATCAAACTGCTATATTGAAGTCAAGTCCGTCACCCTTTTACAGCAGGGTAAAGGCTTTTTTCCGGATGCGGTGACGGCTCGAGGACAGAAGCATCTGCGCGAACTCAGTGCTATCGCGGCAGAGGGTCATCGAGCTGTTTTGTTGTTCGCCGTTCTGCATACGGGGATTGAGGACGTCTCCCCGGCGCGCCATATCGACGCACACTACGCAGAACTACTGGGACAGGCTCAACGCTGTGGAGTGGAAGTGTTGGCGTATCAGGCTCAGATATCACCTGCTCAAATGTTACTCACTCAGCCGCTCGCGGTGACGATTAACGTAGAGTTGTAATATTTATAGCAATTTGCTGTGATAGGAATGTTCTGGGCGGTGCGCTAAATACGCTGTTCCTCACAGGCTTGTCAAGGTGCGAATATGAATAATTGCCAACCTTGACTGCTTCTGCTATTTATAGCGGCCTGTTTTTTCCCTGATGGGAATCGATATACCCCTTAATAATTCGCGTTGCTGGCAGTCGGTGGTCAATTTAGCCAATGCACATGCAACCTGAAGTATGACGGGAAGGGCGTGTTATCCAGGAGAAACAACATGCAAGAAGGGCAAAACCGTAAAACATCGTCCCTGAGTATCCTCGCCATCGCTGGTGTGGAGCCGTATCAGGTGAAACCGGGCGAAGAGTATATGAACGACGCCCAACTGAGCCATTTCCGCAAGATTCTGGAAGCCTGGCGCAACCAACTTCGGGATGAAGTAGACCGCACTGTGTCGCATATGCAGGACGAAGCTGCGAACTTCCCGGATCCGGTAGACCGTGCCGCGCAGGAAGAAGAGTTCAGCCTGGAATTACGTAACCGCGATCGTGAGCGTAAATTGATCAAGAAGATCGAGAAGACGCTGAAGAAAGTGGATGACGACGATTTCGGCTACTGTGATTCTTGTGGTGTAGAAATTGGTATTCGTCGCCTTGAAGCGCGTCCGACTGCCGATCTTTGCATCGACTGCAAAACGCTGGCTGAAATCCGCGAGAAGCAGATGGCAGGCTAATGGCCGTGAGCAGACTGTCGCCGCACTGCCGGGAAAACCACTGTTTTCCCGGCGTGCGGTGCACCTCAAAATGAACTCTTCAACCTCTTCCTGCGTCGGGCGTTTCGCTCCCTCTCCTTCTGGTGATCTGCATTTTGGTTCGCTGATAGCTGCCTTAGGCAGCTACCTGAGCGCGCGTGCGCAACAAGGCCGTTGGCTGGTGCGTATTGAAGATATCGATCCGCCGCGAGAAGTGGCTGGCGCAGCGACACGCATCCTGAAACAGCTGGAGCATTATGGCCTGCAGTGGGATGGCGACGTGTTGTGGCAGTCGCATCGTCATGATGCCTACCGGGAAGCGCTGAGCTGGCTGCAACAGCACCGTCAAAGCTACTTTTGTACCTGCACGCGCAGCCGTATTCAGCAGCTTGGGGGGTTCTACGACGGTCACTGTCGGGAATTACATCTCCCTGCAGAGAACGCAGCGCTGCGCCTGCGTCAGCATGCGCCGGTTTATGGCTTTAACGATCGCCTGCGCGGCCATTTAGCGGCAGAGCGCTCGCTGGCGGAAGAAGATTTTATTATCCATCGCCGGGATGGTTTGTTTGCTTATAACCTGGCGGTAGTAGTAGATGACCATTTTCAGGGTGTGACGGAAATCGTACGCGGGGCAGATTTGATTGAACCCACGGTGCGTCAAATCGCGCTCTACCAGCAGTTCGGCTGGCCGGTGCCTGCGTATCTGCACCTGCCGCTGGCCATCAATGACGATGGCAATAAGCTCTCTAAACAGAATCATGCGCCCGCTCTACCTGATGGGGATGCGCGCCCATTGCTGGTATGCGCGTTGCACTTGCTGGGGCAATCGGTTTTAGAGAGTTGGCAAGATGCCACAGTGGAGCAACTGCTCGATAACGCGGTGGCACAGTGGAGTATCCAACTGATCCCACAACAGAACGCGCGAATCACGGATGAGGCGACATCGCCATTCCTAAATGGTTCGCAACAGGCTATGATTAGCCGCTGATTTATTAACACCCTTTTATCACTGTCGAGGTGTCCCATTTTTACCCGAGTCGCAAATTTTTGCCGGAGAGTCCTCAAGCGTGACGAGGAGGCGCCTGAAGAGGTGGAAACTGAAAGTCTGATGACCGTCATTCCCCGTGAAAGCCATAACATCTCACGCAAAGATATCAGCGAAAACGCCCTTAAAGTGCTGTATCGCCTGAATAAAGCCGGTTTCGAAGCTTACCTGGTAGGCGGCGGCGTGCGCGATTTGCTGCTGGGTAAGAAGCCAAAAGACTTTGATATCACCACCAACGCCACGCCTGAGCAGATGCGCAAATTGTTCCGCAACTGCCGTCTCGTCGGTCGTCGTTTCCGTCTGGCACATGTGATGTTCGGTCCTGAAGTGATCGAAGTCGCGACTTTCCGTGGCCATCACCAGGAAGAAGCTGAAGACGATCGCAACAACTCCCAGCGCGGCCAGAATGGCATGCTGCTGCGTGATAACATTTTTGGCAGCATCGAAGATGATGCCCAGCGCCGCGATCTCACCATCAACAGCCTGTATTACAGCGTGGCGGATTTCTCCGTACGTGATTACGTCGGCGGTTTGCAGGATCTGGAAGACGGCGTGATCCGTTTGATTGGCGATCCGGAAACCCGTTATCGCGAAGATCCGGTACGTATGCTGCGCGTGGTGCGTTTTGCCGCCAAGCTGGAGATGCGCATTGCCGCGGAAACTGCCGAGCCGATTCCGCGCCTGGCCACGCTGCTGAATGACATTCCGCCTGCGCGTCTGTTTGAAGAATCCCTTAAATTGCTGCAAGCCGGTTACGGATTCCGTACCTATCAGATGATGCGTGAGTACCATCTGTTCCAGCCGCTTTTCCCTACCCTGACGCGTGGCTTCACCGCCGAAAGCGACAGTCTGATGGAGAAAATGCTGGCTCAGGTGCTGAAGAACACCGACAACCGCATTCAGAACGATATGCGCGTCAATCCGGCCTTCCTGTTTGCCGCGATGTTCTGGTATCCGCAGCTGGAATCGGCCCAACGCATTGCGCAGGAAAGCGGACTGACCTATTACGACGCCTTTGCGCTGTCGATGAACGAAACGCTGGATGAAGCCTGCCGTGCGCTGGCGATTCCTAAGCGTATCACCACCCTGATTCGCGATATCTGGCAGCTGCAGTTGCGCATGTCACGTCGTCATGGCAAACGCGCATGGAAGCTGATGGAGCATCCTAAATTCCGTGCCGCTTATGATCTGCTGGCGCTGCGAGCCGATGTGGAACACAACCGCGAACTGCAAAGCCTGACCCATTGGTGGGGCGAGTTCCAGGCTGCGGCGCCGGTCGAGCAGAAAACCATGATGAACACGCTGGGCGATGATCCGGTGGCACCGCGTCGCAAACCACGTCGTCCGCGCCGTCGTCCAACCGGCCCGCGCCGCGATACCAATAGCGCATCATGATTCGTGTTTACCTCGCCTTAGGCAGTAATCTGGCCGACCCGCTGCATCAGGTTGATGCAGCGCTGGCCGCGATTGATGCGATACCGCACACCTCGCGCGTCGTCACCTCTTCGCTGTATCGCACGCCACCGTACGGCCCGCCAGACCAGCCCGATTACCTGAATGCGGTGGTCGCGCTGGACACCACGCTGGAAGCTGAAGCGCTGCTCGATCATACGCAACGTATCGAGCTGGAGCATGGGCGTGTGCGCAAAGCGGAGCGCTGGGGACCGCGCACCCTCGATATCGACATCATGCTGTTTGGTCAGCAGACGATTCACACCCCACGTCTCACCGTGCCACACTACGACATGCACAACCGTGCGTTTATGCTGGTACCGCTGCTGGAAATCGCGCCTGGCCTGCGCTTGCCCAACGGTCAGCCACTGACCGGCATCCTCGCCACGCTGGATCGCAGCACCATCCGCTTGTGGTCTGAGTAGGCGGCAATAATCGCACTACGGTCGTATCGCCTTTTCAATCAATCCAGTACACTGCGCGCATCAGAAAACTCTGGAGTGTGCGATGAAACCGACAACCATCTCCCATTTACGCCAGCTCAAAGCCAGTGGCCGCAAATTTGCCACCCTGACGGCCTACGACTTTAGCTTTGCCCGCCTGTTTGCCGATGAAGGCATTCAGGTGATGCTGATTGGCGACTCCCTTGGCATGACCGTGCAAGGCCATGAATCCACATTACCTGTCACCGTGGCGGATATCGCTTATCACACCGCGTCCGTGCGCCGAGGCGCGCCGAATGCGTTGGTGATGGCCGACCTGCCGTTCATGAGTTACGCCACACCGCAGCAAACCTTCGATAACGCCGCTCAACTGATGCGTGCCGGTGCCAACATGGTGAAGCTGGAAGGCGGTGAATGGCTGGCAGACACCGTGCGTATGCTTACCGAGCGCGCCGTGCCGGTCTGTGGTCATTTAGGCCTGACGCCACAGTCAGTGAACATCTTTGGTGGCTACAAGGTGCAGGGCCGTGATGAAGCGGGCGCGGAGCGTTTGCTGGCCGATGCACTGGCGCTGGAAGCCGCCGGAGCACAATTGATGGTGCTGGAGTGTGTGCCGGTGGCGCTGGCAGAGCGTATCACCAAAGCGTTGAGCATTCCGGTCATCGGTATTGGTGCGGGTAACGTCACCGATGGACAGATTCTGGTGATGCACGATGCCTTTGGCATTACCGGCGGTCATATTCCTAAATTTGCCAAAAATTTCCTCGCGGAAACCGGCGACATTCGCGCGGCAATTCGCCAGTATATTGCCGACGTTGAGGCGGGCATCTACCCTGCCGCCGAACACAGTTTCCAGTAAATCAGGAGAGTTGCAGTGCTGATTATTGAATCGCTGCCGATGCTGCGACGAGAAATTCGTCGCTGGCGGCAGGAAGGCAAACGTATCGCGCTGGTGCCCACCATGGGCAACCTGCATGACGGCCACCTGACGTTGGTGGATGAAGCGCGCGAGCGGGCCGATATCGTGGTGGTCTCGATCTTCGTCAACCCGATGCAGTTTGAACGCGCCGATGACCTGGCGCGTTATCCCCGCACCTTGCAGGACGATTGCGAGAAGCTCAATCGTCACAGTGTCGATTTGGTGTTTTCCCCTGCGCCAGCGGATGTGTATCCCAAAGGGCTGGATAGCCAGACCTTCGTTGAAGTTCCGGGGTTATCGTCTCTGCTGGAAGGTGCCAGTCGTCCCGGTCACTTCCGCGGTGTGTCCACTATTGTGAGCAAACTGTTTAATCTGGTGCAGCCCGATATTGCCTGTTTTGGTGAGAAAGATTTCCAGCAGTTAGCCATTATTCGCAAGATGGTGGCCGACATGGGCTTCGATATCGAGATTGTCGGCGTGCCAACCGTACGCGCGCAAGATGGTTTGGCGTTGAGCTCACGTAACGGTTATCTCACCAGCGAAGAGCGCGCGATTGCTGCGGGTCTGAGCCAGGTGATGAACAGCATGGCCGAGCGTCTGAACAACGGCGAACGCCATGTTGAAGAGATTATCGAAACGGCCGAGGCCGCATTGCGTGAGAAAGGCTTCCGCCCTGATGGCCTGGCCATTTGCGATGCCGACAATTTGCAGCCGCTGACGGTGGATAGCCAGCGCGCCGTGATTCTGATGGCCGCCTGGTTGGGGAATGCGCGCCTGATCGATAATCAGCAAGTGGATCTGACGGAGTAACCTCCGTCGTTTAATCGCAGCTTAATAAGGTTATCCCGTTATGATTCGTACCGTACTTCAGGGCAAACTGCACCGCGTGAAAGTTACGCAGGCAGATTTGCACTACGAAGGTTCCTGCGCCATCGACCAGGATTTTCTTGATGCATCCGGCATTCTGCAATACGAAGCCATCGACATTTATAACGTCACCAACGGTCAGCGTTTCTCCACCTACGCGATTGCCGCTGAGCGTGGCTCGAAGATCATCTCCGTCAATGGTGCCGCCGCCCGTTGTGCCTGTGAAGGTGACATCATGATCATCTGCTCTTATGTGCAGGTGGAAGATGAAGTCGCCCGTAGCTGGCAGCCCAAAGTCGCTTATTTCGAAGGCGACAACGAGATGAAACGCATCGCTAAAGCGTTGCCGGTTCAGGTGGCTTGATACAACGAGGGCGGCCATTCGGCCGCCCCCGTAAAACTTAAGTCCGCAATCCGCGACCGCGCTGAATCAACGCATACACCAGTACGTAAAACACCACGATAAAGGCAATCAGCACTGACAGGGTAAACACCAGCGGCACATCATTGATGCCGAGGAAACCGTAGCGGAATCCACTGATCATATATACCACCGGGTTCAGTTTCGACACCGCCTGCCAGAACGGCGGCAGCAGCGTCAGCGAATAGAACAC
This sequence comes from Pantoea sp. GL120224-02, assembly GCF_900215395.1. Classification (NCBI taxonomy): domain Bacteria; kingdom Pseudomonadati; phylum Pseudomonadota; class Gammaproteobacteria; order Enterobacterales; family Erwiniaceae; genus Pantoea; species Pantoea sp. GL120224-02. The sequence continues at coordinate 343,341 of NZ_OBEC01000005.1, read as the reverse complement.
CCCCCCCAAATAGGTTAACGGTGTCAGCACGAAGGTGGGGATCAAGCTGATATCGTCAAAGGTACGCGCAAACACCGCATTCAGCAGGCCAGCCAGCGAGAACAGAATCGCAGTCAGCAGCAGCGTCAGGGCCACCATTGACCACGAGTGCACGTGGAACGGCACAAAGAACAGCGAAATCGCCGTCACCAGAATACCGACGCACACGCCACGCGCCACGCCGCCGCCAACATAACCAGCGATGATAATGTGCGTGGGCACCGGCGCCACCAGCAGCTCTTCAATATTGCGCTGGAATTTGGCGCTGAAGAATGAAGAGGCCACGTTGGCGTAAGCGTTGGTAATCACCGCCATCATGATCAGACCCGGCACGATGAACTGCATATAGCTGAAGCCATGCATATCGCCGATGCGTGAACCAATCAGATTACCGAAGATGATGAAATAGAGCGTCATGGTGATCACCGGTGGCACCAGCGTCTGAATCCAGATGCGGGCAAAACGGTTGATCTCCTTGGCCCAGATACTCTTGAGCGCCACCCAGTATAAATGTGTCATGCTTTCACTCCTTTACCCTGGGTCAGGCTGACGAACAGCTCTTCAAGGCGGTTCGCTTTGTTACGCATACTCAGCACCTGCACACCCTGCGCACTCAGCTGGCTGAACACGCTGTTGAGCCCCTGCTCACGCATCACTTCCACTTCCAGCGTAGAGGTATCCACCAGGCGATACTGGAAGCCTTCCAGCTGCGGCAGCGGACTACGCGGCGCCAGATCGAGGATGAAGGTTTCCGATTGCAGCTTTGACAGCAGGCCTTTCATCGAGGTGTTTTCCACCAGCTCACCGCTCTGAATAATGCCGATATTGCGGCACAGCATTTCTGCTTCTTCCAGGTAGTGCGTGGTGAGAATAATGGTGGTGCCTTTGATGTTGAGATCTTTCAGGAAGGTCCACATTGAACGACGCAGTTCGATATCGACACCTGCGGTCGGTTCATCCAGAATCAGCAGTTTTGGCTCGTGCATCAGCGCACGTGCGATCATCAAACGGCGTTTCATCCCGCCCGACAGCATGCGTGCACGCTCGTTGCGTTTGCCCCACAGATCGAGTTGGTTAAGGTATTTTTCCGCGCGCTTGTTAGCTTCAGAACGCTCCACGCCGTAGTAACCCGCCTGATTCACCACAATCTGCATCACGGTTTCAAACGGGTTAAAGTTGAACTCCTGCGGAACCAGACCCAGCTGGCGTTTCGCATTGACCACGTCTTTTTCCAGGTCATAGCCAAACACCCGCACGCTGCCGCCGGATTTATTCACCAGCGAACTGATGATGCCGATAGTGGTCGATTTACCCGCGCCGTTTGGCCCGAGCAGTGCGTAAAAATCGCCTGCCTCAACGTTGAGATCAAGCTTCTTCAGCGCCTGAACGCCGCCGGGATAGGTTTTGGTGAGCCCGGAAAGTTCCAGTGCATAAGTCATTGCGAATCCATACCCTGTTGTAGTGACATCAAAGCCCTATGAAATGATAGTGCGCTCACGCCGAGCATGCGGGGTTATTCAGAGATAACGAGTGAAAAATCAAAGATGAAGCGCTGAGCGATAACCCGCGACACTTTACCACTCTGCATGCGGTAGGGGAACGCAAGCGCAGCCCGTCAGTCATTGACTCGCGGGCTGCGCATCTTATCGCAGGCTGGCGGGATTAGCCTTGGAAGATTGTGCGGTTATTCACCGGTCGGGATAACTTTGCCAATATACGGCAGATGACGATAGCGCTGCGCGTAGTCGATACCAAAGCCGACCACGAACTCGTCAGGAATGGTGAAACCAACGTATTCCACGGTCACTTCCACTTCGCGACGCTCTGGTTTATCCAGCAGCGTGCAGATGGCCAGTGACTTTGGCTCGCGCAGGCGCAGGATCTCGCGCACTTTGCTCAGCGTGTTGCCAGAATCGATGATGTCTTCCACGATCAGCACGTCTTTGCCGCGAATGTCCTCATCCAGATCTTTCAGGATTTTCACGTCGCGGGTCGATGACATGCCGCTGCCGTAGCTGGAGGCGGTCATAAAGTCGACTTCATGCGGGACATCGATGGCACGGCAGAGATCGGCCATAAACATAAAGGAGCCACGCAGCAGACCCACCAACACCATTTCGCTGCCGCTGCTACGGTAGTGTTCGCTAATCTGCTTGCCCAGTTCGGCAATACGGGTTGCAATCTCCTGCTCAGAGATCATCACGTCGACGGTGTGTTTCATTGCATTCGCCTGGTTAAGGTTTTCAGAAAGCCACGAAGTCTATCATAGTCGAACCAACCTCTAACGCCGCGCACAGAACGCAAACGATACCGTGGCAAAATTTATTGCGCTGGCCTTAACTACAGAAAACCCACCCGCACTCTCACCGGTATTCTCTGGAGATCCTATGGCCGCTTCATCCAGTAAAAAAACACAGATTGGCACCCACGATCTGCATCCGGAAACGCAGATGCTTAATTACGGTTACGATCCGCGGCTATCGGAGGGCGCAGTCAAACCTCCTGTATTCCTGACTTCGACCTTTGTGTTCAACAGCGCCGAAGAGGGACAGGACTTTTTTGATTTCGTTGCCGGACGTAAGCAGCCACCGGAGGGCAAGAGCGGTGGGCTGGTATACTCACGCTTTAACCATCCCAATAGCGAGATTGTGGAAGATCGGTTGGCCATCTATGAACAGGCAGAAAGTGCCGCGCTGTTCTCCTCCGGAATGTCGGCCATTGCCACCACGCTGCTGGCGTTTGCGCGGCCAGGTGAAGTGATTTTGCATTCGCAGCCGCTGTACGGCGGCACTGAAACGTTGCTAAGCAAAACGCTGCACGATTTAGAGATTAAAGCCGTCGGCTTCAGCGATGGCACCGATGAAGACAAAGTGTATGAAGCAGCCAAACTGGCGTGGCAGCGCGGTCGTGTGGCGCTGATTCTGATTGAGACGCCGGCCAACCCGACCAACAGCCTGGTGGATATTCAGCTGATGAAGCAGGTAGCAGATGTCATCACCCAGCAGCAAGGTTCGCGCCCGATTCTCGCCTGCGATAACACCTTGCTTGGCCCGCTGTTTCAACGCCCTTTGCAGCACGGTGCAGACTTGTCGCTCTACTCGCTCACCAAATATGTCGGCGGCCATTCGGATCTGATTGCCGGTGCGGTGCTGGGCAGCAAAGCGCTGGTGAGCAAGGTGCGATCGCTGCGCAGCGCCATCGGCACCCAACTTGATCCGCACTCCAGCTGGATGATTGGACGATCGCTGGAAACGCTGTCGTTGAGGATGGAGAAAGCCGCCAGCAATGCAGAAAAAGTCGCCGCGTTTTTGCGTGATAACCCGCAGGTAGAAAAATTGCACTGGCTGCCCTATCTCGATGCGGACACCTCTGCGGGTGAAACCTTCCAGCGACAATGCAGCGGCGCAGGTTCCACCTTCTCGTTCGATATCAAAGGCGGCCAGCCAGCAGCATTTCGTTTTCTCAATGCCCTTGCGTTGTTTAAACTGGCCGTGAGCCTGGGCGGTACCGAATCACTCGCCAGCCATCCGGGCAGCACCACCCATTCCGGCGTGCCGCAGGAAGTACGCCAGCGTATTGGCATTACCGATGCCACGGTACGTTTGTCGATTGGTATCGAGCATGCTGATGATTTGATTGAGGATATCCGGCTGGCACTGGAATCGGCTCAGGCATAATCACTTGCCTCGCACGCTCAGAGAGGAGTTAGCGGCGTTGACCAGGCATCGAGCAGCAGGATAAGGCTGTCCGATGTCCACGCTCGTGTGCTGCCGTAAACCAGGCCACTTGTGCCCTGCCCCTGTAACAGGAAATCAGGCCATTGGCGCCCTGATACTGCTGCTGAGCAGTAAAATGCCACGCTTATGCCTTGGTGTTGCTAAACAACCCGCAGCGAAGACGTTTTGGCTTCGCTGCGGTGAGGCAGTCACTTAGCCGACAGTGAAGCCTAGCATCATGCCGGTATCTTCATGCTCCAGCAGATGGCAATGCGCCATGTAGGCGTTATCGGCATTGGCAACGTAGTTAAACCGCACCAGCACCTCACTGCGCCAGCCGTTCACGCTGACCATGTCTTTCCAGCCCGCGCGATGCGGCGCTGGCGGCTTGCCGTTTTCTGACAGGATGCGGAACTGAGTGCCATGAATGTGGAACGGATGCAGCATGGCATCGCCCTCACCGGAAATGGTCCATTTTTCCAGCTTGCCGAGTTCAGCATTGAACATCGGCTTGGTCATGTTAAACGCCTGACCGTTGATTTTATTGCCGTTGTGGAAATCGTAAGCCGCTGTTTTTGCGTGATCCATCGGCATACTGCCATGGTCCATCTTCATGGCACCGCCGCTCATGTCCATGTTGCCATGATCCATCTGCATGGTCCCACCCTTCGAGTCCATGTTGCCATGATCCATTTTCATCCCGGCCATGGCTTGATGACCGTAACGATCCATCAGCGCCTGCATGCCTTGTTGATCCAGTTGCGGATCCATCATCAGTTGCAGCCAGCGGCTTTGCACGCCTTCCACTGATGGTAGCGGCGGCAGATCCACCAGCTTATCCGGCATAGAACCACTTGCCATCACGCGCAGTGGCAGAATTTGCACCAGCGGCAAGGGTTGATCAAAGGGTGCCAGCGTCATGCCCATCTGCGTCACCGGCAGCGTCACCATGTCGAAGGTTTTGCCGTCTGAAGTATCAATCATCACTTCGAAACGCTCGCCAGGCAGCAGCGGCAGGCTATCCACTTTTACCGGCTCGGCCAGCAAACCGCCATCGCTGGCAATCACGTACATTGGGCGCTTATCACTGGTGGCGATATCCAGCGAACGGGCATTGCAGCCGTTCAACAGACGCAAGCGCAGCCAGCCGCGTGGCACCGCTTGCTGCGGATACTGCACGCCGTTGGTTAACATCATGTCACCAAACCAGCCCACCGCCGCGCGCATGATGTCGAGTTGGTAATCGATTTTTGCGCCGTCTTTGGTCAGCTGTTTATCCTGGAAAATCAGCGGCACGTCATCTTCGCCCCACTGCATCGGCAGACGCAATTTACCGGAATCTTCGTCCTCTAACAGCACCAGTCCCGCCAGCCCCTGCGCCACCTGATAGCCGGTTTTGCCATGCTGATGCGGATGGAACCAACAGGTGGCAGCCGGTTGATCGGGCGTAAAGGTCACCTGACGTGAGGCACCGGGCGCAATCAGTGCTTGCGGTCCACCATCAACATCGCCAGGAATTTCCAGACCGTGCCAGTGCAATGTCGTTGCTTCCGCCAGCCGATTATGAATATTCACCGTAACGGCTTTCTCGCGCGGCAACCGCAGCGCCGGGCCGAGCAGACTGCCGTTATAGCCCCACGTCGGGACGGATTTGCCGTTCCATTGGCTGGTGCCACTCATCGCGGTGAGCGTGTACGCTCCGCGTGCATCGGGCTGCAAAATAGAGGGGATCGGTAGCAGCGGGCGCGTCGCCGCCATTAACGAACGGCTCCACAAAGGCAGCGCACCTGCCGCGCTGAGTGCGGCGGTCAACTTTAGAAAATGACGACGTTGCATATTCTTATCCTTGTCGTGAATAAGGGCACAGCGTAAACCTTTACCCTGCGGGAGGGTCAAGCTCCTTAACAGAATGCGCCGATAAAAACCGTGGGAATGCCCCATTTGGGCAAATTTAGCGGAATCCCTGCAATAACTGTGCTAACGTCAATAAATTGTCCCTTGTTGAGAATGATTATGACGAAAAGCATCAAGATCCTGCTGCTGGCGGGACTCCTTGGCTTCTCCTCCACCAGTTTTGCCCTGAGCGAATCCGAAGCTGAAGATCTGGCCGATCTGACCGCGGTGTTTGTTTACCTGAAGAACGATTGTGGCTATCAGGATCTGCCCGATGCGCAAATTCGCAAAGCGCTGGTGTTTTTTGCCCAGCAGAACCGCTGGGATCTGGGCAATTACAGCAACTACAACATGAAGTCGCTCGGCGAAGAGAGTTACAAAGATTTGAGCGGTATCGCCATTACCAATGACAAGAAGTGTAAGTCGCTGGCGCGTGACTCGCTGAGTCTGCTCGCTTACGTCAAATAGCCCGCCATCCCGCTCTGCTGCTGAAGATTTGACCGTGCAACCACGGTCATATTTCGCTATGCTTTTTCCCCTAATTTCATGGCGATGACATTCGAGGAGAGCCCCATCATGGCCCAGAATGAAATGTGGTATGAGACGCTTCATGCCGGATTTGGACAGTATTTCACGGTAGATAAACTGCTTTATCGCGACAAAACGGCGCATCAGGATCTGGTGATCTTTGAAAATGCCGCTTTTGGTCGTGTCATGGCGCTGGACGGTGTGGTGCAAACCACCGAGCGCGATGAGTTCATCTACCACGAAATGATGACCCACGTGCCAATCCTGGCGCACGGCAAGGCGAAACGCGTGCTGATCATTGGCGGTGGCGATGGCGCCATGCTGCGCGAGGTCTTACGTCACCAAACGATTGAACAGATCACTATGGTTGAGATCGATGCCGGCGTGGTGAGTTTTTGCAAGACGTATCTGCCCAATCACAGCGCCGGTGCCTATGACGATCCACGGCTGAATTTGGTGATTGATGATGGTGTGAATTTCGTCACCCAGACGCAAGAGAAGTTCGACGTCATTATTTCCGATTGCACCGATCCCATCGGTCCCGGTGAAAGTCTGTTTACCTCTGAATTCTATGCCGGCTGTAAACAGGCGCTAAATCCCGGCGGAATCTTTGTGGCACAGAACGGCGTCTGTTTCCTGCAGCAGGACGAAGCGATCAACAGCCATCGTAAACTTGGCCATTACTTCTCCGACGTCAGCTTTTATCAGGCGGCGATCCCCACCTATTACGGCGGCATCATGACATTTGCCTGGGCAAGCGACAACGAGATGCTACGCCAGTGGGATGCAGTCACCCTGCAATCACGCTTTGACGACGCGGGCCTACGCTGCCGCTACTACAATCCCGCGATTCATGTCGGTAGCTTTGCCTTACCGCAATATCTGCTGAATGCCTTGTCGTGTGAGGAGTGACGAAATTGCAAAAGCTGAAACTACACGGCTTCAATAATCTGACGAAGAGCCTGAGTTTTTGTATTTACGATATTTGCTACGCCAACAGCGAAGCGGAGCGTGATGGCTACATCGCCTATATTGATGAGCAGTATAATGCGAATCGCCTCACCGAAATCCTGACTGAGACCTGCTCAATCATTGGTGCCAACGTGCTGAACATCGCGCGACAAGATTATGAACCGCAGGGTGCCAGCGTCACCATTCTGGTCAGCGAAGAGCCGATCAATCCGCAGGATATCGATAAATCTGAGCATCCGGGTCCGCTGCCCAATTCGGTGGTGGCGCATCTGGATAAGAGCCATATTTGCGTGCACACCTATCCAGAAAGCCATCCTGAGGGGGGATTGTGCACCTTCCGCGCTGATATCGAAGTCTCCACCTGTGGGGTGATTTCGCCGCTTAAGGCGCTGAATTACCTGATTCACCAACTGGAATCGGACATCGTTACCATTGATTATCGCGTGCGTGGTTTTACCCGTGATGTGAATGGCTTAAAGCACTTTATCGATCACGAGATCAATTCGATTCAGAACTTTATGTCCGAGGATATGAAGTCGATGTACGACATGGTGGATGTGAACGTCTATCAGGAAAATATCTTTCACACCAAGATGTTACTGAAGGAATTTGACCTGAAATATTACCTGTTCAATACCAGGCCTGAAGAACTCAACCCGCAGGAGCACAAGCGCATCACCAATCTGCTGTGGAAAGAGATGCGTGAAATCTACTACGGCCGCAATATTCCGGCGACGGGATTGAAGCTATCGTAGTGGGCTGCGGTTAACGGGTGCGCATCAATGGGCACCTACGCAAGCAAATGTCGGTGCAGGGCTAGCATTGGGTTAACCCTGTTGCTGAAGGGTCGCCTTTGATGGCGACCTTGTTACATCAGGCTGTCAGCTGCAAACCAATGCCACGCTCACGCAACGCGCGACAAACTGCGTCGTCGAGACGCGCATCCGTCACCACATCGGTCAAACTATCAATCGGTGCGGCGCAGTATAGCGACCAGGAACCGTACTTACTGCTGTCAGCCAGCAGGATGCGGCGGCGCGCATTCGCCAGCAGATCCATCTTCAGACCGGCTTTATCTTCCGTCGGCGTCGTAATCCCGCGTTCGATACTCCACGAGTTACAGCTAACGAACGCGATATCCGGATTGATGCTGCGCAGCAGGCGTCGGCCATGCTCCCCAATACAAGACTGACTGGAGTCATCAATACGGCCACCAATAATGGTGGTTTCAATCTGCTTGAATTCAGACAGGAACAGCGCGATATGCAGGTCGGCGGTGATCACTCGCAGTTGCAGATGCGTGAGCTGGCGCGCCAGTTCCAGCATGGTGGTACCGGCATCCAGCACCACGGAGTCGCCCGACTGCACATAGCTGGCGGCAAACTGCGCGATGGCCTGCTTCTCGGCCAGATTACGCTGCATTTTTTCCAGCGTGGTCGGCTGCGCAGGAATAAAACGATTGAGCGTCACTCCGCCATGGCTGCGGCTAATGACGCCTTCCTTGTCGAGCTTGATCAGATCGCGGCGGATCGTCGCCGGTGAAGCCGAGATCGCACTCACCAGCTGTTCTACAGTGACCAGATTATGACTTTTCAGATAGTCCATAATCTGGTCGAGACGGCTTTGTCCCTTCATATTTCCCTATGCTAGCTGCATCGCGAGTTTAATGGATATCGCCATGCTCGCAGAGTTCGCTTTACCTGTCCAGGCGATATCAAACGCCGTGCCGTGGTCCGCAGAAGTACGGATAAACGGCAGGCCAGCGGTGATATTGACGCCATCATAAAAGCCTAACAATTTCAGAGGGATGTGCCCCTGGTCGTGATACATCGCCACCACCATATCGTACTGACCTTGCTGACACTGCAGGAACACGGTATCCGGCGGGCACGGGCCATAAACATCAATGCCCTGCTCTTTCATCACTTTGATTGCCGGTGCTACGGTGGTGATCTCTTCGTCACCAAACAGGCCATTTTCGCCCGCATGCGGATTCACCCCAGCTACGGCAATGCGCGGCTTGTCGAAACCGACGCGGCGCAGGAAGGTATCCGCCATGCCGATCACCGTCTGGATGCGATCGCCATTCAGGGTGTCGAGGAACTTACGCAGCGCGATATGCGTCGTGACGTGAATCACCTTCAGATGATCGGTGTACAGCACCATGGCGTAGTTTTTGGTGTTAGTCAGTTGCGCCAGCAGTTCGGTGTGTCCCGGATAAATATGCCCTGCTGAGTGCAGTGCTTCTTTATTGAGTGGAGCTGTCGCGATTGCGTGCACTTCCCCGGCCAGTGCCAGTTCGGTGGCGCGTTTCACACAACGCCAGGCCAAATCACCGGCTTCTTTCTGCACCACACCCGGTTTTAATGCCTCTGGATTGGCCAGCGGTTCATCGATCACGTTGATGATGCCCGGTGCGAAATGCGCGTCTTTGACGTTATCCAGTACGCGTAATTCTGCCTGCGGCGTAATGTTCAATCCCATCACCCGACGCAGCGTGCTGGCACAGCCGACCACCACTGCCGGGATCCCCGCCAGGTCACCTTCCGCTAACGCTTTAATGATGATCTCCGGGCTGATGCCCGCCGGATCGCCCATGGTCACCGCAATAATTTTATTCACTCGACTTCTCCTCAATGAAACGGATGGCTTCTACCAGGGTGTTTTCGTCACCAAAGCCACCCGCTTTGGTCATCACCGGCAGGTGTAATTCGCTATTTAGCAGAACCCCGTGCGGCACACAGCCCGCCACCAGGCCCTGAATCTGAAAACCACTGGCGCCGAGCGCTTGTGCGACGGCAATTGCCACGTCGCCGCCCGAAAGATACAACCCGGCAGGCAAGGCCTGGCGGCAAACGTTGTGGGTCAATTGGGCGAGAAAGTGGCAGATGCGTTCTCCCAGCTCCTGGCGTGACACCTGATGTTGCTGACACAGCTGTTCAATCTCATGGCGTTGCTCTGCATGCTGTGTGGTGCGCACCACGCAATGTGCGCCGTCGCGTAAAGCCTGTTGCATCGCCTGCTGCCACTCGACAGCCTGCGGCCACGCGGGCTGAGCAAACAACTGACGGATATCAATATCGATAATGCGAATGTCACGTTGGGTCGCGAGGCGGGCGATTTGCTGCTGCGCGATGGCGCTCATCGAACCCACCACGGCCAGCACCGGCCTGGCCGGACGCGTCGCCAGATATTCGCCCAATGCATCACCTAATCCGGAAGCGCCTGCGAGTAAGGGTCGTGCGGGTAAACTCGCCGCCGCCGCCACAATCAGCGCAATATCAGCATCCTGCTCGGCATCCAGCACCACTAAGCCCTTCCTACTGGTAAGCACCTGTGCCAGCTTGCCACTGCGCACCGTCGCCAGGTCCAGAGTTTCACCGGTCAGATCGCTTTGCATGTGCAGGCGGGTTAACACATGGCTACTGGTCACCGGGGTTTTCGGGTCGCTGGCAAATTCGGTGTCCGTCAGACGCTGCTGGTTGATCCAGACTTCACCTTCACGCGTGGTACGGCCCAATTTAGGCACAGCGGGCACCACCAGCGCTAAGGTTTTTCCGCTGGCGTGCAATGCGGCCTCAATCTCTGCGCCCGGATTGCCGCGCAGCGTGGAATCAATCTTTTTAAACAGCCAGCCATCCTGGGCAATCGCCTGATGCTGCTGTAATGCTAGCGTTGTACGATGCGCTGCTTCTGCTGCACTGACTGCACGGCTGTCGGTGCTGATGACCAGCACATCGGCGCTGCTGGCATCGTGGGCAGTACTGCTATCAAACAGCACATGCACCTTTGCGCCTGCTCGCGCCAGTCCGCTACCGGCGTCGTTGGCACCGGTAAAATCATCCGCGATCACTAAGACGGGTGTTTTCCATGGCTGTGAAGTCATTCTCTTTCCTCTGCCGGCAGTTCGCCGTGTTGAGATTGATTATATTCAATCACGATTGATTATATGTGAGCAAGATCAAATTATTTGAAATCAATTTGTCCTATAAATTTAGGCACTGTAGTGACAGAACCCGCACTGAATGAGCAAAGTTAATCATTTAGTACGAAAAAACCGCGATAAGGGTATGAAATGAATATCAACAGCACCGTGATCAGTGGCTTCCAGGCGCTTAATGACCTCAGCTATTTACTGCAGAGTAAAGACAAAGCGCTTCTGGTCACCGACAAGAATATCGAAGGCATTCCAGCGGTTCAGTCGCTGATCGCGCAGCTGAAACAGCAGATCAGCAGTTTGAGCATCGTCAACAGCGTGCCGCCGGAGCCAAGCCAGCACGATGTCGCCGCCATTGTTGCCGCACTACCTTCTACCGACGTCGATCTGGTGATCGGCGTGGGCGGCGGCAGCGTGCTGGATGTCGCCAAACTGCTGTCGATTCTGTGCGTTGATGGCGCGCCAACATTGGATGCCCTGCTGGCCGGAGAGAAACCGCTGGCCCGCACCACGTCACTGTTGATCCCGACTACCGCCGGTACCGGCTCCGAAGCCACGCCAAACGCAATCCTGGCGATCCCAGAGAAAGAGACCAAAGTCGGCATCATCACTCCGGTGATGCTGCCCGATTATGTCGCACTGGTGCCTGAACTGACCACCAGCATGCCGCCACATATCGCCTCTTCGACCGGTATTGATGCACTCTGTCATCTGATCGAGTGCTTTACCGCCACCGTGTCCAATCCGGTGAGTGATAACTATGCGCTGATCGGCATGAAAAAGCTGTTTGCCAGCCTGGAGACCACGATTGCCGAACCGGGCAATCTGGAAGCGCGCCTGAATATGTTGTGGGCTTCTTATTACGGTGGCGCATCGATTGCCCACGCCGGTACCCATCTGGTGCATGCGATGTCCTATCCGCTGGGCGGCAAATATCATCTGCCGCACGGCGTGGCGAACGCCATTCTGCTGGCACCGTGCATGCGCTTTGTACGCCCCGCCGCCGTGAGCAAATTCGCGCAGGCCTACGATCTGCTGCCGGACGCAGATGCCTCACTGGATGAAGAAGCCAAATCGCATGCGCTGGTGGAGTACTTTGCCGCGCTGGTGAAACGTCTCAAACTGCCTGCCAGTCTGGAAGAACTGGGTATCGGCCCGGATCACCTGCCGTATCTGGTTGAAGCCGCGCTCGACGTGCAGCGACTGATGAAGAATGTACCGATGAAAGTGAGCGCCGATGACGTACGAAACGTCTACCTGACACTCTTTCCGGCTTTGAATCACTAAGGATTAATGAGGGCATCATGAGTAAGAAAATTCAGGGCGTATTAACCGCTATCGTCACCACCTTTGACAGTGAAGGTGCGTTTAATCCCGCGGCTCAGCGCCTGCAGGTACAACGTCAGCTCAGCGCGGGTAACGGCATCTTCTGCGGCGGTACCAACGGTGAGTTCTTTGTGCTCAACGAGCAGGAGAAGTTAGCGGTTACCGAAACCTGCGTCGATGAAGTGAACGGCGCTGCCCCGGTTGTGGCGCACATCGGTGAGATCTCTACCCGTGAAACCATCCGCCTCGGCAAACAAGTCGCCAAACTGGGCGTGGATGCGGTTTCGGTGATCACTCCGTATTTCGTGCCGCTGAAGCAGGAAGAGTTGATTGCCCACTACCGCGCGGTGGCAGATGCAATTGAAGTACCGCTGTATCTGTACAACATCCCTGCACGCACCGGCAACACTTTACAGCCGGAAACCGTGCGTGCGCTGGCTTCACATCCCAACATTATCGGCATCAAAGACAGTGCGGGCAGCTATGAGAGCCTGAGCGGTTTCCTGAAGGCCGCTGAAGGCGTGGAAAACTTCAACGTGCTGACCGGCCCAGACTCGCTGATCCACCGTGGCTTTGTTGAAGGTTGTACTGCCTGTATTTCGGGTCTCGCCAACGTGGCGCCGAAAAAGATCAACGCTATCTGGGCACGTTTCCATGCGGGCGATATTGAAGGCTCACGCCAGGCACAAGAGAACATCACGGGCCTGCGCACCGATCTCTACAGCGTTGGTTTCCCACCGGCCACCGTGAAGAAAGCTGTTTCACTGCTGGGTTCAGATGTGGGTAACAGCCGTTATGCGGTGAGCTTCTCTGCCGAAGAAGAGCAGAAGATCCGCCAGATCGTGAATCAGTACCTGCAGTAAAGACCGATTGGGCAGCGGTTGCTGCCCGTTCCAACACCAGGATTGGGAAACGCTATGAAAGTTATCTGTACTTCACCGTCTTTCGCCAAATACGACGCTGCGCCCATTGATGCGCTGGAACAGCAGGGTTTTGAGCTGATCACCCTGCCCGCCGATGCACCGCTTAGCGCGCTGGAGCCGCATCTGGCCGAGACCGTGGCGATGATCGTTGCCTTTACCGATGTGAATGAAGCACTGCTGGCAAAAGCACCTCAGCTGAAGATCGTGTGTAAGCATGGCGTGGGCGTCGACAACATCAATCTGGATGCCACCCGCGCACGCGGCATTTACGTCACCAATGTGCCGGATGCCAATAAACATGCCGTGGCTGACTTCGCGTTCGCGTTGATTCTGAATAGCGCACGCCAGATTACCCAGGCTGCAATTGAAACCCGTGCCGGTAACTGGCCGCGCATCTTTGCCACCGATGTGTATGGCAAAACGCTGGGCATTATCGGCCTCGGGAATATCGGTAAACAGGTTGCGCTGCGTGCCAAAGGCTTCAACATGCGCGTGATTGCTTTCGACTTTTATCCGGATGAAAAATTTGCCGCCGAGCATGGCATCGAATTCGTCAGCCTCGATCAGCTGACCGAAAGCAGCGATTTCATCACCTTGCACAAGCCGCTCACCGATAAAACCCAGAATCTGTTCGATGCTGCGCGCATCAAGCGCATGAAGAAGAGTGCATTCCTGATCAATGCCTCACGCGGTAGCATCGTCAATGAGCAAGATCTGTATCAGGCACTGCTGGACAACGTCATCGCTGGCGCGGCCGCCGATGTGTTTGAGCAGGAACCGCTGGCGGAACATCCGCTGTTCACCCTCAGCAACTTTATCCCGACTTCGCATATCGCGGGTTACACCGACGGTGCCATCAGTGCCATTGGTGAACGTTGCGTCGCGCAGATTGTGCAGTGCATCAAACAGGGCGAGCGCCCGACAAATGTTATGAACGGGCTGGATTAATTTTCTCAAAACCCTACTTAATCCAAATTTTAATCCCCAGTCATTGGTGCTGACGCCAGCGACAAGGTCATCTGTCCCCCGAATGTGGGGTGGATGATTGCAGTCAACGCCGCGACAGCGCGAAAGACACCGGGAAGGTGAAAAAATATTATGAACAACACCTCTCGCTCTACCCGCATTCGCTGGTGGATTGCTGGCCTGATGTGGCTGGCGATCGCCATTAACTATATTGACCGTACCGTACTCTCTGCGGCTGCCCCGCATTTGATCAAAGAGCTCGACATTAATCCCGAGATGATGGGCTTTATCATGGCAGCGTTCTTCTGGTCATACGCGCTGTTGCAGATCCCGGCAGGCTGGTTTGCCGACCGCTTCGGTCAGAAAAAAGGTCTCGGTATTGCGGTGGCCTGGTGGTCAATTGCTACCATGGCGATGGGCCTGGCAACCGGCTTTAAATCTCTACTGGCGCTGCGTTTAGCGCTGGGTGTCGGTGAGGCCGCAGCCTATCCGAGCAACGCCGGGATAACCGCGCGCTGGTTCCCGGATCGCGAACGTGCCACCGTTTCAGGCCTGTTCGACAGCGCCTCGAAGTTTGGTGGGGCCGTGGCCATGCCGTTGATCGTATTTATGATCGCCATGTTCGACTGGCGCATCACTTTCCTGGTGATTGGTTCACTCGGTGTGTTCTGGGTAATTGCGTGGTACTTCATCTATGCGGAAAACCCGGAAGATCACAAATCGATCAGTCAGGATGAAGTGCGCTTTATCCGTAATGGCCAGGCGCAGAAACACGGCGACAAAAGCGTACGTCCGATGAAGTGGTACAAACTGCTGCGCTACCGCAATATCTGGGCAATGTGCATTGGCTTCTTCACCATTAACTACACCTCATACTTCTTTATTACCTGGCTGCCGACTTATCTGGTGAAAGATAAAGGCATGGATTTCCTCAAGATGGGGATGGTGGCTGCGCTGCCGCTGATTTGCGGCATGGTGATTGAAGTGCTGGCCGGTTGGGCATCGGATCGCATGGTGCACAAAAAAGTGCTGTCACTGACCGCCACGCGCAAGCTGTTCCTGACTATTGGTCTGATGATGGCACTGTGTATCGGCTTCGCCCCGTTCACTGACTCGGTATTTATGACCGTGCTGTTGCTGTGTATCGCCAAATCGGGCACCACCGTTGCGGCTTCTCAGGTGTGGGCACTGCCTGGCGATGTGGCACCGCAGAACAGCGTGTCGATCGTGGCTGGCCTGCAAAACACCGTATCCAACATGGGCGGTGCGGTGGGGCCGATTATTACTGGTGCCATCGTCGGGGCGACAGGCCACTTCACCTGGGCACTGGTGTTCTCTGCTGTATTAGTGGTTATCGGTATTCTTAACTACCTGTTCCTGATGGGCAAAGTCGAACCCATCGTGGATGAGGAACAGGCGCATCATCCACACTCCGTGGTAAGCGGCGCGTAAGTGCCAAACTCGCCGCATCGTCCTGATGCGGCGTTTCCCCTACAGAAAATAAAAAACAATTGGAGGCGACATGTCGCTGAATTCAAGGGGATCATCTGCCGCCATTGAGTCAGGGAAAGCCAGAGTCTAAATAAAACTACGCCACGACAATGCAGGCGAAATTTTGCGGTTATCTGCCCGCAAGAAACTGCCGATACGCCGCGATCACTGCGAGGAAATCTTCCACGCCGCAAAATGACAGACTCTCTTCGTCGTAATACGTCATGCCCTCTTCCATGCCATCATCTTCCAGCGCCAGCTGGTTGGCTCGGATCATCACCTCTTCTTCATCCAGCCAGATGGTGTATTCATGCCCGACACGCTGCCACTGATTAATCGTTCCTTTGACTTCCCGCGCCGCCGCTTCCACTTCATCCAGCAGGCCGGGATGCTCTCTGACCTCTTCATTGAACCAGTGCCCCACTGCTTCGTGGTCCATCGACATACGCACTTTGACCTGTCCGGTCAAATCACGCAGAAATTCATACTCCATGGGTTTGCCTCGTGTAGCTAATGGCGCGACGTGCAGCACCGGTTAGGTGCATTTTGTGCGTAGCGCGCTGAATAAAGTGGGATCGCGCTCGCATTATGCCTGGACATGCCCAAGGAAAACAGCGCATAAAAAAGGGGACGATTCACATCGTCCCCTTTCATCCTTCGCGCCGATTAAACAGCGGTCTGGAAGATCACACCGTCAGCTTTATCAGTGTACTGACCTAACTGGTCAAAGTTGAGATAGCGGTAGGTATCTTCCGCGGTCTTATCAACCTGAACCATGAACTGCTGGTACTCATCTGGCGTAGGCAATTTGCCCAGCAGGGATGCCACCGCAGCCAACTCAGCCGAAGCCAGGAACACGTTCGCGCCGGTACCGAGGCGGTTCGGGAAGTTACGGGTTGAGGTGGAAACCACCGTCGCACCGTCTTTCACACGCGCCTGGTTACCCATGCAGAGTGAGCAACCTGGAATTTCGATACGCGCACCGCTCTTACCGAAGACGCTGTAATAGCCCTCTTCCGTCAGCTGAGCGGCATCCATCTTAGTAGGCGGCGCCACCCACAGACGGGTTGGCAGTTGGCCTTTGTGCGCATCCAGCAGTTTACCCGCTGCACGGAAGTGACCGATGTTGGTCATACAAGAACCGATGAACACTTCATCGATCTTCTCGCCCTGCACATCAGACAACCAGCGCGCATCATCTGGATCGTTTGGCGCACACAGGATTGGCTCTTTGATTTCGGCCAGATCGATATCGATCACTGCCGCATATTCTGCATCCGCATCGCCTTCCAGCAGTTGCGGATCCGCCAGCCATTTCTGCATGCCTTCTACACGGCGCTCCAGCGTACGACGATCGCCGTAACCTTCAGAGATCATCCACTTCAGCAGCACGATGTTTGAGTTCAGATACTCAATGATCGGCTCTTTATCCAGCTTGATGGTACAGCCCGCTGCAGAACGCTCAGCTGACGCATCGGTCAGTTCAAATGCCTGCTCCACTTTCAGTTTCGGCAGACCTTCGATTTCCAGCACGCGGCCAGAGAAGATGTTTTTCTTCCCTTTCTTCTCAACAGTCAGCAGACCCGCTTTGATGGCGTACAGTGGGATGGCGTGAACCAGATCGCGCAGGGTAATGCCCGGCTGCATTTCGCCTTTGAAGCGCACCAGTACCGACTCAGGCATATCCAGTGGCATCACGCCGGTCGCAGCAGCAAATGCCACCAGACCAGAACCCGCCGGGAAGGAGATACCGATAGGGAAACGGGTGTGTGAATCGCCGCCGGTACCCACGGTATCTGGCAGCAGCATACGGTTCAGCCAGCTGTGGATAACCCCGTCACCCGGACGCAGTGAGACACCGCCACGGTTCATAATGAAGTCAGGCAGGGTGTGGTGCGTGGTTACGTCAACCGGCTTAGGATAGGCTGCGGTATGACAGAATGACTGCATGACTAAATCGGATGAGAAGCCCAGGCACGCCAGGTCTTTCAGTTCATCACGGGTCATTGGACCGGTGGTGTCCTGAGAACCTACAGAGGTCATTTTAGGTTCACAGTAGGCACCCGGACGGATACCTTCAACGCCACAGGCACGGCCAACCATTTTCTGCGCCAGTGAATAACCACGGGTGCTCTCTGCAACGTCTTTGGCTTTCACAAACACATCGCTGTGCGGCAGACCCAGAGACTCACGTGCTTTAGTGGTCAGGCCACGACCAATGATCAGTGGAATACGGCCACCGGCACGCACTTCATCCAGCAGCACTTCGGTTTTCAGCTCGAAGGTCGCCAGCAGTTCGTCGGTTTCATGATTGCGCACTTCACCCTTGTACGGGTAAACGTCAATCACATCGCCCATGTTCAGACGGTCAACGTCCACTTCGATCGGCAGTGCGCCCGCATCTTCCATAGTGTTGAAGAAGATCGGTGCGATTTTACCGCCGAGGCACAGACCGCCGCCTTTTTTGTTTGGCACGTACGGAATGTCATCGCCCATGAACCACAACACCGAGTTGGTGGCAGATTTACGGGAAGAACCGGTACCCACCACGTCACCGACGTAGGTCAGCGGGAAGCCTTTTTTCTGCAATTCTTCGATCTGTTTGATCGGCCCAATGTTGCCGGCATCGTCGGGTTCGATACCATCACGTGGGTTTTTCAACATCGCCAGTGCGTGTAGTGGAATATCCGGGCGAGACCATGCATCCGGTGCCGGAGAGAGGTCATCGGTGTTGGTTTCGCCGGTCACTTTAAACACGGTGGTGGTGATTTTTTCAGCCAGCTTAGGACGCTTCAGGAACCACTCAGCATCGGCCCAGGACTGGATAATTTTCTTCGCGTGGGGGTTACCCGCTTTCGCTTTCTCTTCGACATCATAGAAGTTGTCGAACATCAGCAGCGTGTGAGACAGCGCTTCAGCGGCAATCGGTGCCAGCGCTTCTTCGTCGAGCGCCTCAATCAGCGCATGGATGTTATAACCGCCCTGCATGGTGCCCAGCAGTTCAACTGCCTTTTCGCGAGTAACCAGAGGAGAGAGGGCTTCGCCCTTCGTGACAGCTGCCAGGAAACCAGCTTTTACATAAGCCGCTTCATCAACACCTGGGGGTACACGGTTGACCAATAGATCGGTCAGGAATTCTTCTTCACCCGCTGGCGGGTTTTTCAGCAGTTCAACCAGCGCGGCCATTTGGGAAGCATCTAACGGCTTAGGTACGATTCCCTGGGCAGCACGCTCGGCAACGTGCTTACGGTATTCTTCTAGCACGACGTTCTCCTCGCTCTCATTGTATAGCTTTCCGGTACACCCCTTGAGCTGTCAAACAGTAGGGTGAGGTGCCCGGTTCCGCGTCGGCCAGCATAGCAGCATTTCGGCTGATTGTTAATCTGTTTACAAAAAAGCAACATCCGCGCGTTATTTAGCAGATTTACCTGGATTTTGAGCGGGGTCACACAAAATGGCAGGCCACCTGAGCCTGCCATTTTGTGATTGAAGGGCTAAAAATTAGCGATCGACCAGGGTGAATTCGCTTTCGTTGTAGCGCTCACCCTGAATATTTTGTGGATTGAATAGCGTATCCAGGGCCTTAATATCGGCTGAATGAAGTGTGAGAGCGGCCGCAGCACAGTTCTGTTCCAGATTGGCGATTTTACTGGCACCAGGGATCGGCACGATATCCTCACCTTTCGCCAGCACCCACGCCAGCGCCAGTTGTGCTGCTGTCGCATCATAACCTGCAGCCATCTCTGAAAGCTGATTCACTAACTTCTGGTTATGCGCCTGTGCGTCCTGTTGGAAACGCGGAAGATAGCGACGAAAATCATCTTCCGCCAGCGTGGTCGCCGCCGGGAATTTACCGGTGAGGAAGCCGCGGCCTAACGGACTGTAAGGGACAAATCCGATATTCAGCTCACGGCAGGTGGCGAGAATTTCTTGCTCCGGATCGCGCGTCCACAGAGAGTATTCGCTCTGCAGGGCCGAAATCGGATGCACCGCCTGCGCGCGGCGTAACGTGGCGGATGAGACTTCGGATAAACCGAGATACTTCACCTTCCCTTCACGCACCAGATCCGCCATCACGCCTACCACCTCCTCAATCGGCACGGCTGGATCGAGACGATGCTGATACAGTAATTCAATGGCTTCGACACCCAGGCGCTGAAGTGAGCCTTCCACGGCGCGGCGGATATGCGCCGGTTCGCTATTGGCACCGGTAATGCGCTCCCAGCCCTCCCCATGATCGGTAATGCGGAAACCAAACTTGGTCGCCACTTTGATATCGCTACGGCCTTTGATCGCTTTCGCCAGTAACATCTCATTGGTGAAAGGACCATACACTTCAGCGGTATCGAGGAAATTGACGCCGAGTTCAAATGCACGCGCCAGCGTATTCAACGCTTGCTTTTCATCATTCTGACCATAGGCAAAGTTCATGCCCATGCAGCCCAATCCTAACGCTGAAACCTGTAATCCCTGACTGCCTAATTGACGCTGTTGCATTGATTTATCCTCTTCGCTTACGGTGTTAATGTTATAAACCTCAGCAATCGCAGCAACAATTGCGCGATTTTCGTTGATTTAGTGAGTGGAATTCAGCAATGAACAACTACCGTGCATCAATGCAGGAACTGGAGATGTTTGCCGCTATCGCGCAGCATCTGAGTTTTCGCAAAGCCGCTGAGGAGCGAAATGTCACGCCCTCGAGCCTGAGCCACGCCATGCGCAACTTTGAGGAGCGGTTGGGAGTGCGTCTGCTGCACCGCACCACGCGGAAAGTGGCGCTGACCGAAGCCGGCGAGCGATTCTTGCTGCGTATCCAGCCTGCGCTGGCCGATCTTTCACAGGCGGTGGATGAACTGAATGACTGGCGTCGCGATCCTCGTGGCGTGTTGCGCATCAGCATGCCGCGTTCGGCGGAGGCGCTGTTTTTCCAATCCGTCATTTTACCGTTCGTGCAACGCTTCCCGGAGATTACGCTGGAGATCGACAGCAATGACGCGTTGGTAGATATCGTTGAGAGTGGTTTTGATGCAGGCGTACGCTATGGCGATGTGCTGGCGCAGGATATGATCGCAGTGCCCTTTGGCAAGCCGATGCGCGCACTGGCGGTGGCCAGCCCGGCTTTTCTTGCTCAACATGGCGTTCCGCAGTTCCCGGCGGAGTTATTGCAGTTTCCCTGTATTGAGCGGCGCTTTCCGAGCGGACGTCGCTATCGTTGGGAATTTTGGCAAGACGGGCGCAAGCAGGAAGTGGCGGTAAAAGGCTCACTGGTGCTGGACAATAATGAGCGCATTCTGCAAGCGGCATGTGCCGGATTAGGTATCGCCTTTTTACATCAGGACGCGGTCAACGCTGCTTTGGCGGAGAGAGAATTAGTTGAAATACTTACTGAGTATACGCAGATTGAAGAAGGATTCTGGCTTTATTACCCCAGCAGGAAATACCTTTCCGCACCGCTCAGGCATTTTATTAATTGGATTAAAGATATCAACAATTAATTACATGAACACTTAACACCTTTAATTAAAGACTAACGATAAAACTGGGAAATTTAATTAAAATTAAAGATAAATCAGACGTGAAATAAGAAACAAAACGCGTAGACTGCCTGCGGGCGCTTGAGGCAATCTGCCTCAAGCAATATCAATTGAGGTGGATTGTGGAGTGAGAAACTCATGCGGTCAATTTTCATCAACCGCACGAGCAGGCAACTACCCAAAACACCTAAGCAATGTTAGGGTAGTTGCTTGCTCGTGCTAATGCAAGGAGTAAGTGATTATGAAGTTATCATTCAGCAAGCTGATTATCGGCGGGCTCATGCTATTAGTATTGTGCCTGGTGAATCGCAATACACTCTGTGAATTACGATTCAAGGTATTCACTGCTGAATTATCTGCGGTAATGGCTTACGAAGTCAGGCCGTAACACTTCAATAGCAGGGGTTCGCCCCTGCTATTTCCGGCAGGGCTTATGCGTTAGCTCCAGCGCCTTATTTATCGATTCAATTTAATAGAACCCGTAATAAAAAACGGCTCCATTAAGGAGCCGTTTCTTTATTTAGCAAAAAAATTATTTCTTTTTCGCTTTCGCGTTTGGCAGGTCCGTGATACTACCTTCAAACACTTCTGCCGCCAGACCAACTGACTCATGCAAGGTTGGGTGCGCGTGAATGGTCAGTGCGATGTCTTCTGCATCACAGCCCATTTCGATCGCCAGACCGATTTCACCCAGCAGCTCGCCGCCGTTGGTGCCGACAATCGCGCCACCGATCACACGGTGAGTCTCTTTGTCGAAGATCAGTTTGGTCATACCGTCTGCACAATCAGAAGCGATTGCACGGCCAGAAGCAGCCCACGGGAAGGTGGAGACTTCGTAGCTGATGCCTTTCTCTTTAGCTTCTTTCTCGGTCAGACCTACCCAGGCAACTTCTGGCTCGGTATAGGCGATAGAAGGGATCACTTTCGGGTCGAAGTAGTGCTTCAGACCAGAAATCACTTCTGCCGCGACGTGGCCTTCGTGCACACCTTTGTGCGCCAGCATTGGCTGACCAACGATGTCGCCGATAGCAAAGATGTGTGGCACGTTGGTACGCAGCTGTTTGTCGACGCGGATGAACCCACGATCGTCCACTTCCACGCCCGCTTTACCCGCATCCAGGCCTTTACCGTTTGGCACACGGCCAATCGCCACCAGCACTGCGTCATAACGCTGTGCTTCAGCCGGGGCTTTTTTGCCTTCCATTGACACGTAGATACCATCGTCTTTCGCTTCAACAGCGGTCACTTTGGTTTCCAGCATCAGGTTGAATTTTTTGCTGATACGTTTGGTGAAGACCTTCACCACGTCTTTATCGGCAGCAGGGATAACCTGGTCGAACATCTCAACCACGTCGATCTCTGAACCCAGCGCGTTATACACGGTGGCCATTTCCAGACCGATGATGCCGCCGCCCATAACCAGCAGACGCTTAGGCACTTCTTTCAGTTCCAGCGCATCTGTTGAATCCCACACGCGTGGATCGTTGTGTGGGATGAATGGCAGCTCAATCGGGCGCGAGCCTGCAGCGATAATCGCGTTGTCGAAGTTGATGGTGGTTGCGCCACCCTCACCTTCCACCACCAGGGTGTTAGCACCGGTGAATTTACCCAGACCGGTTACCACTTTCACTTTACGGCCTTTCGCCATGCCGGCCAGACCGCCAGTCAGTTGGGTGATAACTTTTTCTTTCCAGGTACGGATCTTGTTGATGTCAGTTTGCGGCTGGCCAAACACGATACCGTGCTCTTCCAGTGCTTTGGCTTCTTCGATCACTTTCGCAACATGAAGCAGCGCTTTTGACGGGATACAGCCTACGTTCAGACAAACACCACCGAGGGTGCTGTAACGCTCAACGATTACGGTTTCCAGACCTAAATCAGCGCAACGGAAGGCTGCAGAGTAACCTGCAGGACCTGCCCCAAGTACCACGACTTGAGTTTTAATCTCTGTACTCATCATGACCTCTTATTAGATTGCCGGCGGTCAAAAGCGAGCCCGTCCCAGGCTCCGCATGCCCTTTATCCACCGGGACATTTCACCGCAAGAGTTTACAGAATTGTTAATAAACTGCCAACCGCGGCAACATTGAATGCTTACAACAAGGCCGGCATTTGCCGGCCTTGATTAACTTCACATCACCAGACGGCGAATGTCGGACAGTGTGTTGTTGATGATGGTGATAAAGCGCGCACCATCAGCACCGTCGATCACGCGGTGGTCGAAGGAGAGAGAGATTGGCATCATCAGACGCGGTTCAAACTCTTTACCGTTCCACACCGGTTCCATCGCAGACTTAGACACACCGAGGATCGCCACTTCTGGCGCATTCACGATAGGTGCGAAGTGCGTGGTGCCCAGGCCACCAAGGCTGGAGATGGTGAAACAACCGCCCTGCATATCGCCAGCGGTCAGCTTGCCATCACGCGCTTTCTTAGAAATCGCCATCAGCTCACGCGACAGTTCAGTGATGCCTTTCTTGTTCACATCTTTGAACACTGGAACCACCAGACCGTTTGGCGTATCAACCGCCACACCGATGTTGATGTATTTCTTCAGCGTCAGTCGTTGTGCATCTTCAGACAGTGAACTGTTGAAACGCGGCATCTGCTCCAGCGCAGCGGCAACGGCTTTCATGATGAACACCACAGGGGTGAACTTCACATCCAGCTTACGTTTTTCCGCTTCGGCGTTCTGCTGTTTACGGAACGCTTCCAGATCGGTGATATCAGTCTTGTCAAAGTGCGTAACGTGCGGGATAACCACCCAGTTACGGCTCAGGTTCGCACCCGAGATCTTCTGGATACGACCCAGTTCCACTTCTTCCACTTCACCGAACTTGCTGAAGTCCACTTTCGGCCAAGGCAGCAGACCCGGCAGGCTTCTGCCACTTGCCGCGGCAGCCGGAGCCGCTTCTGCGCGTTTCACTGCATCTTTCACGTAAGACTGTACGTCTTCTTTCAGGATGCGACCTTTACGGCCGGTGCCTTTGACTTTCGCCAGATTGACACCGAACTCGCGCGCCAGGCGACGAATCACCGGGGTAGCGTGGACGTAAGCGTCGTTTTCAGCAAACTCACCTTTCGCGTCAGCTTTCGCCGCAGGTGCTGCAGCAGGTTTAGCTGCCGCTGGAGCCGGAGCCGCTTCCTGTTTCGCCGCAGGTGCCGCAGCAGCAGGCGCAGCGCCTTCTACTTCGAACACCATGATCAGTGAACCGGTGCTGACTTTATCGCCGGTAGAGACTTTCAGCTCTTTCACCGTACCGGCGAATGGCGCAGGCACTTCCATTGACGCTTTATCGCCTTCAACCACAATCAGTGACTGCTCAGCGGTGACTTTGTCACCCACTTTCACCAGCACTTCGGTGACTTCAACTTCATCGCCGCCGATGTCAGGCACGTTGACGTCTTTCGCGCCACCTGCAGCAGCAGGGGCTGCAGCCGGAGCCGCTTCCTGCTTCGCCGCTGGGGCCGCAGCCGGTGCAGCACCTTCTGCTTCGAAGATCATGATCAGCGAGCCAGTATTCACTTTATCGCCGGTGGCGATTTTGATCTCTTTCACCACGCCCGCGAACGGTGCTGGCACTTCCATTGAAGCTTTGTCGCCTTCAACAGTAAGCAGAGATTGTTCAGCTTCAACTTTATCGCCCACTTTCACCAGAATCTCAGTGACTTCAACTTCATCACCGCCGATGTCTGGCACGTTGACCTCTTTGCTGACGGCCGCAGCCGCCGGAGCAGGAGCCGCTTCCGCTTTTTTCTCTTCTGCCGCTGGTGCAGCAGCCGCTGCGCCTTCTGCTTCAAAGATCATGATCAGCGAACCGGTATTCACTTTGTCACCGGTAGAGATTTTAATCTCTTTCACTACGCCAGCCTGTGGCGAAGGCACTTCCATCGAGGCTTTATCGCCTTCCACGGTGATCAGCGACTGTTCAGCTTCAACTTTGTCGCCCACCTTCACCAGGATTTCGGTGACTTCAACTTCGTCTGACCCGATATCCGGTACGTTAATTTCGATAGCCATTACTCTCTTACCTCTTAAGCCAGACGCGGGTTAACTTTATCGGCATCGATGCTGAATTTGGTGATCGCTTCTGCCACCACTTTCTTATCGATTTCGCCGCGTTTAGCCAGCTCACCCAGCGCAGCAACCACAACATACGATGCATCCACTTCGAAGTGGTGACGCAGGTTTTCGCGGCTGTCTGAACGACCAAAGCCATCGGTACCCAGTACGCGATAATCGCTTGAAGGAACGTAGCTGCGAACCTGTTCTGCGAACAGCTTCATGTAGTCGGTTGAGGCAACAGCTGGCGCTTCGTTCATCACCTGAGCGATGTACGGGACGCGTGGGGCTTCGGTTGGATGCAGCATGTTCCAGCGCTCACAATCCTGGCCATCACGAGCCAGTTCGGTGAACGAGGTGACGCTGTAGACATCAGAACCGATGCCATAGTCTTTCGCCAGGATCTGTGCCGCTTCACGCACGTGACGCAGGATAGAACCTGAACCCAGCAGCTGTACTTTGCCTTTGCTACCGTCTAAGGTTTCCAGCTTGTAGATACCTTTACGGATACCCTCTTCCGCACCCTGCGGCATCGCAGGCATGTGGTAGTTTTCGTTCAGCGTGGTGATGTAGTAGTAGATGTTTTCCTGCGCTTCGCCGTACATACGTACCAGGCCATCTTGCATGATGACCGCCACTTCGTACGCGTAAGACGGATCGTAAGAGATACAGTTCGGGATAGTCAGCGACTGAATGTGGCTGTGACCATCTTCATGCTGCAGACCTTCACCGTTCAGCGTCGTACGACCTGAGGTACCGCCGACCAGGAAGCCGCGCGCCTGTTGGTCGCCCGCCAGCCACATCAGATCGCCGATACGCTGGAAACCGAACATCGAGTAATAGATGTAGAACGGAATCATCGGCAGGTTGTTGGTGCTGTAAGAGGTCGCCGCCGCCAGCCAGGATGAACCTGCGCCCAGCTCGTTGATCCCTTCCTGCAGAATCTGGCCTTTCTCGTCTTCTTTATAGTAAGCAACCTGCTCACGGTCCTGCGGGGTGTACTGCTGGCCGTTCGGGCTGTAAATACCGATCTGACGGAACAGACCTTCCATACCGAAGGTACGCGCTTCATCCGCAAGGATTGGCACCAGACGATCTTTGATCGACTTGTTCTTCAGCATCACGTTCAGTGCACGCACAAACGCGATAGTGGTCGAGATCTCTTTGTTCTGTTCTTCCAGCAGCGGTTTGAACTCTTCCAGCGTTGGCATTTCCAGCTTCTCGCTGAACTCTGCCTGACGGGTTGGCAGGTAGCCACCCAGCTTCTCACGCTGACCGTGCAGATAGTTGTACTCGTCAGAACCTTTCTCGAAGGTCACGTACGGCAGGTTTTCGATCTGATCGTCTGCTACCGGCACGTTGAAGCGATCACGGATATAGCGAACGCCATCCATGTTCATCTTCTTCACCTGGTGCGCGATGTTTTTACCTTCCGCCGTGTCACCCATACCATAACCTTTGATGGTATGTGCCAGGATCAGGGTCGGCTGACCTTTGGTGTCCTGTGCTTTTTTCAGTGCTGCGTAGATTTTCTTCGGATCATGGCCACCACGGTTCAGGGCGAAGATCTCTTCGTCTGACCAGTCTTTCACCAGTGCAGCGGTCTCCGGGTATTTACCGAAGAAGTGCTCACGCACGTAGGCGCCATCACGGGATTTGAAGGTCTGGTAGTCACCATCAACGGTTTCGTTCATCAGCTGGATCAGTTTGCCGCTGGTGTCCTGCTTCAGCAGTTCATCCCAACGTGCGCCCCAGATCACTTTAATCACGTTCCAGCCAGCACCGGCAAAGATGCCTTCCAGCTCATTGATGATTTTGCCATTACCGGTAACCGGACCATCAAGGCGCTGCAGGTTACAGTTAATGATGAACACCAGGTTGTCCAGCTTCTCACGGGTGGCGATGGTGATCGCACCTTTAGATTCTGGCTCATCCATCTCGCCATCACCGAGGAAGGCGTAAACGGTCTGGTTAGACGTGTCTTTCAGGCCACGGTGTTCCAGATATTTCAGGAACTTCGCCTGATAGATCGCGTTCAATGGACCGAGGCCCATAGAAACGGTTGGGAACTGCCAGAAATCAGGCATCAGTTTCGGGTGCGGGTAAGAAGACAGACCTTTACCGTGCACTTCCTGACGGAAGTTATTCATCTGTTCTTCAGTCAGACGGCCTTCAAGGAAAGCACGTGAGTAGATGCCTGGAGAAATATGGCCCTGGAAGTAAACCAGATCGCCGCCGTCTTTATCACTGCGCGCACGGAAGAAGTGGTTGAAGCACACTTCATAAATGGTGGCAGAAGACTGGAAAGATGAGAGGTGACCACCCAGCTCCAGATCTTTCTTCGATGCACGCAGGACCGACATAATGGCGTTCCAGCGAATTGCGGAACGGATACGACGTTCAAGAGAGGTGTTGCCCGGATAGTCCGGTTCATCTTCAACAGCAATAGAGTTGATGTAGTTACTGATAGCCGACGCACCGCCAGCCACTTTCACGCCACCTTTGCGTGCTGCGTTCAATACCTGATCAAGCAGATACTGCGCGCGCTCAACACCTTCTTCACGGATGACCGATTCGATCGCCTGTAGCCAGTCACGAGTTTCGATCGGATCCACGTCATTCTGTAAACGTTCTGACATGGGGTGTGTTCCTTATCTGTGTCTAATACGTTGAATTATCAGGAGCCTGTCTGCTTGTGCTTTGCTTCTGGTTCACAGCACAAGTAAGACAGGCCCGTCGTTTATGTCCGCACGTTCGTTGCCGTGCGTTATTCCTTACGTTGCTGTAAACGACGCAGGGAGCGTTCACGACGGCTCTGCTCCCGACTTCTATCCAGCAAGATTTCCTCAATAAACGCCAGGTGACGATGGGATGCCTCGCGTGCTTGTTCTGGCTCACGAGCCACAATCGCCTCAAAAATACTGGCGCGGTGACCGCTCACTTTCGCCAGCATTTCCCGGCGAGCGTAAAGCAATTCGAAATTCTGACGGACGTTTTGTTCCAGCATAGGGCCCATGGAACGCAGCAAATGTAAAAGCACCACATTATGGGCGGCTTCTGTGACAGCGATCTGATACTTCATCACTGCATCTGCTTCAGCATCCAGATCGCCGCTGTCCTGCGCCTGTTGGATGTGAACATGGCAGTCGCGAATACGCTGCAAGTCTTCATCCGTGCCACGTAGCGCCGCATAATAGGCAGCAACACCTTCCAGCGCGTGACGGGTTTCCAGCAGGTCAAACTGGGATTCTGGATGTTCGGCAAGCAGGCTGACTAAGGGATCGCTCATGCTTTGCCAGAGATTTGTTTGCACGAAGGTACCACCGCCCTGACGGCGTAGCAGCAGGCCTTTGGCTTCCAGGCTCTGAATCGCTTCGCGCAGGGATGGACGTGAGACATCAAACTGTTTCGCCAGTTCGCGCTCGGGGAGAAGCTTTTCACCTGGCTGGAGCGTCCCTTCCATAATGAGAGACTCCAACTGTTGCTCGATCGCATCGGAGAGCTTGGGTTGGCGAATTTTACTGTAAGCCATCTTCCCTTCTTATTGTGAAAACGTCCGGAGTAAATTGGTAATACCAATTGAAAAATGGTGCCCGTAAAGTAACAAAGTATTCACCTTGTGTCTATATGGCAGGCATCACACTTCCGGGGGATATCGCTGTTACAGCGCGCTAACTTACCGTGATAAAGGCATATATTTGCTCCGTAAGTGAATTGTTAACAGATTTCACTTTTACCAAACCTTACACTGAGTTAGCCCTAAGCCTTACAGGCAACCATAAGGGAAAGCTATTCGTGTTTATTGATTTTTCATGTCAGAAATAGCGCGAGCGACACCCAGTGGATAGTGCTGCTTTTTCAGCCATCTCTCAGCACAAAAAGCAAAAGCAGGTGCAAAGCGGCGCGCTTATCACTATTCTGGTCGCCATGGTAGTTTCAGCATGCACACAGCACGCCAAATACCGTAAAGAAAAGAATACATTGCGTAAAACAGCCTTACAGTGCGCGCACTGCAGGTGCACAATAACAACATCACGAGGTTTGTATGGAACAACAGCATGGCGAATCGCTGCACCGCGGCCTGAAAAATCGCCATATTCAGCTGATTGCGCTGGGCGGTGCCGTGGGTACTGGCCTGTTTCTGGGTAGCGCATCAGTAATTAAATCGGCCGGTCCGGCCGTGATTCTCGGTTATGCGATTGCAGGATTTATTGCCTTTCTGATTATGCGCCAGTTAGGTGAAATGGTCGTGGAAGAGCCGGTTGCCGGCAGCTTCAGCCACTTCGCCTATAAGTACTGGGGCAACTTTGCCGGTTTCGCCTCTGGCTGGAACTACTGGGTGCTGTATGTCTTGGTTGCCATGGCTGAACTGAGTGCCGTCGGTAAATACATCCAATTCTGGTATCCCGAATTCCCGACCTGGGCCAGTGCGGCGATCTTCTTCGTCGTCATCAACGCCATTAACCTGACCAACGTAAAAGTGTTTGGGGAAATGGAATTCTGGTTCGCGATCATCAAAGTCGTCGCGGTTATCGGCATGATCCTGTTCGGCGGCTGGCTGCTGTTCAGCGGCAACGCCGGTCCGCAGGCCAGCGTCACTAACCTGTGGAGCCAGGGTGGATTCCTGCCACACGGTATGACCGGCCTGGTGATGATGATGGCGATCATTATGTTCTCGTTTGGTGGTCTTGAGCTGGTGGGTATCACGGCGGCTGAGGCTGACAATCCGCAAGAGAGCATCCCGAAAGCCACTAACCAGGTACTGTGGCGTATCCTGATTTTCTATATTGGTTCACTGGCAGTGTTACTGTCATTGCTGCCATGGACGCGCGTCACCGAAGAGACCAGCCCGTTTGTGTTGATCTTCCACGAATTGGGTGATGCCTTTGTCGCCAACGCGTTGAATGTGGTGATCCTGACGGCGGCGCTGTCGGTCTACAACAGCTGCGTGTATTGCAACAGCCGTATGCTGTTCGGCTTAGCGCAGCAGGGTAATGCACCTAAAGCGCTGCTCAATGTTGATAAACGCGGCGTGCCAGTGGCAACCATTTTGGTCTCTGCAGTAGCCACAGCGCTGTGCGTCCTGATCAACTACCTGATGCCGGGCGAAGCCTTTGGCCTGCTGATGTCACTGGTGGTCTCTGCGCTGGTGATCAACTGGGCGATGATCAGCCTCGCGCACATGAAATTCCGTAAGAAGAAAGACCAGCAGGGTGTGACCACGCGCTTTAAAGCCGTGCTCTATCCGTTTGGTAACTGGCTCTGCCTTGCGTTCATGGCGGCCGTACTGGTCATCATGGCGATGACGCCGGGTATGGCGATTTCTGTGTGGCTGATTCCTGTCTGGATCATTATCCTGGCAGTGGGTTACACCATCAAAAATAAAGTGCAAGAAGCCTAATGTATGCTCTTGCCCGGCGCGTCAGCGCCGGGCAACATTCCTGATCTGCCTCACACTTTTCTGCGCCCACCTGTTTTGTCCATCTACGTGACCAATTGTTCCCCAGCAGGTTACTGATTTAACGCTGATAATTTCGTCTCACCTTTTCGCGGGAGACGAACAATGGAAGGCGCAGCGCTCTCATTCAGAGAGAAACTGGGATATGGCATGGGCGATGCCGGATGTAATATGATCGGCGGTGCGATCATGCTTTTCCTTAACTATTTCTACACCGATGTGTTTGGCCTCGCACCCGCGCTGGTCGGTACACTGCTACTTTCTGTTCGCGTGCTGGATGCCGTCACCGATCCCATTATGGGCGCCATCGCCGATCGTACCCAAAGCCGCTGGGGGCGTTTTCGCCCGTGGCTACTGTGGGTTTCCGTCCCCTATGTGCTGTTCAGCGTGCTGATGTTCACCACGCCAGACTGGAGCTATGACAACAAAGTTATCTGGGCCTTTGTCACCTACTTCTTGATGTCGCTCACCTACACCGCCATCAATATTCCTTACTGCTCGTTGGGCGGTGTGATCACCAACGATCCCGGTGAACGCGTCTCCTGCCAATCTTACCGCTTTGTGATGGTGGGCGTGGCGACACTGATCCTGTCGCTCTCTCTGCTGCCGATGGCCGAGTGGTTTGGCGGTGACAACAAAGCACGCGGATACCAAATGGCGATGAGCGTGCTGGCACTGATTGGCCTGGCGATGTTCCTGTTCTGTTTTGCCACGGTTCGCGAACGTATCCGTCCAGCCGCGCCCAGTAATGATGATTTGAAGAAAGATCTGCGTGACGTCTGGAAGAACGATCAATGGGTGCGCATTCTCCTGCTCACCTTCTGCAATGTTTGTCCTGGCTTTATCCGCATGGCCGCCACCATGTATTACGTTACCTGGGTAATGGGGCAATCCACGCATTTTGCCACGCTGTTTATTAGCCTGGGTGTGATTGGCATGATGTTCGGCAGTACGCTGGCAAAAATCCTCACCGACCGCTGGTGCAAGTTGAAGGTGTTTTTCTGGACCAATATCGCGCTGGCACTCTTCTCGTGCGGTTTCTATTGGATTGATCCTCATGCGACTGTGGCGGTTGTCGTCGCCTACTTCCTGCTGAATATCCTGCATCAAATCCCGTCACCGCTGCATTGGTCGCTGATGGCGGATGTCGATGATTATGGTGAATGGAAAACGGGAAAACGCATCACCGGCATGAGCTTCTCCGGTAACCTGTTCTTCCTCAAAGTGGGTCTGGCGGTGGCCGGTGCGATGGTTGGTTTCCTGCTGTCTATTTATGGCTATGACGCGGGTGCAAAGCAGCAGGCTCCCAACGCCATCAACGGCATCATGCTGCTGTTTACCATGATTCCCGGTGTTGGCTATCTGATCACCGCCGGTGTAGTGCGCTTGCTGAAGGTGGATCGCAAACTCATGCGCATCATTCAGGATGATCTTGCGCTACGCCGTGCCAATGCACGTGAATTATCCCCTGCCTCCCTGACTGTCACCCCGCAACCTGGAGAGATCAAATGAGCTGGCCAAATCCCTTTATTACCCAACGCGCCGATCCATTTATCCTGCGTCATGGCGAAGGCTACTACTTCGTGGCATCGGTGCCGGAATATGATCGACTCGAAATCCGCTACGCTGACACACTGAATGGACTGATTGAGACGGAGGCGATTACGGTGTGGCGCAAGCCTGATACCGGGCCGTATAGTGCGTTAATTTGGGCGCCGGAACTGCACCATATCAATGGACAATGGGTGATTTACTTTGCTGCTGCGCCAACACGCGACATCAAAGATGGCCTGTTTCAGCATCGCATGTATGCGCTGGTGTGTGATGACAGCAATCCGCTTTCCGGCCACTGGCAACCTGTTCGCCGAGTGTTTACCCCAATCGACTCTTTCTCGCTTGATGCGACGCATTTCGTGCATCAGGGCAAAAACTGGTATCTGTGGGCACAGAAGGATCCCGCTATTCCGGGTAATTCCAATCTCTATCTCGCGGAATTGCTTAATCCCTGGACGCTGAAAAGCGCACCGGTGATGCTCAGCCGGCCGGAGTATGAGTGGGAGTGCGCAGGCTTTAGCGTCAATGAGGGCCCAGCAGTTATTCATCACGGCGATCGGCTGTTTGTCACCTATTCCGCCAGCGCAACTGATGAGAATTACTGCCTGGGAATGCTCAGCATCGACATGATGGCCGATCCGCTCGACAGCACTGCCTGGCAGAAATCTGCGCGTCCAGTCTTCACCACCAGCTGGGAAAATCAGCAGTATGGGCCGGGGCATAACAGCTTTACGCGGGACGAAAACGGCAGGGACGTGCTGGTGTATCACGCGCGGAATTACACCGAAATTGAAGGCGATCCATTATGGGATCCGAATCGCCATACGCGCCTGAAGTACATTGAATGGCGCGAAGACGGCACACCAGATTTCGGTGTACCGCCTGCCGATCACACCAGCGTGCCGTAAATGGTCAGCAACGCGACCACAACCACCAGCACTAACGATATCCGCTTCGCCAGCGCCACGGCCACCCGTGGCGTTTCCACTTTATCCATATGCGGATCGCGCGCCAGCGAGAATTGCGCCAGACTGGTCAGCACCTGATATTGCGAACGATGCCGATCGCTTAGCGAGGCAAACCACGCAGGCAATGCCCGCTCACCGTGGCCTAACAGCGCATAAGCCACACCTGCCAGTCGCACCGGGATCCAGTCCAGCACGTGCAGTATGCTGTCTACACCTGACTGCGCGCGCTCCAGTGGAGAATGGTGTTTTGCCAGCCAACTTTGCCAGGCACGCAAGAAGGCATAACCCACCAGCAGCACCGGTCCGTAAGGGCCACCGACCACAAACCAGAACAGTGGCGCGAGGTAAAAGCGGAAGTTAATCCAAATCAGTGCATTTTGTAGCTCACGTAAAAACTCACGCTCACTGCACTCAACGGGTACACCATGAATCAGTGTCAGTTCCGCTGCCATGGCCTGATGCGCCGCTTCATCATCGTGGCTGGCGGCTTTCAGGTAGCGATGATAGTGTAGACGCACCGAACCTGCGCCGATACACAGCAAGCCCACCACAATCCAGAATGCCAGTTGTGCCACGCCAAACAGAATGCCTTTCAGACTCCACACCAACAGCCAGACGATCAGCATCGCGATGAGGGTCATCACCAACGTGCGCAGCAGTGAAAATCGCTGGCGTCCGCGAAACAGCGGCTCCAGACGATGATCCAGCTGCCAATGCTCACCCAATTTAAACAGGCGTTCCCAACCTAACACTAATAACAAGCTAAACAACGTCATACCTGCTCCTGCTGTTTCAGGGATTCTCCTGCCTGATAGACTCTTTATAGCGTATCCAGTCAAATGCGGGGCCAGGATCGGTTTTGCGCTGTGGCGCGATATCGCTGTGTCCGGTAATGCGTTCCAGCGTCAGCGGATAGTGCTTAAGCAACAAGGCCGTGACCTTTTTTAAGGTCTTATACTGCGCGTCGGTATAAGGCAACGTATCCGTGCCTTCCAGCTCAATGCCCATCGAGAAATCATTACAGTTTTCTCGCCCGGCAAATTGCGACACACCGGCATGCCATGCACGCTGATCAAACGAAACATACTGCACCAACTCACCATCACGACGAATCAGGCAGTGCGCCGCCACGCGCAGCTGCGCGATATCGGCAAAATAGGGGTGAGCATCCGGCGGCAAGGTCCCGGTAAACAGTTGATCAATCCACGGGCCACCAAATTCACCCGGCGGCAAACTGATATTATGAATAATCAGCAACGAGGGAATTTCATTTTCCGGTCGTTGGTTAAAGTGCGGCGAGGGCACTTTGCGCGCGCTGGTAATCCAGCCATCTTCCAGTTTCATGTTCTAAATCCCAGGCTAAATCAGGCTGAGAATAACATGTTTCCCCTTTTCGGCTTGTGACTTAATGTGAATGGCGAACAGTGTTAAGGATACTAAACATTTCAGCTATCACGACTGGCAATAGGCTATAAATCAGGCTAAGGTGAGCGCAGTTAAATCCGATTAATGGAGTGGCATAAGCATGGCATCGCGTCGTTACGATCCCGATCATCGTCGTCAGGAACTGATTAAGCGTATTGAGCAGGACATCCCCGAAGCCGTTGCGCGCGCACTTCGGGAGGATTTAGGTGGTGAGGTGGATGCTGACCGTGACATCACCGCCCTGCTCTTACCGGAAGATAAACAGGCCGAAGCACAGATCATCACGCGTGAAGCCGGTGTTTTTTGTGGTAAACGCTGGGTGCAGGAAGTGTTTTTCCAGCTTGGCAATAAAGTCACGATTGTCTGGCATGTTGAAGAGGGTCAAAATGTCGCAGCTGACCAGTTGCTATTCGAGTTAAAAGGTCCGGCCCGGCTGCTGTTAACCGCTGAACGAACTGCATTAAATTTCGTCCAAACGCTTTCCGGGGTGGCCACAGAAGTCAGTCATTATGTCGAGTTGCTCGTTGGCAGCGAAACTCAATTGCTGGATACACGCAAAACCTTGCCAGGTCTGCGTACAGCGCTGAAATATGCCGTATTGTGTGGCGGCGGCAGTAACCATCGGCTGGGTCTTTCCGATGCCTTCCTGATTAAAGAAAACCATATTATTGCCAGCGGTTCGGTACGCAATGCCGTTGAGAAAGCGCTGTGGCTGGCTCCCGATGTACCGGTTGAAGTAGAGGTAGAGAGCCTGCAGGAACTGCAGGATGCGATTGATGCCGGTGCCGACATTATCATGCTAGATAACTTTAGCTTCGAGATGATGCATGAAGCCGTCCTTCTCACCGACAAA
This sequence comes from Pantoea sp. GL120224-02, assembly GCF_900215395.1. NCBI lineage: Bacteria > Pseudomonadati > Pseudomonadota > Gammaproteobacteria > Enterobacterales > Erwiniaceae > Pantoea > Pantoea sp. GL120224-02. The sequence continues at coordinate 307,695 of NZ_OBEC01000005.1, read as the reverse complement.
CGTGCCCTGCTGGAAGTCTCCGGTAACGTCACGGAAGCCACGCTGCCGCAAATTGCCAAAACCGGCGTCGACTTCGTGTCCGTGGGGGCATTGACCAAGCACTTGCGCGCCATGGATCTCTCCATGCGCTTTCGCGACAACTAAATCCTCCCTCTTACCGCCGCAATTGCGCGGCGGTTTGTGAGTCGCCTTCCTGTTTATTGATACTTCTTCTGCAAACGCGGCGATTCATTACATCCTGCCTTCCAGCGTTAAACCGTCTCACTATCGCTTTCAGACGCCGTTTTCTACCTTAGCCGCTCCACAACAAGGAGCTGAATAATGGATAGACAACAAGGTTTTACCCTCATCGAATTGATGATAGTGATTGGCATTGTGGCCATTCTTAGTGCTATTGGCCTGCCCAGCTACCAAAATTATCTACAACGCGCCGCGCTGACTGACATGCTGCAAACCATGGTGCCTTATAAAACCGCCGTGGAACTCTGCGCGATTGAACGTGGCGGCCCCACTCAGTGCCAGGCGGGTGCAGGCGGCATTCCTGCTGCCAAAGGTTCACGCTATGTGGCCTCGCTAACCGTCGTGAATGGCGCCATCACCTTAACGGGTCAGGAGAGTCTTACCGGGTTGAGTGTAGAAATGACACCTATCTGGAACACCACGGAAGGCACGCTGGACTGGCAACGCAGTTGCACCAGCACCAATGCCAGTCTGCGCGACAGCTGTCTTGAACAGTTCCGCTTCACCGATAAGGACACTCACTGATGGCACAGCCCAATACCCCGATCCAGACCTTATGCGCACGTTACCAGGCGGTGATGCTTCAGCATGACGCCACATCACTGCGCGTCGCAGTAGCCGAGACGCCCGATCCGCTGCTGCTGGAAGCCCTGCAATTCGCCAGTCAGTGCAAAGTGGAAGTCGAGTGCTGGCCAGCGGCACGACTGGAGCAACTCCTGCACACCCCTGATGACTCGGCGACGTTGCACGAACCGGCCGCTACCGAAACAGCGATTAATGCCGTTGAACAGATTTTGCGCCAGGCGGTCCAACGCCGTGCTTCTGACGTGCATTTTGAACCTCAGCAGCAGGGGTTACGCGTCCGATTACGTATTGATGGCGTCTTGCACAAACTGTCACATTTGCCAGATGCACCTACGGCTGCGGTGCTTGCCAGACTGAAAATCCTCGGCGGGCTGGATATCGCCGAGCGTCGCTTGCCACAAGATGGGCAATTCACACTGAACCTTGACGATCAACAGGCCGCATTTCGCCTTTCTACTTTACCCATTAGTCACGGTGAGAAAGCCGTGGTGAGACTGCTGCAAAGTGAAAACAGCGCGATCGCATTGGATAAACTCGGCATGCCGGTTACCCAACTCCGGTTACTGAAGCACGCGCTGGCTAAACCTCAGGGACTGATACTGGTCACCGGGCCTACCGGCAGCGGTAAAACCTTTACCCTCTACAGCGGATTAAGCGCTCTGAATGTGCCGGATAAAAATGTCTGCAGTGTAGAGGATCCCGTTGAAATTCCATTAGAGGGCATTAACCAGACGCAAATCCAACCGCGGAGCGGGCTCGATTTTAACCGTGTACTGCGGGCTCTGCTGCGACAGGATCCGGATGTGATTATGGTGGGCGAAATCCGCGATGCCGAAACGGCCAGCATTGCCGTTAAAGCGGCGCAGACCGGACATCTGGTGCTATCAACATTGCACACCAATTCGACGGCAGAAACGCTCACGCGTCTGCGACAGATGGATATTCCCGGTTACCTGCTCGGCCCGGCATTACAGTTAGTCATCGCGCAGCGTCTGGTACGACGGCTCTGCGAGCACTGCCGCCAGCCAGCGCAGGCCATTGCACATCTGCCACACGAAATCTGGCCAGGCACCTTACAAACATGGCGCGCCCCAGGCTGTGACCACTGCTTCTCGGGCTATTACGGACGCCTGGCGTTATTTGAGGTGCTGCCGATGAGTAACAAGTTACAGAACGCGATTTCTGCCGATATGCCGCTGGAGCACATCATCTCACTGGCCAATGAAGGCGGGATGAAAACCCTGCTCGCCGCCGGGTTGGAGGCTGTGAGTCGCGGTGACACCTCCTTTGAAGAAGTTCAGCGGGTTGTGGGATTGGAGGATGGCTAATCTCTACCATTATCGCTGGCAGGCGCTGGACACGCTGGGCGCGTTACGGCAAGGAACCGCATTAGTTGCCAGTCAGGAAGAGCTCCTGCAGCAACTCTCAGATCGCGGTATGATGCCGGTTAGCTGGCAGCGTGGGCAATGCTGGCGCACGCGTGACTGGAAGTGGCAGCACAAAATTGACCTTGTTCGCCAGTTGGCGACCTTGCTCAAGGCAGGATTGCCGCTGGCGGAGAGTCTGACGTTGCTGGCTGAGGGGCACCCGCATGCTGGCTGGCGCGAACTGCTTAATGAATTGCAACGTCGGGTAATGGCCGGAGAGGCATTTTCATCTGCACTCCGCGCCTGGCCGCAGATCTTCCCCGCGCTGTTTCCGGCATTAATGGAAGTGGGTGAACTCACCGGTCAGCTTGATGAATGCTGTCGCCAGCTGGCGTTACAGCAAAGCAAGCAACAGCACTTGAGACAGAAAGTGGTTAAAGCTCTGCGCTATCCATTGTTTATCTTGCTGGTGGCGCTGGCGGTGAGTGCGGGCATGTTGCTGTTTGTGCTGCCCGAATTTGTCTCCGTGTATGCCAGTTTTGATGCCCCCCTTCCCGCCTTCACCGCCGCCGTGATGAGTCTGTCAGCGTTTTTACAACAGGCAGCGCTCCCCCTGGCGATAACGATAATGTGCTTATTGTTCGGCGCAAGGTGGGTTTACCGTGGTTCTGTGCTCTGGCAAATTCGTGTTCATCGCTGGCTATTGCGTCTGCCGTTGCTTTCAACACTCTGGCGCGGTGGTCAGCTCAGCCAGATTTACGCCATCCTGCAATTAACGCAGCAGGCTGGACTCACGTTATTACAAAGTCTGCAAGCCGTTGAGGTCACGCTGGGATCGCCACTGTGGCGTGAGGCGATTATCGCGTTACAGCGGCATATCGCTGGCGGCTTACCACTGCATCAGGCGATGCAGCATCATCTGCTTTTCACCGCGCTCTGTGCACAACTGATCCGTGTCGGTGAGGAAGCGGGGGCGCTGGATGTCATGCTGGCACGATTAGCGGAGTGGCATGAAGCACAAACGCTGATGCGGGCTGATGCACTGGCGGCTTCGCTCGAACCCTTGATGATGATCGTGATCGGTGGAATTGTCGGCACGTTAGTGATTGCCATGTATCTGCCGGTATTTGGCTTAGGGGATGCGATTCGTTGACAGATGCGCACGGTGCGCATCTGTCTGCAACCTTCAACCTTCAACCTTCAACCTTCAACCTTCAACCTTCAACCTTCAACCTTCAACCACCAATAATCGACCATCAGCCATCAGCCATCAGCCATCAGCCATCAGCCATCAGCCATCAGCCATCAGCGCGTGAATACCCGATTTTCCTGTTCCGCCACACGAATAAACGTGGTGCGCTTTGTCAGTTCTTTAAGGCGTGCTGCACCCACGTAAGTGCAGGCCGAACGCAGGCCGCCGAGGATATCCTTCACGGTGTCCTCCACCGGGCCGCGCAGCGGCAGGCGAACGGTTTTCCCTTCCGCAGCACGATACTGGGCGACCCCACCGACATGGCGTTTCATCGCGGATTCTGAGCTCATACCATAGAACAACATAAACTGCTCGCCCTGCTCTTCGACAACGTTCCCCTCGCACTCATCGTGCGCCGCCAGCATGCCGCCGAGCATGACAAAATCTGCCCCACCACCGAAAGCTTTCGCGATATCCCCCGGCACTGAACAACCGCCATCGCTGACAATCTGGCCGCCAAGGCCGTGCGCCGCATCGGCACACTCAATCACCGCAGACAGTTGCGGGTAACCGACGCCGGTTTTTACACGCGTGGTGCAGACCGAACCGGGGCCAATGCCGACTTTGACGATATCCGCGCCAGAGAGGATCAACTCCTCGACCATTTCACCGGTGACCACATTTCCCGCGCAAATGGTTTTGCCAGGGAAACTTTCACGCACTCGCTGCAGGAACTCAACAAAGTGCTCGGAGTAACCGTTGGCAACATCAATGCAGATGAAATTAAGCTGAGGCGATAAAGCGAGAACAGCGGCGAGCTTAACGAAATCGGCTTCGGAGGTACCGGATGAAACCATCACATGCCCAAGCACTGCAGCCGGCACGCGCTGGATAAATGCCTGCCAGGCTTCCACGCTGTAATGTTTATGCACTGCCGTCAGGACATTGAAGCCCGCCAGTGCTTCGGCCATGGTGAATGTGCCCACGGTGTCCATATTGGCGGCAATCACCGGAACGCCGGTCCAGTTCAGACCTGAATGCTTGAAAGTGTAGGTGCGTTCGAGTTCAACCTCAGAACGGCTTTTCAGGGTGGAGCGTTTGGGGCGGATCAAAACATCTTTAAAGCCCAGTTTTAAATCTTCTTCAATACGCATAGCTGAGTGTCCTGGTTAGTGACGACGAACCGCAGTTCGGGTAGCGCTCACGGCTCCAGTGTCGTTATCATACGCGCCATTCGTTCCGCGACAAGACTGCGAATTTCACTTTATTTAAGCTACAATCCCTTAAATTTAGCTGAGAAAATTGATTGTGATCATGCTCTCATCTTATTGCGGCTGATGGTCGCCCAATGAAGACAATTTTAAGAGAACGCTATGCCTTTTACCGTTGCGCTCACCGGAGGAATTGGCAGTGGTAAAAGCACCATTGCCAACGCTTTCACCGCGCTAGGCGTTGATATTATTGATGCTGATGTGATTGCGCGAGAAGTGGTTGAACCTGGTTCACCCGCCCTGCAGGCGATCGTTAAACGCCATGGTGAGTCAATATTGACCGCCGAAGGAGCGTTGTATCGGGCACGGCTGCGCGAGATTATTTTTCAGCAGCCGAAAGAAAAAAACTGGCTAAATCAGCTGCTTCATCCTCTTATTAATGCCCGTACACAGCAGCTAAAATTATTGGCAACGTCACCCTATGTGTTATGGGTGGTGCCGCTATTGGTTGAAAACGGGTTACAGCATCAGGCTGACCGGGTTCTGGTGGTTGATGTGGATGAAGCTACGCAGTTGCGGCGCACTCAGCAGCGTGATGGCATCACACTTAGCCAGGCAAAAAATATTCTTGCCGCACAGGCCAGCCGCGAGCAGCGTCTGGCCTGTGCGGATGACATCATCGATAACAGTGGTACGCCCGAGCAGGCGTTGCCGCGCGTTGCTGAACTTCACCAGCGTTATTTACGCCTGGCAGCAACCGGACAGGATTAACATCATGAGTACAGTCGTTCTGTTTGAACACCCGCTGAATGAGAAGATGCGCACCTGGCTGCGCGTGGAGTCATTACTTAACCAACTGCATGAAACGGTGCCCGTGGTGAATTCCGTCTCTGCATTAGGGGTATTTCGCATCATTGGTGATCTGTTAGATATCTTTGAGCGCGGTGATATGCGTACCGAGTTATTGAAAGAGCTGGAGCGCCAGCAGCAGAAACTTCGCGCCTGGCTTGATGTGCCAGGTGTGGACGAGCACACCGTCAGTAGCCTGCGTGACCGATTGAAACAGCAATCCAGCGAGCTGAATGCGGCACCGCGTATGGGCCAGCAATTGCGCGAAGATCGGTTGATTGGATTGGTACGCCAGCGATTGAGCATTCCTGGTGGCTGCTGCAGTTTTGATTTGCCGAGCCTGCATATCTGGCTGCACCAGCAGCAGTCACAGCGTGATTTGCAGGTTAACGGCTGGCTGGCGTCACTGGTTCCTCTGCGCAATAGTCTGACCATGATCCTTGATCTGGTGCGTCAGTCAGGCGTATTTCGCCATCAAACCAGCCTGAACGGTTTTTATCAGGATAATGCCGAAGGTTCGGATTTGTTGCGCCTCCAGCTCACCCTCGAAGATGCGCTGTACCCGCAGGTTTCAGGCCATAAAAGCCGTTATGCCATTCGATTCCTGCCACTGGACAGCGAGCGTGGTGAAGTGCCAGCCCGATTGAATTTTGAATTAGCGTGTTGTTGAGGTTGTTATGCAGGAAGAGTTGATTACCGTACCTTGTCCCAACTGCGGTAAAGATGTGATGTGGGATGAGCTGAGTCCTTGGCGCCCGTTTTGCAGCAAGCGCTGCCAGCTGATTGATTTGGGCGAATGGGCCGCCGAAGAGAAGCGCATTCCCAGCGATAGCGATCTGACCGACAGCGATGACTGGAGCGAAGAACAGCATTAATAAGAGATAAGGGGCTTACGCCCCTTTGCTTAAATTTCGTCAGCGACCAGGCGAGCGATAAGTTCGTGGTTGGCAGGAGGAAATTCTTCCGCGACTAAATCACGCTGTTCCACCCAACGCTGTGGCTGCCCTTCACGGCCGTACGGCTCACCGTTCCAACCTTCCACCAGGAAGAAGTGCAATGTGACGCGCAGATCGTCATAGCTATGATTGGCCAAACCAATCGCCTTCGCGGCTGTCACCTCAATGCCGGTCTCTTCCATCAATTCGCGTTTTAACGCTTGTTCAGCGGTTTCATCCTGTTCAATTTTTCCGCCAGGAAACTCCCATTTATTCGCCATGTAGGAGCTCGCCGCACGCTGGGCAAGGAAGATCTGACGGCTGGCATTGCGAATGATGCCCACTGCGACTTGCAGGTGTTTCATAAGCTGAATTCCGCTTTTAATAAATGAGCGCTGATAGTAATGCAGTCGTCAGGCAATGTTAACTCTGTGGCGACGGCCAAAAGAAAAAGGAGCCCGAAGGCTCCTCGTTTATCAGGCCAGGCGGCCATGACACTGTTTGTATTTCTTACCGGAACCGCATGGGCACAAATCGTTGCGTCCTACTTTGCGCTCCCCACCCTGTGCAGCCAGGGCCGCAGCTGCTGCGGTTTCGTCATCAACATGGCTCAGCTGTTGTTGCTGTGCCAGACGCTCAGCCTCTTCACGGCGTTGCTGTTCCATCGCCTCGACTTCTTCCGGCATGCGCACCTGCACTTTGCTCAGGGTGCTGATCACTTCATACTTCAGTGACTCCAGCATGGCGGCGAACATCGAGAAGGACTCGCGCTTGTATTCCTGCTTCGGATCTTTCTGCGCATAGCCACGCAGATGGATGCCCTGACGCAGATAATCCATCGCCGCCAGATGCTCTTTCCACAGTGAATCCAGCGTTTGCAGCATCACGCCTTTTTCGAAGTTACGCATCATTTCAGCGCCAACCACTTCTTCTTTCGACGCGTAGTTTTCATGCGCACGGCTCATGATACGTTCACGCAGCGTTTCTTCATGCAGATCCGGCTCTTTATCCAGCCATTCTGCAATCGGCAGATCCAGATCGAAATCGTTGCGCAGACGCTCTTCAAGGCCCGGAATATCCCACATTTCTTCCAGCGACTGCGGTGGAATGTAGGTGTCGATAGTGGCCTTGAACACATCTTCACGGATGCTGTTGATGGTTTCAGACACATCAGACACGTCCAGCAGTTCATTACGCTGACTGTAGATAGCGCGACGCTGATCGTTGGCCACATCATCGTATTCCAGCAGCTGCTTACGGATGTCGAAGTTACGGCTTTCCACTTTACGCTGTGCATTGGCGATGGCTTTGGTGACCCACGGATGCTCAATCGCTTCGCCTGGCTTCATGCCCAGTTTACGCATCATGTTAGACACACGATCCGAAGCAAAGATACGCATCAACGCATCTTCCATTGACAGGTAGAAGCGTGATGAACCCGCATCACCCTGACGACCGGCACGACCGCGCAGCTGGTTATCGATACGACGTGATTCGTGACGCTCAGTACCGATAATGTGCAGACCGCCCGATGCCAGAACTGCATCATGGCGCAGTTTCCAGGCTTCTTTGATGGCCTGAATCTGCGCTTCTGAAGGTTCATCCAGCGCTGCCACTTCGGCCTGCCAGCTGCCGCCCAACACGATATCGGTACCACGACCTGCCATGTTGGTTGCGATGGTGACTGCAGCTGGTTGACCTGCCTGTGCCACGATATCCGCTTCGCTGGCGTGGAATTTGGCGTTCAGTACGCTGTGTTTGATACCCGCGCGCGTCAGTTCGTTAGAGACCACCTCTGATTTCTCAATCGAAATGGTTCCGACCAGCACCGGCTGGCCTTTCGCAGTGCAAGTACGAATGTCTTCGATGATCGCGTCGATCTTCTCTTTCTCGGTCATATAGACCAGGTCAGCCATATCTTTACGCACCATCGGACGGTTAGTTGGCACCACGATGGTATCGAGTTTATAGATCGAGCTGAATTCAAATGCTTCGGTATCAGCAGTACCGGTCATACCGGCCAGTTTTTCGTAAATACGGAAGTAGTTCTGGAAGGTGATGGAAGCCAGCGTTTGGTTCTCGTTCTGGATTTCCACGCCTTCTTTGGCTTCAACAGCCTGGTGCAAACCATCAGACCAGCGACGTCCCTGCATGGTACGGCCAGTGTGCTCATCAACGATGATCACTTCGCCATCTTTTACGATGTAATCGACATCGCGGGTAAACAGCGCATGCGCACGCAGTGCAGCCGTCACGTGGTGCATCAGCATGATGTTGGTTGGCGAGTAAAGTGACTCACCTTCTTCCATAATGCCCTGGCTCACCAGCAGCTCTTCAACTTTTACCAGACCACGCTCGCTCATGTGAGCCTGACGTGCTTTCTCATCGACCCAGAAGTCGCCTTCACCCTGGAAGGTTTCTGAGTCTTCCTTCTCCTGGCGTACCAGGTGAGGAATGATTTTATTCACTTTGGTGTACAGCTCGGAGCTGTCTTCAGCAGGACCGGAGATGATTAACGGCGTACGCGCTTCATCGATCAGGATGGAATCCACCTCATCCACCAACGCGTAGTGCAGTTTACGCTGTACACGCTCTTCCGGGCTGAATGCCATGTTGTCGCGCAGGTAGTCGAAGCCGTATTCGTTGTTAGTACCGTAGGTGATATCCGCAGCATAGGCAGCGCGTTTCGCCACCGCGGGCATGTTTGGCAGGTTGATACCGATAGACAGACCCAGGAACTCGAACAGTGCACGGTTGTTTTCGGCATCACGCTGAGCCAGGTAATCGTTCACCGTGACCACGTGCACGCCTTTACCGCTCAATGCGTTCAGGTAAGCCGGTAGTGTTGCCGTCAGGGTTTTACCTTCACCGGTACGCATCTCGGCGATGCAACGCTCATTCAGCACCATGCCGCCAATCAGCTGTACATCGAAGTGGCGCATACCAAACACACGTTTACTGGCTTCACGCACCGTGGCAAAGGCTTCAGGAATCAGGCTTTCAAGGCTTTCACCTTTCTTCAGGCGTTCACGGAACAGGTCGGTCTTGGCTTTCAGTTCGTCATCCGAGAGCTTGACGAAATCCGGCTCCATCTTATTGATGACATCGACGATTTTGCGCATGCGGCGCAGAGTACGATCGTTGCTGCTGCCGAATACTTTGGTTAACAATTTGATTAACATGGTAAATTTTTCTCAATTCAGCCGCATTCATGCGGGCTGGAAAATCTAAAACAGGATGTGGAAAATCGTTAGCTGTTAAGCAATGGCAGGCCCGGCGCGGATGCCATGAATAGCAGCCTGCCAGTCAGCAGAAGTGTGAATTTGAGGTTCGCGATGACGCAGCGTTTCCTGCGGCTCTAATGCAATAGCGGGTTGAGCTGGCGATGTGAGTAGCGCCTGCAGCGAATCGATTAACGCCAGCTTTTGTGCCGCCAGCGGGGCAGTATGACTCTCTTCCGCTTCTGCTGGTGGCGTCATGCTAAATGAGAGGTGGCGAATGACCGTGCGAATGGCATGCTGATGCCAGTAATCGACATTGAAATTAGGTCGACGCGCACTTTCCTGCAGACGGATTAAATGATCGAAATGAACAACATTGCCGACAAACAGGCTGCTGATGGGCGAGTCTGTCGCCGTGGACTCCGCACTTTGCGCACAGGCAGGCAAGCCCAAACTGGCCGCCACCATCCCTAACAAGAGATGAGGCCAGAAGTAGCGTCTGCCTAATTGTCGCCAGCGTGAGAAAATCCCGATCACAACCTGTCCACAGTTAAATAAAGTAATGAAGCCGTTGCGGTTATCCGCGAACCTGCTCATATGAGCGCCAGATAATAGCACTTATGTGGGGCCAGGACACCAGTGATTAAAGGGCTTACGGGGGATTTCACGTTTATTTGTACAGGCTTTCGCCAGTGATAGCAGAGAATTGAGAGCGGTCTTGCAGGAATAAAAAACAGGCAATAAAAAACGGCAGCTTCCACTGACCGGAGAGGGTGTCAGGGAAACTGCCGTTTTTATGACTGACTTACGCCAGAACTAAATTTGGAGCTTTGAATGCCAGTGGCAGTTCAGCTTCGTCTTCGAAGGTTGCCCATTCCCAGGCTTCCTGCTTCGCCAGAACCGCTTGCAGCAACTTGTTGTTCAGCGCATGGCCCGATTTGAACGCAGAGAATGCGCCAATCACGTTGTGGCCACACATAAACAGGTCGCCAATCGCGTCCAACATTTTGTGACGAACGAACTCATCTTCAAAGCGCAGACCGTCTTCGTTGAGTACGCGGAAATCATCAAGACCAATCGCACAATCTAAGCTACCGCCCAGGCACAGGCCTTTAGACTGCAGATATTCGATTTCACGCATAAAACCAAAGGTGCGCGCACGACTGATTTGGCGAACAAACGCCTCAGCCGAGAAGTTTAACTGGTAACGCTGCGAGCTTGAGTCAATTGCCGGATGTTTGAAGTCGATAGTAAAGTCGAGTGAGAAACCGTTATAAGGTTTGATCTCGGCCCACTTATCACCATCTTCAACACGCACCGTCTGCTTAACGCGTACGAATTTCTTCGCACTATTCAGCTCTTCGACGCCTGCATCCATCAGCAAGTAGACAAAAGGCGCGGCACTGCCATCCATAATTGGGATTTCGGGCGCATCGACTTCAACAATAATGTTGTCGATACCCAAGCCAGCCAATGCAGCATTCAGGTGCTCAACCGTCGATATACGCACGCCTTCATCATTCACCAGGCAGGTACTCAGCATGGTGTCGCGCACGTATTTTGCATCAGCCGGGAAATCAACCGGTGGATTCAAGTCAGTGCGACGATAGATGACCCCGGTATTAGCCGACGCAGGGCGTAAGGTCAGCGTGACTTTCTTGCCGGTATGTAAACCGACACCTGTCGCCTGAACAATACGTTTTAATGTCCTTTGTTTGATCATCGCATTATCTCGCAATATTACCCATCCGACCGCTAGTATAAATTACCAGCGGGCGAATACTTTAGCACAAAGAGCGGAGAATCCCAATTCTCAGGATATTCTTAGTCTGCCTGCTTACGCAGGAAGGCTGGAATATCAAGATAATCTGGCTCTTTATTGGACGATGCTGGCTGGTCGTTGACCACTTTCGCTGCCGGCTTCTGCTCCTGCGGCAACGGCGCCATACCGTGCTGCTGGTAGCGATGATCCATCACTGGCTGAGAAGCCGGTTTGTTGGTCACCAGCGTAATTTCTGGACGCTTGTCCATGCCAATACCGGTTGCAACGACGGTCACGCGCAGTTCGTCGTTCATCTCTGGGTCCAGAGAAGTACCGATGACCACGGTCGCGTTGTCAGAGGCGAAGGCGCGGATAGTGTTACCCACGGTTTCGAACTCATCCAGACGCAGGTCGAAGCCCGCCGTGATGTTGACCAGCACGCCGCGCGCACCAGACAGATCGATATCTTCCAGCAGTGGGCTGGAGATCGCCATTTCGGCTGCTTCTTCGGCACGGTCTTCACCGCACGCCACGCCGGAGCCCATCATGGCGTAACCCATTTCTGACATCACGGTACGCACGTCCGCGAAGTCAACGTTCATCAAGCCTGGGCGAGTAATCAGCTCGGCGATACCCTGCACCGCACCTTTCAGTACGTCGTTGGCTGCACCAAAGGCATCCAGCAGAGAGATACCGCGACCCAGCACTTTTAACAGCTTGTCGTTCGGGATGGTGATCAGTGAATCAACATGCTTAGACAGCTCAGCGATACCCTGTTCAGCAAAAGCCATACGCTTTTTGCCTTCGAAATTGAAGGGCTTGGTCACCACCGCAACGGTCAGGATACCCAAATCTTTTGCTACTTCTGCCACGACTGGCGCTGCACCGGTACCGGTACCGCCGCCCATGCCTGCAGCGATAAACACCATGTCTGCCCCTTCCAGCGCAGAACGCAGTGCTTCACGATCTTCCTCAGCTGAGGTACGACCCACCTCCGGGTTTGCACCAGCACCGAGACCCTTGGTGATACCGGTCCCGATCTGGATCGTCTGGCCAACCGCTGTCTTACGCAACGCTTGCGCGTCGGTGTTTACAGCGAAGAATTCTACACCTTCGATACGCTCGCGTACCATGTGCTCTACGGCGTTGCCACCGCCGCCGCCGACGCCGATGACTTTAATCACCGCGTCATTGGTTAATTCCATAGGTTCAAACATGATTTCTCTCCGTTATGTGCCTGTCGCCTGGAGATCATAAACATTGCCTGCATGATCTCCTTTTTCAAAAATTAAAACTCTTTCTTCAGCCAGCTATTGATACGTTTAAACCAGTTGCCCACTGAAGCACGTTTTTCCGTTTCTGCATCACCGTTCATGTGTGACTCTTTGCCGTAATGCAGCAGACCGACTGCAGTTGAGTAATACGGCTCCTGCGCATAATCCGTCAGGCCGGTGATGTTAAGTGGCTGACCAATACGCACCTGCGTATGAAATACACGCTGGGCGCAAGCGGCCAAACCTTCAATCTGTGCTGCGCCACCGGTCAGCACGATGCCTGCTGCCAGGTGGTGTTTCACGCCCTGCTGGCGCAGTTGCTCCTGCAGTTGCAGAATCTCGTCATTCACCAGATTCAGCAATTCGGTGTAACGCGGCTCAATCACTTCTGCCAGCGTTTGGCGTTGCAGACTGCGCGGTGGACGTCCACCGACGCTCGGCACTTCGACGTTTTCATCTTTGCCAACAATCGAACCCAACGCACAACCATGGCGTACTTTGATCGCTTCCGCATCGGTTGGCGGTGTGCCGAAGGCATAGGCGATATCACTGGTCACCACATTCCCTGCATAAGGGATCACTTTGGTGTGACGCAGTGCGCCGCCGGTGTAAACCGCGATATCCATTGTACCGCCACCGATGTCAACAACACAGACGCCCAGCTCACGTTCATCTTCAGTCAGAACCGAGAAACTGGATGCCAGTCCGGCAAAAATCAGTTGGTCAACTTTCAGGCCGCAACGTTCAACGGCTTTAACAATATTTTTCGCCATATCATTGTGGCAGGTGATCAAGTGCACTTTCGCCTGCATACGCACGCCGGAAAGTCCCACCGGATTCTTGATGCCTTCCTGATAATCAATGGCATATTCCTGAGGAATAACATGCAGGATACGATGTTCATCGCGTACGCGTACGGATTTCGCCGTGTGTACCACGTTCTCTACATCATCCTGAGTCACTTCCTCTTCCGAAATCGGAACCATCCCGATTTCGTTCTGACAACTGATATGTTTGCCCGATAAAGCAAGGTAAACCGACGAAATCTGGCAATCAGCCATCAGTTCAGCCTGGTCGATGGCGCGTTGAACGCATTTCACCACCGACTCAAGGTCATTTACGCCGCCTTTATCCATACCGCGAGACGGGCAGCTGCCCACCCCAATAATGTTGACCATACCATCAGGCAGAATTTCCCCAACCAGGGCGGCAACCTTTGCGGTGCCGATTTCAAGTCCTACTACCAGTTTTCTGTCCGTTGCCTTGATCATTGTGGTTTAGCCTGTGCCTGGTTTTGTTGCTGATTACTGTCCTGTGGCTCCAGCGGGGCCGCTGCCCAGCCTACTGCGGCACCGGAGTCGTAGCGCAAATCAACATAGGTAATGCGCTTGTTCTGACTCTGGCCCTGCTGCAGCAGCTCCGGATAGAGCTCAATAAAACGGTTCAGACGCTTCATGGTGTCGCTGCGTCCCAGTTCGATGCGCACATCGTCGCTGGTCACTAACTGCCACGAGCGCCGCGCCGTCATCGACGCGACCTTCAGGGTAAACTTGCCGGCTTTGAGCACATCACTCATGGTGTGATAGCCCGCCAACACCTCTGTTTCACTGCCTTCCGGGCCATATAACATCGGCAATGTTTCTTTACCGATATGACTGGCCGGGACGCTGAAGGAGACGCCATCGGCGTCTACCATGTGTGAGTCATTCCAGCGTGCCACCGGAACATACTCCACCAGGTTAATCTTCAGCTCATCAGGCCACTGCTTACGCACACTGACCTGTTTAATCCAGGGTAAACGCTCAATCTGTTGCTGGATGATGTCCACGTTTTGCGACATAAACGTGCCAGGTGCACCGAGCGACAAAATGGCCTGGCGAATGTCATCATGCGTGGTGTAATGCGTTTCCCCGGTCACCACCAGCTTCGACAGCGGTAAACGCGACGCATCATTCATCCACTTCAGCACCACCAGCCCACCGGCAGCCATGATGCCCAACACAATCAGCAGGAATACGACGCCAAACAGTCGGGCACCGTTGCTACGCCCGGTGCGCGCACGCTCCTGGGGTTCGCGATTTCGTACACGTATCGCCGCCTGAGACATATCAGTCAGCCAGTTCCAGAATACGCGCCACCAGCTGCGGGAAACTGTATCCTGCCTGCTTCGCGGCCATCGGCACCAGACTGTGGCTGGTCATGCCCGGTGAGGTATTCACTTCCAGCAACTGGAATTTCCCCTCGCCATCTGTCATTACATCGACGCGTCCCCAGCCGCTGCAACCCAGTGCACGCCAGGCTGCCCATACCAGCGTCTTCAATTCTGCTTCCTGATCTGCACTCAAACCACTTGGACAGAAGTATTCAGTATCGTCAGAAATGTATTTAGCTTCATAGTCATAGAACTCGCTGGCGGTTTTAATTCTGATTGAAGGCAGAATTTCATCACCCAGGATGCCAACGGTATATTCCGCACCACTCAGGAATGCCTCAACTAGCACGTCATTATCGTGGCGAAACGCTTCATCCAGCGCTGCAGGCAAGGCTTCTAACGTGTTCACACGGCTGATGCCGACACTAGAACCTTCACAGCTTGGCTTCACAAACAGCGGCAGCCCGAGCGCATCAATGGCAGCCTGCGTTTGTGCATCTAAACCCTGCTCCTGCTGCTGACGCGTTAACCAGACGAATTTGCCTGAAGGCAGTCCCCTGCCCTGCCACAGCAATTTGCTGCGCAGTTTATCCATGGTGATCGCCGAAGCCATCACGCCGCTGCCGGTATAGGGCAACTGGAGGAACTCCAGCACCGCCTGCAGCGTGCCATCTTCACCGCCGCGACCGTGCAGAGCGATAAAGGTTTTATCAAAGCCCTGCGCTTTGAGGTCCAGCACTGACACATCACGGGTATCCACGCCGTGTGCATCAATGCCCATCTCACGCAGACCAGCTAACACCGCACTGCCCGACATCAGCGACACTTCACGCTCTGCCGAGGTTCCGCCCATCAGGACGGCAACTTTCTCAGCCATGACGGGCCTCCGTTTTTGCTGCTGGCTGCAATTCACTTTCAGCCAACTTGCGGGCGATTTTGCCGATATTGCCGGCGCCCTGAACGATCACCAAATCATCGCCTGACAGCAGTGGCGCCAGCGCTTCCGGCAACGCATCGTGCTCAGAGACCAGAATCGGGTCAACCTTGCCACGATTGCGAATCGCGCGGCACAGTGAACGGCTATCTGCGCCTGGAATCGGCGCTTCACCGGCCGGATAAACATCCAGCATCAGCAATACATCGACCTGTGACAGCACGTTAGCGAAGTCATCGAACAGATCACGAGTTCGCGTGTAACGATGCGGCTGGAATACCATCACCAGTTTTTTCTCTGGCCAGCCGGCACGCGCGGCTTTAATGGTGACATCCACTTCCGTTGGGTGATGACCGTAATCATCCACCAGCATTGCGGTGCCTGGATTGCCATTGACCGCTGCGGTATCAAATTCGCCCAGCACATCAAAGCGGCGCCCGGTGCCCTGGAAGCTCTCCAGTGCCGCCAGAATCGCGTTATCTTCAATGCCTTCTTCTGTCGCCACTGCAACCGCAGCAGCAGCATTTAAGGCATTGTGACGGCCCGGCGCATTCAGGGTCACTTTCAGCACCGGTTTGTCCTGACGAATCAGGGTAAAGTGCCCCTGCGCGCCGCGTTGTTCATAGTTTTCGATGCGCACATCGGCGTCATCACTGAAACCGTAAGTGGTGACCTGACGGCCTACGCGTGGGATCAAATCGCGGATCACCACATCATCTACGCACATCACCGCACGTCCGTAGAACGGTAGGTTATGCAGGAAGTTGATGAACGTCTGCTTCAGGTTCTCGAAATCGCCCTGATAGGTGTCCATATGATCCGCTTCGATGTTGGTGACAATCGCCACCATCGGCTGCAGATGCAGGAACGACGCGTCACTCTCATCGGCTTCCGCAATCAGGTAACGGCTGGTGCCCAAACGCGCATGTGTGCCCGCTGCTTTCACCAGGCCGCCATTGACGAAAGTTGGGTCTAAGCCACCTTCGGCATAAATACTGGTAACCATCGCTGTGGTGGTGGTTTTGCCGTGCGTACCGGCAACCGCGATGCCATGACGGAAGCGCATCAGCTCAGCCAGCATCTCTGCACGGCGAATCACCGGGATACGCTGCTCGCGTGCCGCGACCAGCTCCGGATTGTCCTGAGCCACCGCAGTCGACACCACCACCACGCTCGCATCCGTCACGTTTTCCGGGCGATGGTTGAAATAAATGGTCGCACCCAATGAGGCCAGATGCTGGGTCACCGGGTTAGGCGCCAGATCCGACCCGCTGATGTGATAACCTTCGTTCGCCAACACCTCGGCAATACCGCCCATGCCAGCACCACCGATGCCGACAAAGTGAATGTGCCGGACGCGACGCATCTCGGGCACAATGGAACGCAGTTTTGCCAATTGTTGTGTATTCATCTGTCTCAATTACCTGTTGATCTCATTTGTACCTGCATTCAGGTACAGCCGGTCAAACCGACCTATTAATTACTTCGCGACGCGTGCCACTTCCTGCGCAACCCGATCGGTTGCATCAGGAATCGCTACCTGACGGGCTTTCTCAGCCATCGCCAGCAGCGTGGCGCGATCCCAATGGCGCAACGTGTCCGCTACTGCAGTCGCGGTAAATTGCGGCTGCTCGAAAATTTTGGCTGCGCCCGCTTGCTCCAGCGGCAACGCATTCCAGTACTGCTGACGATCTTTGTGCTGAAACGGCACGAAGATCGCCGGTAAACCTGCGGCGGCCACTTCGCTCACCGTCAATGCGCCCGAACGACACACCACTACATCCGCCCAGGCATAGGCTTCCGCCATATCATCGATAAACTCGGTGACCTTGTGCTGCGGCTGTCCGGCATCGCGATACGCCTGTTGCACCGTCTCCAGCGCGCCTTTGCCGCTTTGATGCCAAATCGTGATGGCATCACCCAGTTCTGCGGCCACCTGCGGCACCGTCTGATTCAGAATGCGTGCGCCCTGGCTTCCGCCGACCACCAGCACACGAATCGCACCGCTGCGTCCACTCAGGCGATCAGCAGGCAGCGGCAGGGCCAACACATCGGTACGCACGGGATTGCCAACCACATCGGCTTTCGGGAATGCACCCGGAAACGCCTGCATCACTTTGGTGGCAATTTTCGCCAGCCACTTGTTGGTCAGCCCGGCAATGCCGTTCTGCTCATGCAGCACCACAGGAATACCGCAACTCCACGCGGCTAATCCACCTGGACCGGAAACGTATCCGCCCATGCCGAGCACCACGTCCGGCTGCCAGCGCTTCATGATGCGACGCGCCTGGCGCCATGCATTGAAGATGCGTACCGGTGCCAGTAACTGCGCCTTAACACCTTTGCCGCGCAAACCGCTAATACGGATAAATTCAATTTCGATGCCATGTTTCGGCACCAAATCCGCTTCCATTCGGTCAGCGGTTCCGAGCCAGCGCACCTGCCAGCCCTGTTCGATCAGATGGTGTGCCACCGCCAGACCCGGGAACACATGTCCGCCGGTTCCGCCGGCCATCACCATCAGCCGCTTGCTACTCATCGAGCACCTCGGGTAAACGCCTGCGCTTTTGCCAGACGCGTTTCATAATCAATGCGCAATAAAAACACGATGGCGGTCGACATGATGATCAGACTTGAGCCACCGTAACTGATCAGCGGCAATGTCAGACCTTTGGTCGGCAGCATACCTGCGGCCGCACCGACGTTAACCAGCGCCTGGAAGCTAAACCACACGCCAATTGAGCAAGCGAGGAAGCCAGAAAAGCGCTGATCGATCTCCAGAGCACGGCGACCAATCGACATCGCGCGAAAAGCGACGAAGAATACCATTAACAGCGCCAAAACCACACCGACATAACCCAACTCTTCACCAATGATGGAGAAGATAAAGTCGGTGTGTGCCTCCGGCAGATACTCGAGTTTTTGCACCGAGTTGCCGAGGCCCTGGCCCCAGAATTCACCACGACCGAAGGCCATCAGCGACTGGGTCAGCTGGTAGCCGCTGCCAAACGGATCTTCCCATGGGTTCCAGAAAGA
The DNA here is from genome assembly GCF_900215395.1 of Pantoea sp. GL120224-02. Lineage (NCBI taxonomy): Bacteria > Pseudomonadati > Pseudomonadota > Gammaproteobacteria > Enterobacterales > Erwiniaceae > Pantoea > Pantoea sp. GL120224-02. The sequence goes on along the minus strand of NZ_OBEC01000005.1, from coordinate 288,937 downwards.
AGTCACACGGCGCATACGATAGGGTTCAGCGATAATCAGCAGCACCACGGCAAAAATACCGGAGCCGATGATCGCCAGGAACTGCCACATTTTGGCACCCGCGAGGAACAGCATCGCTAGCGTCGTCACAAACAGCACAACTACAGTTCCGAGATCCGGTTGCGCCAGCAGTAACACGGCCAACACCACCATCACGCCCATCGGCTTACAAAAGCCCCAGAAGTTGTTGCGCACCTCTTCCACTTTGCGCACCAGATAGCTGGCGAGATAGCAAAACAGGGAAAGCTTGGACAATTCGGCCGGCTGAATACGCAGTGGGCCGAGGGCAATCCAGCGCGATGCACCGTTAACCGAACTACCCACCACCAGGACGATCAGCAGCATTGCCACAGACGCCATCAGCATCACGTTGCTGTAGCGCTGCCAGAAATCCATTGGCACGCGCAATGTCACCAGCGCCATGCCTACCGCCAGGGCAATATAGAAAGCGTCGCGTTTAGCGAAGTAGAACGGGTCTTCGTTAAGACGCTGGCCGACCGGCATCGACGCTGAAGTCACCATCACAAAGCCGATAATCGCCAAACCAAAGGTCAGCCACAGCAGCGTGCGATCATACAGCACCACTGGCGCATCATCATTTTCACGGCCGCCCATCACCCAATCGCGTAAACGCACGGAGAGGAAGCTGGCAATACCGGCACCTGGAATGCGCATCAGCTCAACTCCTTCGCCAGTTGCGCGAAAATATCGCCGCGCTGTTCAAAATTGCGGAACTGATCGAGGCTGGCGCAGGCCGGTGACAGCAGCACCATGTCGCCCGCCTTCGCCTGAGGGGCAATCTGCTTCATGGCCTGCTGCATCGTCTCTGTGCGCGTGGCGATCTCCGGGCGCAACGCCGCGAGCGCATCGCCGTCACGACCAAAGCAATAGATGCGCACGTTGTCGCCCTGCAAAAAGCGCGTCAGTGCACTGAAGTCAGCGGATTTGCCATCACCGCCCATCAACAGCCACAAGGTGCCTTTCACCTGCAAACCATTGAGTGCCGCTTCAGTACTGCCGACATTGGTGGCTTTGGAGTCATTAATCCAGCGCACGCCATTGGCTTCATGCACCAGCTGGAAACGGTGCGCCAGGCCAGTGAAAGTCGTTAACGCTTTCAGACTGGAAGCGCGCGGGATATTCACCGCATCTGCCAGTGCCAGGGCCGCCAGGGCATTGGTGTAGTTATGCTGCCCCACCAACGTCATTTCGTCTGTGTTTAATACCCTTTCACCCTGCGCCCGCAGCCAGGTGTTGCCCTGCTGCTGGGTCAGGTGATAATCACCGAGATTAATGCCAAAACTGACACAACGTGCATCAACACCGCGAACGGGCATGGTCATACCATCATCGGCATTGACCACACAGACGCGGGCGTTTTCATAAATGCGCAATTTCGCCGCACGATACTGCTGCATGCCCAACGGATAGCGATCCATATGATCTTCCGTTACGTTGAGAATGGTGGCAGCCGCTGCTTGCAGACTGTAGGTGGTTTCTAACTGGAAGCTTGAAAGTTCCAGCACATACAACTGTGCCGGAGATTTCAGCAGGGTTAGCGCCGGTAAACCGATGTTGCCACCCACGCCAACCTGCCAACCTGCTGCACGGGCCATTTCACCCACCAGCGTGGTGACGGTGCTTTTACCGTTCGAGCCGGTGATCGCGACAATCGGAGCCTGAGCTTCACGGCAAAACAGTTCGATATCACCGACGATTTCGATACCGGCATCCGCGGCTTCACTTAATGCAGGATGTGCCAGCGCGATACCTGGGCTGGCAATAATTAAATCCGATGCCAGCAGCCAGTCGCTGTTGATACCGCCCACATAGCGTTCAACCGCCTCAGGCAACTTGTCGAGGCCAGGCGGAGACACACGGGTATCCATCACGCGAGGCGTCACGCCCTGAGCGAGGAAGAAATCAACACAGGACAGGCCAGTAATGCCTAATCCGATGATGACGACTTTTCTGCCCCGATAGTCAGCCATGATTAACGTACCTTCAGCGTTGCCAGGCCAATCAGCACCAGCATCAGTGAAATAATCCAAAAGCGCACGATGACACGCGGCTCCGGCCAGCCCTTCAATTCATAGTGGTGGTGAATCGGCGCCATGCGGAAAATGCGTTGGCCGCGCAGCTTGAACGATCCCACCTGCAGAATCACCGACAGCGTTTCAACCACAAACACGCCGCCCATGATCACCAGCAAAAACTCCTGACGCAGCAGCACGGCGATGGTGCCTAACGCGCCGCCCAGTGCCAGTGAACCCACATCGCCCATGAAGACCTGAGCCGGGTAGGTGTTGAACCACAGGAAGCCGAGACCGGCACCGACAATCGCGGTACAGACAATCACCAGCTCACCCGCGTGGCGTAGATACGGGATGTGCAGATATTCCGCAAACTTCACGTTACCGGTCGCCCAGGCGACCAAAGCGAAGCCTGCCGCCACAAAAACGGTGGGCATAATCGCCAGGCCATCCAGACCATCGGTCAGGTTGACCGCATTACCGGTGCCGACAATCACAAAGTAAGCCAGCAGCACATAGAACAATCCCAGCTGCGGCATGATGTCTTTAAAGAACGGCACCACCAACTGAGTGGCCGGTGTGCCTTTGCCCGCAGCGTAAAGCGCAAAAGCCACGCCAAGGGAAATCACCGACATCCAGAAGTATTTCCAGCGGGCAATCAGGCCTTTGGTGTCTTTGCGTACCACTTTGCGATAGTCATCGACGAAACCGATAATGCCGAAACCAATCAGCACCGCCAGCACGCACCACACATAAGGATTGGATGGATACGCCCACATCAACACCGAGACGGTGATGGAGGTGAGGATCATGATGCCGCCCATGGTTGGCGTACCGCGCTTACTGAAGTGCGATTCCGGACCGTCGTTACGCACCACCTGGCCAATTTGCAGTTTCTGCAGCCAGGCGATCAGGCGCGGGCCCATCCAGAGTGATAGGAACAGAGCGGTCAGCAGGCTGACAATGGCGCGAAACGTCAAATACGAGAAGACGTTAAAGCCGGAATAAAGTGCGACCAAATGTTCGGCCAGCCAGACTAGCATGTTCCTTTCTCCTGTAAGCTCTCGACGACCTGCTCCATGGCGGCGCTACGTGAGCCTTTAACCAAAATAGTGATGTCCTGATGTTGGGACAGCAATGCGCGTAAACGTACAGTCAGCTCGGCTTTTGTAGCGAAATGCTCGCCTTTACCGCTGCTTTCACCGATCAACCGACCCAAAGTGCCGGTACTCAGAACACAATCAATACCTGCTGCCCTGGCGGCTTCACCCACCTGCTGATGGCAAGCTTCCGCTTCATCGCCCAGTTCGGCCATATCACCGACGACCATCACTCGGAACCCTGGCATATCGCCCAGTACCTGTGCGGCCGCCGTCATCGAACCGACGTTGGCGTTATAGCTGTCATCCAGCAGCAGTTGATTGTCTGCCAGACGAATCGGGAACAGACGCCCCGGTACGGGCTGCAGTGTTTTCAAACCGGTTTGGATCGCGCTTAGCGGGGCATCAACGGACAGTGCCAGCGCAGCAGCAGCAAGCGCGTTCGCGATGTTGTGGCGACCAGGCAGCGGAAGCGCAACAGCAATGTCTCCGCGCGGCGTATGCAAGGTAAACAGCGTGGCGTCGGCGCGTAGCACGATCTCGCTGGCACGGAATTCTGCATCTGCCATCGGCTGTGGCGAGAAGCGCCACAGAGTCTTATCGCCAAACTGCGACTGCCAGTTAGCGAGGTCGTTGCTGTCAGCATTGACGATGGCGGTGCCGTGTACTGGCAATCCACCAAAAATTTCGCCTTTGGCTTTCGCTACACCGGCCAGTGAACCAAAGCCTTCCAGATGCGCTGCAGCGAGATTATTCACCAGCGCCGTTTCAGGACGCACTAAATCGGTGGTGTAAGCAATCTCGCCCTGATGATTGGCACCCAGCTCAATCACCGCGAACTCGTGTTCTGGGGTCAGACGCAGCAACGTCATCGGCACGCCGAAGTCGTTGTTCAGGTTGCCAGCGGTATAGAGGGTTTCACCACACTGACGCAAAATGGCAGCGGTCATCTCTTTGACGGAGGTTTTACCGGATGAACCGGTCAGGGCTACCACGCGCGCCTTCGATTGCTGACGCACCCAGGCGCCGAGCTGACCAAAGGCAATGCGGGTATCTGCCACCACCACTTGCGGCACATCTAAAGGCAAGTGCTTACTCACCAGCAGCGCTTTGGCACCCTGGGCAATAGCATCCTGAGCAAAGTCATGCGCATCAAAACGCTCACCGACCAGTGCGACAAACAGGCTGCCATCAGCCACTTTACGCGTGTCGCTGGTCACATCATTCAGCGTCAAATCAGCGCCGTGCAGTTGACCACCACTGATTTCAGCCAGTGTTTTCAAAGAAACCGGGATCATGCTATCACCCCCAGTAAACGGGCGACGGTGTCGCGATCGGAGTAATCCAAACGACGGTTACCAATGATTTGATAATCTTCATGGCCTTTACCAGCCACCAGCACGATGTCATCGACATTGGCCTGCATCACGGCGTTAGTGACCGCTTGCGCACGTCCCGCGACCACGCGGGCGCGACCGGGATCAAGCAAGCCAGTCAGAATGTCATTCACAATCGCGGCAGGTTCTTCGCTGCGCGGATTGTCATCGGTGATGACCACGATGTCAGAGAACTGTTCGGCAATCGCGCCCATCAGCGGACGTTTGCCTTTGTCACGATCGCCGCCGCAGCCAAACACGCACCAAAGTTTGCCTTTGCAGTGCAGGCGGGCAGCTTCCAACGCTTTTTCCAGCGCATCGGGGGTGTGAGCATAATCCACCACCACTGTGGGTTTTTCTGGCGCCGTGAACACTTCCATGCGACCGCATACCGGTTGCAGCTGAGCAGCGCTTGATACCAGCGCCTCCAGCGGATAATCGAGCGTCAGCAAGGTGGCCAGTGCCAGCAGCAGATTGCTGACATTGAATGCGCCCATCAGACGGCTATCAAATTCCCCGTCGCCCCAGCTGGAGCTGAACTGGATATGCGCACCGCCATCGTGATAATTCACCGCTGTGGCTTTCAACCAGCGTCCACGACAGCCAGGCTGCAAGTTGTCAGCCAGGGTGACGGCAACGGCATCCGGCAGTTTCTCCAGCCAGCGGCGTCCGACCTCGTCATCAGCGTTGATAATGGCTTCGCCAACCTGATGCTCAGAGAACAGCAGCCATTTGGCGGCTTCGTAGCCCTGCATATCACCATGATAATCGAGGTGGTCGCGGCTCAGGTTGGTGAATACGGCAGCCGCGAAGGGCAGCGCCGCCACGCGATGCTGCACCAGGCCGTGAGAAGAGACTTCCATCGCGGCCAGCGTGGCGCCCTGCTCCACCAAATCATTCAACACATGTTGAACATCTACCGCGGAACCGGTGGTGTTTTCGGTAGCCACCAGTTGGCCATATAAGCCATTACCCACCGTGCCCATCACGGCACCGGTTTCACCCAGCAGATTGGCCCACTGCGCCATCAGCTGCGTGGTGGTGGTTTTTCCGTTGGTGCCGGTGACACCGATTAATTTAAGTTTTTCAGCAGGCTGCTGATAAAAGCGCCCGGCCAGTGCAGAGAGACGCTGCTGCAACTGCGCCAGGTAGATAACCGGGACGCCGTGCATCTCGCGGATATCTCCATCGCTGGCTTCACCCTCGGCTTCGGCAATCACTGCCGCCACGCCTTGAGCAATAGCCTGCGGAATAAAACGACGTCCATCAGCATGATGGCCCGCCACGGCGATAAACAGATCGCCAGCAGCCGCTGAGCGGCTGTCTAGTGTCATGTCACGGAGTGGACGCGCCGGCGCACCCGGCACCCACGGGGCCAGTAAATCGCGCAGGTTACGATCGGTCACTTGATTCCTCACTTCTGTTCTTCACCAACTCGTCTTTATCAATTGTCGGCAGCGCATCTGGTTCAATGTTCATGGTGCGTAATACACCGCCCATGATGGCGCCAAACACCGGTGCAGAAACCGCACCACCATAATATTTACCGGCCTGGGGATCGTTGATCACCACCACCAGCGCAAAACGAGGGCGACTGGCAGGTGCAACACCTGCCGTGTAAGCAATGTATTTATTGACGTAGCGTCCATCCGGTCCCACTTTTTTCGCAGTACCGGTTTTAATCGCGATGCGATAACCCTTGATGGCGGCTTTAACCCCACCGCCACCAGGCAGCGCAACGCTTTCCATCATGTGCATCACCGTTTTCACCAGGTCTTCCTGGAAAACGCGTTCACCCGCCACTGGCGGGTCAACTTTGGTGATCGACAGCGGGCGGTTGATGCCGTAGCTGCCAATGGTTGCGTAGACTCGCGCTAACTGTAACGGTGTTACCATTAGCCCGTAGCCGAAAGAGAAGGTGGCCCTCTCTATGTCAGACCACCGTTGTTTTTGAGGGTATAAGCCACTACTTTCCCCGACCAGCCCCAAATTGGTCGGTTTACCCAGTCCAAAGCGCGCGTAAGTATCTACGAGTGCTGAGGAGGGCATCGCTAACGCCAAACGTGAAACCCCGACGTTACTCGACTTCTGTAAAACCCCGGTAAGGGTCAATTCGTTGTAGCGTGCCACGTCCTTGATCTCATGACCATTGACGCGGTACGGCACGGTATTCAGTACGCTGTTCTCTTTCACCACGCCACGCTGCAGCGCGGTCATCACCACCATCGGTTTGACGGTGGAGCCTGGCTCGAAGATGTCGGTAATGGCACGGTTGCGCATCACATCTTTCGGCGTGTTGGAGAGATTGTTTGGGTTGTAAGCCGGGCTGTTGGCCATTGCCAACACTTCACCGGTGTTCACATCCACCAAAACGGCAGTGCCCGACTCCGCTTTGTTGAAAGCCACGGCATTGTTCAGCTCGCGGTACACCAGCGCCTGCAAGCGTTCGTCGATGCTGAGCGTCAGGTTGTGCGCCGCGCGGCTGTCTACAGAGGAGATATCTTCAATCACGCGACCGTAGCGGTCTTTACGCACCGTACGCTCGCCTGGCGCGCCGGTCAGCCACTTGTCGAAGCTCTTTTCGATGCCCTCAATGCCCTGACCATCAATGTTGGTAAAGCCGATCAGATGTGCAGTGACCTGACCGGCTGGATAGTAACGACGCGACTCTTCACGCAGGTAAATGCCGGGCAGCTTGAGTTTTTTGACGTATTCGCCGATCGCTGGATTCACCTGACGCGCCAGATAGATAAAGCGCCCTTTGGGATTGGCATTCACGCGCGCGGCGAGTTGATCGAGTGGGATGGACAACGCATCTGAAAGGGCTTTCCAGCGGCTGTCGAGTGACACACCGCCATGTTCCATCAGCTCTTTAGGATCGGCCCAGATGGCATTCACTGGCACGCTAACGGCCAATGGACGGCCAGCACGATCGCTGATCATGCCACGTGCAGTGGGAACAGATTGAACACGCAGCGAACGCAAATCCCCTTCTTTGACCAGCTTATCCGGGCTGATGACCTGTAACCACGCCACGCGTGACAGCAATCCGCCCAAAGCCAGTAAAATACAGCCGCACAGCAACGCAAAACGCCAGCTTATAAAGCTGGCCTTATCTTCCTGTTTTTTTAACTTCAGCGTTTTGCCTGCGCCGCTCATTGAGGTCTGCGATTCCTTATTTATCTCTGCACCACGATATTTTCCTGTGAAGGATCAACATGCTGCATCTGCAGCTTATCGGTTGCTATTCGCTCAACCCGGCTATGATCGCCGAGCGCATTCTCTTCCAAAATCAGGTTACGCCACTCGATATCGAGCGCATCACGTTCTAACACCAACTGTTCGCGCTGCGCCGTTAACAGGCGCGTTTTATGCGTGGTGGTCACCACCAACACCGAGGACACAAGTACTGCAATCAGCAGCAACACCGGGATCTTGCCGAATCGCAGCAGGTCACCGCCGATGACGCCGGGCAGGCTGTGTCGCTCGTTGCCAATCATGTCGCGGTCCTCTCAGCAATACGCAGTACCGAACTGCGCGCGCGTGGGTTCTCGTTGACTTCCGCTTCACCCGGAATCAGCTTGCCTAAGGTTTTCAATTCACGTCCACCTAGCGCTTTAAGCTGGCTTTCGGTCATTGGGATACCCGCTGGAACTTGCGGGCCTCGGCTCTGATCGCGCATAAAACGCTTCACCAAACGGTCTTCCAGCGAATGGAAGCTGATAACCGATAACCGCCCGCCAGGTGCCAGCACCGACATTGCCCCTTTCAGTGCAGTATCGATCTCTTCCAGTTCGCTGTTGATCCAGATGCGAATCGCCTGGAAGGTGCGCGTGGCCGGATGTTTAAACTTGTCCTTCACCGGCATCGCAGCAGCGATCACGGTGGCTAACTCTTTGGTGCGCGTCATTGGCTGTTCACGATTACGCTCGACGATGGCGCGTGCGATACGTTTGCCAAATTTCTCTTCACCGTAGGTCTTGATGACGAAGGCGATATCGGCTTCCTCGGCGTTCATCAGCCACTCTGCTGCAGACTGGCCCCGTGTCGGGTCCATACGCATATCCAGTGGCCCATCACGCATAAACGAGAAACCGCGCTCTGCGTCATCCAACTGCGGTGATGACACGCCAAGATCGAGCAATACGCCATCGATCTTACCGGTGAGACCACGCGCTTCGACATACTCTGCGAGCGCCGAAAAGGGTCCGTGCACGATCGAAAAACGTGGATCCTGAATTTCAGCTGCAGCGGCTATGGCTTGCGGATCGCGATCGATCGCCAGTAACTGCCCTTTCTCGCCCAGTTGCGAAAGGATCAGACGTGAGTGACCGCCGCGCCCAAAAGTGCCGTCAATGTAAATGCCGTCTTCCCTGATATTGAGGCCGTTAACCGCCTCATCCAGTAGCACTGTGGTGTGTTTAAAATTATCCTGCATAGCTATAGCGACAAGTCCTGCAACCGCTCAGATAAAGGCTCCTGAGCCGACTGTTCTGCGTCAATATCGTCCTTAACTTGTTGATACCAGGTCTGTTCATCCCACAGCTCAAACTTATTGAACTGTCCAACCAGCATCACTTCTTTGGTCAGGCTCGCATGTTGCCGTAGCGTATTCGCCAGCAACAAACGACCTGCATTATCCATCTGGCATTCACTGGCATGTCCTAACAGCAGTCGCTGCACGCGACGTTCGTTCGGATTCATGCTGGATAAGCGCGCCAGTTTTTTCTCGATGATTTCCCATTCGGGCAGGGTATAAAGCAACAGACATGGCTGGTGGAGGTCAATGGTGCACACCATTTGCCCCTGAGACTCCGCGACAAGCAATTCACGATAGCGTGTTGGTACCGCCAATCGGCCTTTGCCGTCGAGATTGACTAACGTTGCTCCTCGGAACATGTCAGTCCTACCCCCCAATCACCCGTTTTCACCACTTTATCCCACTTTTTACCACGAAACGAGTTTACGGAGCCTATGAAATCCTTGTCAAGCCGCAACGACAAGTGAATATCACTCTTTACAAGGGTAAGAATTATTTAGTGGAGGGTAATTTAGGGGAATGAATGGCAAAATAAAAAATTAACCTGATGAATAATGGAATAAAAATTTTCACGATTTGAAAAATGGCGAAAAATAAAGCGTTTTAATCGCAAAAGATAATTATCCCGGGATATGCGACAGCGGCTGCATTTTAGGGGATTTCTGAAAGGAAGCCCAGCACCATCGCGCCAGCTCTGCTACGCGTCATTGCTGAAGATGTAAACAAATAAGAAAATTCAGCGCAGTTAATTCGTTAGGGAAAGTGGTGACTATTTACGCTTTTTTACCCCAGTCCTATGGCAAAAAATATCTGGATGATTAATAAGTGCGGGCAGCGATCTGCCCGCGATTTCATTTAGTGCGGCGACTTAACTGACCACGGCGAAATAAATTGCGGCGAATACGGGTTAATCCCGGCTTCGGTTTGCGCGGTTCATCCAGCGAGGCCAAAACTAATTCCAGCACGCGCTCGGCGACATCGCGATGTCGCTGCCCCACCGCCAGTACCGGGCACTCTAAAAAGTCCAGTAATTCGTGGTCGCCAAAGGTGGCGATAGCCAGGTCAGTGGGCAGGCGGCCATCCCGCTTTAGGGTAATGTCCATCACGCCCTGAAGCAGACCGAATGAGGTGGTAAACAACGCATCCGGCATCGGATGATCTTCGAGATATTTCTCGAATAGTGTGGCAGCCGCAGTGCGATCAAAGCTGTTGCAGTAGAGGTAATCCACCGTGCGTTCATCGTCTTTCCACGCATCGCGAAAGCCCATTTCACGCAGGAAACTGACTGAAAGCTCAGGCAAGGCCCCAAGGAACAGCACATTTTTCACCGGAAGCTGACGCAATTCAGCCGCCAGAGCATGCGCATCGTCCTGATCGGCACCGACCACACTGGTGAAGTGTTCACGATCCAGCGCACGGTCCAGCGCGATAATCGGCAGCGGATCGTTGATCCAGCGCTGATAAAACGGGTGTTCTGGCGGCAACGAGGTCGAAACAATGATCGCATCCACCTGGCGCTGCAGCAGATGTTCAATACAGCGCATTTCATTGTCAGGCTGATCTTCCGAGCAGGCAATCAGCAGCTGATAGCCACGTTGACGTGCCTGGCGCTCCAGATAATTGGCAATGCGCGTGTAACTGGTGTTCTCAAGATCCGGGATCACCAGACCAATTGAACGCGTACGTCCGGCGCGCAGGCCTGCCGCAACAGCATTGGGGTGATAATTATGTTCACGCACCACCGCCATCACTTTTTCGACGGTTTTGTCGCTGACACGATACTGCCGCGCTTTGCCATTGATAACGTAGCTGGCCGTGGTGCGCGACACGCCCGCCAGGCGCGCAATTTCATCCAGTTTCACGATGACACCTTAATTCTGATAAGCCAGGGCTGGGCAAATGTCCGCAGAGTAGCTATGGGTAAAACATTTGTAACATCTAACCGCAGAACACTACGCTGAGCAACCGCTTTTATCGGGCAGCACTCACAAGCGCATTAAATAAAAAAAACCCGGCATTACGCCGGGTTAGCTTGGAAGCAGGATGATAACTCTGCGGAATTAACGCATCACACGATCGCCACGTGACACGCCCACAATCCCTGATCGCGCCACTTCAACGATCTCAGCAACATCGCGTACCGTGTTGAGGAAGGCGTCGAGTTTATCGCTGGTGCCTGCCAGCTGAACCGTGTACAGCGTTGGCGTCACATCGATAATCTGGCCACGGAAAATTTCCGCGCTGCGCTTCACTTCTTCACGGCCATACCCGCTTGCCTGAATCTTCACCAGCATGATTTCACGTTCAACGTAAGCCCCCTGCCCCAGCTCGCTGACACGTAACACGTCCACCAGCTTGTGCAGTTGCTTCTCAATCTGCTCCAGTACTTTTTCATCGCCGACCGTCTGAATGGTCATGCGTGACAGCGTTGGATCATCGGTCGGCGCAACGGTCAGACTTTCGATGTTGTAGCCGCGCTGTGAGAACAAGCCCACCACGCGAGACAATGCGCCGGATTCATTTTCCAGCAGTACCGATAACACACGACGCATAATTAAGTCCTCTCCGTTTTGCTCAGCCACATCTCATCCATCGAACCGCCGCGAATCTGCATCGGGTAAACGTGCTCGCTGCCGTCGATATTCACATCAACAAACACCAGACGCCCTTTCGCCAGGGTATCCAATGCCAGCTGCAGCTTCTCTTCCAGCTCAGCGGGGTGCGCGATGGAAATACCCACGTGTCCGTAGGCTTCGGCTAAACGCACAAAGTCAGGCAGAGATTGCATGTAGGATTGCGAGTGGCGGCCGGAATAAATCATATCCTGCCACTGTTTCACCATACCGAGGAAACCGTTGTTGAGGTTCAGCACCAGCACCGGTAAATCGTACTGCAGTGCGGTCGACAGTTCCTGGATGTTCATCTGAATACTGCCATCACCGGTCACGCAGATGACGGTTTCATCCGGCAGCGCCATTTTCACCCCCAGCGCAGCCGGTAAGCCGAAGCCCATGGTGCCAAGGCCACCGGAGTTGATCCAGCGACGCGGCTTATCAAACTGATAATAGAGCGCGGCGAACATCTGATGCTGGCCGACATCAGAGGTAACGTACGCATCCCCCTTAGTCAGACGCCAGATGGTTTCGATCACCGCCTGCGGTTTGATCTTGTCGCTGGTGCGATCAAATTCAAGGCACTTACGGCTACGCCAGCCATCAATGGTCTGCCACCAGTCGCGCAGGCTATCCAGCTCTTGCTTCGCATCGCTTTGCGCCAGCAGTTCCAGCATCTGCGACAACGTCTGCTTCGCATCACCGACAATCGGGATATCGGCGCTGACGGTCTTGGAAATCGAGGTCGGATCGACGTCGATATGCATGATGGTGGCGTTCGGGCAATATTTCGCCAGGTTGTTGGTAGTACGGTCATCGAAGCGCACACCAATGCCGAAAATCAAATCGGCATTGTGCATGGTCATATTGGCTTCGTAAGTCCCGTGCATACCCAGCATGCCTACACTCTGGCGATGCGTGCCAGGGAACACGCCGAGGCCCATCAGTGACATGGTGACCGGAATATTCAGCTGTTCAGCTAACTGCAGCAGCTCCGCCTCACAGCCGGACATAATCGCACCGCCACCGGCATAAATCACCGGCTTATGCGCGGCCAGTAGCGTTTGCAGTGCACGCTTAATCTGTCCTTTATGCCCCTGAATCGTCGGGTTATAAGAGCGCATGCTGACCGACTCAGGATAGACGTACGGCAGTTTGTTCGCTGGGTTAAGAATGTCTTTTGGCAGGTCGATCACCACCGGGCCTGGGCGGCCGCTTGCTGCCAGCCAGAAGGCTTTTTTCAGCACGGTTGGGATCTCTTCGGCGTTTTTCACCAGGAAGCTGTGTTTGACCACCGGACGGGAAATCCCGACCATGTCGCACTCCTGGAACGCATCGTAGCCGATCAGTGAAGACGGCACCTGACCCGACAGAATCACCATCGGAATCGAATCCATATAGGCCGTCGCAATACCGGTAATGGCATTGGTGGCGCCTGGACCTGAGGTGACCAGCACCACGCCGACTTCGCCGGTCGCGCGTGCCAGACCATCTGCCATATGCACAGCGCCTTGCTCGTGACGCACTAATACGTGGTCAATACCACCGACCGTTTGCAGCGCATCGTAAATGTCGAGCACTGCTCCGCCCGGATAGCCGAATACCTGCTTAACGCCCTGATCGATTAACGAACGGACGACCATTTCGGCTCCTGACAACATCTCCATTTTCTGCCTCCAGGCTTGAGGAACCGGATCCCGTGACGCGCATTGCCCCTGCGCCACTGGCACCCAGCCCCGTATTCGCCAGTTAAGATCAAAACCTTATGTTTATGCTCAGATGACAGAATTCATTTCTGCCTTCCAGGTACAGGGAATCTACTTGAGTTGATTCTTTTAAGAGTAGGTCGATTACCATAACCGCAGAAAACCCGGCCTGCAAACGACAGGAGGCTGCGACAGGCTTATTTCGGCACAAAAGGCACTGACACGTGATAATCGCTCGCGAGGATTAAACTAATGCCATCCCACAACCACAGATGAAAATGCTGGTTTCATGATTATTTGCAGCGTGTTCTAAGAAATATGATTTTCATATTGCCTGGCCGGTTAGCCCACAATTTTTCCTGAATATTACTTTCTGGCGTGATTAACTTCAAAATCCGCTTCTTGCATGACATTGTGCTAAGCTACCCGCCAAATCTTGTTTTTAAAATTGTGCCAAAAATCAGATTAAATACATTAAATTCAACAACTTAAAATTAATTCGTTTTTATAAAAAATTTTTAGGCTGTTTAAGCCATTATGCATGCAGCTAATTAATGCCAAAGCTCTGTATAGCGGGATATTCGCAGCAGATCGCCCTTAAAGGACAAAAGAAATACCCTTTCACTTAGGGTTGACTTCCCACAGTAATCCCAGTATCAATATGTGCAGCACAAAATTTACGAGGTTTGATTCATGTTCCATTCTTTCCGCCTACTCGGTCTACTACTAAACGCATTCAGTTTGCGCGGTAGACTTGTGGGTGGAATCAATCACTGATTCGAACCTGAAGAAGTTTAAAGAACCCGCGCCGATGCGCGGGTTTTTTTATGCTCGTTACACCGGCGAAGTTGAGTTAAAGCAAAAGGAAGATGACCATGAGCCAGCAAGTTATTATTTTCGATACCACTCTGCGCGACGGCGAGCAGGCATTACAGGCCAGCCTGAGTGTTAAAGAAAAACTGCAGATCGCCCTGGCGCTGGAGCGTATGGGCGTGGATGTAATGGAAGTCGGTTTCCCTATCTCTTCGCCTGGCGATTTCGAATCGGTGCAAACCATCGCGCGCTCGGTGAAAAACAGCCGCGTTGCTGCCCTGGCCCGCTGCGTGGATAAGGATATTGATGCCGCCTACGAGGCTTTGCGTGTGGCTGAAGCATTCCGCATTCATACTTTCCTCGCCACTTCGCCAATGCATATCGCCACCAAATTGCGCAGTACCTTGCCAGATGTGATTGACCGCGCAGTAGCCTCGATTAAACGTGCGCGCAACTACACCGATGACGTTGAGTTCTCTTGCGAAGACGGTGGCCGTACGCCGATCGACGATCTGTGCCGCGTAGTGGAAGCCGCGATCAACGCCGGCGCGACCACCATCAACATCCCGGATACGGTTGGTTACACCTTGCCGCACGAGTACGCCAACATCTTCAGCCAGTTGCGCGAACGCGTACCGAACATCGATAAAGCTATCTTGTCTGTTCACACCCATGATGATTTGGGCATGGCAACCGGCAATGCCGTAGCAGCGGTGTTAGCAGGTGCGCGTCAGGTTGAAGGCACCATCAATGGCCTGGGCGAACGTGCCGGTAACTGTGCGCTGGAAGAAGTGATTATGGCGATTAAAACCCGTCAGCAGATCATGAACCTGCGCACCAATATCCATCATCAGGAAATCTACCGCACCAGCCAGTTGATCAGCCAAATCTGCAACATGCCGATTCCAGCCAACAAAGCGATTGTGGGTACGGGTGCGTTTGCTCACTCCTCTGGTATTCACCAGGATGGCGTGTTGAAGAACCGCGAAAACTACGAAATCCTGACGCCAGAATCGATCGGCTTACACAAAATTCAGTTGAACCTGACTTCACGTTCAGGCCGTGCTGCGGTGAAACATCGCATGGAAGAGATGGGCTACAAAGATTCCGACTACAACGTCGATGCTCTGTACGATGCCTTCCTGAAGCTGGCCGACAAGAAAGGCCAGGTATTTGATTACGATTTGGAAGCGCTGGCGTTCATCAACAAACAGAATGAAGAGCCAGAATATTTCCAGCTGAACGAATTTAATGTACAGACCGGTTCCAGCGTCACTGCCACCGCGTCGGTGCAGTTGGGCTGTGGCGAAGAGACCAAAGCCGATGCCGCGACCGGTAACGGCCCGGTGGATGCCGTATATCAGGCCATCAACCGCATCACCGACTTTGAAGCAGAATTGGTGAACTACAAGTTGACCGCGAAAGGCCACGGCGAGAACGCGCTGGGCCAGGTTGATATCGTGGTGAACTACAACGGTCGTAAATTCCATGGCGTTGGCCTGGCGACCGATATCGTCGAATCTTCTGCTAAAGCGATGGTGAACGCCCTGAACAACATCTGGCGCGCCAAACAGGTAGAAAAAGAATTGCAGCGTAAATTTAAAGATCAGAAGGAAACGGTGTAACTATGACTCAGTCTTATCATATTGCGGTAATGCCAGGCGACGGAATCGGCCCGGAAGTGATGGCGCAGGCTATCAAGGTTCTCGACGCCATTCGCGGGCGCTTCGACATGCGTATCACCACCAGCGAATATGATGTTGGCGGTATCGCCATCGATCGTCACGGTGAACCGCTGCCGCCTGCCACCGTTGCCGGTGCAGAGCAAGCGAATGCGATTCTGTTCGGCTCTGTCGGTGGTCCAAAATGGGAACACCTGCCGCCAGCGGGCCAGCCTGAGCGTGGTGCACTGTTGCCACTGCGTAAGCACTTCAAGTTGTTCAGCAACCTGCGCCCCGCTTCCTTATATAAAGGCCTGGAAGCGTTTTGCCCACTGCGCAGCGACATCGCCGCACGCGGTTTCGACATCCTGTGCGTGCGTGAATTAACCGGCGGCATCTACTTTGGTCAGCCGAAAGGGCGCGAAGGTAGCGGTCCACATGAGCGTGCATTTGATACCGAGGTGTATCACCGTTTCGAGATCGAGCGTATTGCACGCAACGCCTTTGAAGCCGCACGCAAGCGTCGTAACAAAGTGACGTCAGTGGATAAAGCCAACGTGCTGCAGACCTCAGTGATGTGGCGTGAAATCGTTAATGAAGTGGCAAAAGATTACCCGGATGTGCAGTTGAGCCACATGTACATCGATAATGCCACCATGCAGTTGATTAAAGATCCATCACAGTTTGACGTGCTGCTCTGTTCTAACCTGTTCGGTGACATCCTGTCAGACGAATGCGCGATGATCACCGGTTCCATGGGCATGTTGCCTTCTGCCAGCATGAATGAAGAAGGTTTCGGTCTGTATGAGCCTGCGGGCGGTTCTGCGCCCGATATCGCCGGTCAGAACATTGCCAACCCAATTGCTCAGATTCTCTCGTTGTCTCTGCTGTTGCGCTTCAGCCTGAATGCCGCTGAAGCTGCAGACAGTATCGAGCGTGCGGTCAGCCGTGCGCTGGAAGCGGGCCATCGTACCCGCGATTTAGCCGGTAACGGCCCAGCTGTGAGCACAGATGAAATGGGCAGCATCATTGCCGGTTTCATCGCTGAGGAAAAATAATAAAATGAAAAGCTTATACCAGAAGTTATTTGATGCACATGTCGTCCACGAAGCACCAAACGAAACCCCGTTACTGTACATCGATCGCCATCTGATCCATGAAGTGACGTCACCGCAGGCCTTCGATGGCCTGCGCGCTCACGGCCGCAAAGTGCGCCAGCCGTCGAAGACGTTCGCCACCATGGACCACAACGTTTCTACCCAGACCAAAGACATTAACGCGTCGGGTGAGATGGCGCGTATTCAGATGCAAGAGCTGATCAAGAACTGTGCTGAATTCGGCATTCAGCTGTATGACCTGAATCACCCGTTCCAGGGCATCGTGCACGTGATCGGGCCTGAACAAGGGATGACGCTGCCAGGCATGACCATCGTCTGCGGTGATTCCCACACCGCGACCCACGGCGCATTCGGTTCGCTGGCATTCGGTATCGGCACCTCCGAAGTTGAGCATGTGTTTGCCACGCAGACCCTGAAGCAGGGCCGTGCCAAAACCATGAAGATTGAAGTGCTGGGCGAAGCGGCCCCGGGTATTACGGCGAAAGATATCGTGTTGGCGATTATTGGTAAAACCGGCAGCGCCGGCGGTACCGGCCACGTGGTGGAATTC
Source organism: Pantoea sp. GL120224-02 (assembly GCF_900215395.1). Taxonomy (NCBI): domain Bacteria; kingdom Pseudomonadati; phylum Pseudomonadota; class Gammaproteobacteria; order Enterobacterales; family Erwiniaceae; genus Pantoea; species Pantoea sp. GL120224-02. Next base: position 271,389 of record NZ_OBEC01000005.1, on the reverse strand, counting down.
TGTGGCCCGGCGATTGAAGCGCTGAGCATGGAAGGCCGCATGACGTTGTGTAACATGGCGATTGAGATGGGTGCCAAAGCGGGCCTGGTCGCGCCGGATGACACCACTTTCGCTTACCTGAAAGACAAGCAGTTCGCACCTAAGGGCGAGCAGTGGGATGAAGCCGTCGCTTACTGGCGTACGATGAAGTCCGACAGCGATGCCAAATTCGACACCATTGTCACCCTGAACGCGGCCGATATCGCGCCGCAGGTCACCTGGGGCACCAACCCAGGCCAGGTGATGGCGGTGGATCAGGCGATCCCCAACCCGCAATCCTTTGCCGATCCGGTTGAGCGTGCTTCTGCCGAGAAAGCGTTGGCTTACATGGATTTGCAGCCGGGTATTAAACTGACTGAAGTCGCTATCGACAAAGTCTTTATCGGCTCTTGCACCAACTCACGAATTGAAGATTTGCGCGCTGCGGCAGCCATCGCTAAAGGCCGCAAAGTCGCACCTGGCGTTGTTGCCATGGTCGTCCCTGGCTCAGGCCCAGTGAAGGCGCAAGCCGAAGCAGAAGGTCTGGATAAGATTTTCCTCGAAGCCGGTTTTGAATGGCGTCTGCCGGGTTGCTCCATGTGTCTGGCGATGAACAATGACCGTCTGAACCCAGGCGAGCGTTGTGCCTCCACCAGTAACCGTAACTTTGAAGGTCGTCAGGGCCGTGGCGGTCGCACTCACTTAGTGAGCCCGGCGATGGCTGCAGCGGCGGCAGTAACCGGTCGTTTTGCCGACATTCGTGAATTGACTCAGGGAGCTTAAGCCATGGCGAACAAATTTACCCAACACACCGGAATTGTGGCGCCACTGGATGCGGCGAACGTCGATACCGATGCCATCATTCCAAAACAGTTCCTGCAGAAAGTGACGCGCACCGGTTTTGGCGCGCACCTGTTCCACGACTGGCGCTTCGAAGATGATGCGGGCACCGTGCCTACCCCAGGTTTCGTGCTGAACAAGCCGGAATTTAAAGGCACCAGCATCTTGCTGGCGCGTGAAAACTTTGGCTGCGGCTCATCACGTGAGCACGCCCCATGGGCCCTGACCGATTTCGGTTTCCACGTGGTGATTGCACCCAGCTTCGCGGATATTTTCTATGGCAACAGCTTTAACAACCAGCTGCTGCCGGTGAAGTTGAGCGATGAAGAAGTGGATGAGATGTTCAAACTGGTGGCCGCGCAGCCAGGCGTGACCTTTACCGTGGATCTGGAAGCCCAGACCGTCACGGCCGGTGATAAGTCTTACAGCTTTGAAATCGACAGCTTCCGCCGTCACTGCATGATTAACGGTCTCGACAGCATTGGTTTAACGCTGCAACACGAAGCGTCCATCTCCAACTACGAGACCACTCAGCCAGCATTCCTGCGTTAATGCCCTATTCGGTGCGTTTGAATGCGCACCGAATAGAGACGCACTGGATGTTTATAAAGTCGCCTTTGCGGGCGACTTTTTATTTATTGGGCATCACGCACGCGCGACGCCAGCCCCAACGCCACCACCGCCATCGCTAATGCCAGCCAGTACACCGATTCATGGCCAAAGCGCTCGCTCAGCGTGCCCTGTATCAATCCCGCGATAATCAGACCGGTCGATATCGAGGTGGTAAACATCGTGGTCGCTGCGCCCGCGCGTCCCGGCATCAAATCCTGAAACCACAGCATGCCAATTCCCGCGACGATGCCGATAAACGCCGCGTTGAACAGCTGAAGCACCATCAATGCCATGCGCGACTGGAACAACACCAGTCCGAGATAGAACAGGATCGCCGCCACCAGCGCTAACAGCACCAACTTGCGCTTACCAAAGCGCTTGGCGTAGTGTCCAGCCAGCAGCATGATGGGAATTTCCAATCCTGCGGCCGTCCCCATTAGTAAGCCCGCCAGTTTTTCCGGCAGCCCCAACGTGGAGCTGATATACAGCGGCATATCGATGATATACATGGTGTTGCACGCCCACATCACCACCGAGGCGATAAACAGCATTCGCACCTGGCTATCTTTCCACGGACTGAGCTGGGTCAGCACCTGCTCTGGCGTCGCGGCCACGCGCGGCACTGAAGGCAGAGTGCGCCAAATCAGCAGCATACTGAGCAGGAAAATCGCCGCCGCCACGCAGAACAGCGTCACGAAGCCATAGTTAAGCGCTAAGGCGAACGACAGCGGCGGGCCAATCACCCATGCCAGCGACAGTTGCGCACGCATCACCGAGCTGAACATCAACACTTCACGCGCCGACTGATCCGCATACTCGCGTGCCAGCGCAAAGATCTGCGGAATCGCCACGCTGGCCAGCGCTGACAGCAACACGCCCACACTGATCAACGTCAGGTAATGACGATTAAAGGCGAATAGCAGCGCATTCAGTACCGCCATCAGGCAGCAAAACAGGATCAGATTGCGACGATCGCCGCGATTGTCCGAACGTTTCGCCATCAGCAGGCTAATCACAATCCCGGCAATCGCGTTGATGGTAAAAAATAGCCCGACCCAAAACGGTCGCACCTGCACTTCGCGCGTCAAAAACAGACTCAGCGTGGGTGCCTGCAACGCACCGGCGACACCGGTCATAAACGACACCGCCATAAAAGAGAGATAAACCGGATTGATACGACGCTGGCGCGTTAACAGCGATTTCATGCAGAAATCCCTTTGCGGAGAAATGAGGCTAAGACAAAGAGGGTAGAAGATTTCACAGCAAAACGAAAAAAGCCAGCAGAGAAAACGCTGCTGGCGGTGAAATGCACCCTACTCAGAAAAGGCTCCACGTCGGTGGAACCGCTGGCAGAGCGCCATTCATTGCTGAATGCCTCCCGCTCTTCCATTGCCTTGCAGTATGCCTCTAATATGGGGCAGGAAAAACTGAGCGATTCTGAGAAGGAGTTCCCCTTTTATGTCCTCTGCGCGACTGCAACAGCAGTTCATCCGCCTGTGGCAAAGCTGCCAGGGGCTGGATCAGGAAACCACCTTAAGCGCTCTGGCTGAACGACTGCACTGCTCGCGGCGCCATATGCGTAACCTGCTGAATGCCATGCAGGATGCGGGCTGGCTGATTTGGCAGGCAGAAGCCGGGCGCGGTAAGCGTTCGACCCTGAGCTTCAATTACACCGGCTTAGCACTGCAGCAGCAGCGCGCCGAGGATCTACTGGAGCAGGACCGCATAGATCAGTTGGTGCAACTGGTGGGCGATAAGAATCAGGTGCGGCAGATGATTGCGGCGCATCTCGGGCGCAGTTTCCGCCAGGGCAAGCACATCCTGCGCGTGCTCTATTACCGTCCGCTGCCCAATCTGCTGCCGGGCTCGCCGCTGCGTCGTTCGGAAACCCATCTGGCGCGACAAATCTTTAACGGCCTGACGCGAATAAATGAGGAAAAGGGGGAAATCGAAGCGGATATCGCCCATCACTGGCAACAAACCTCCCCACTCCACTGGCGCTTCTTTTTACGACCCGCGATTCGCTTCCATCACGGACGTGAACTGGAGATGGAAGACATCATCGCTTCACTGGAACGTGTACGCAGTCAGCCGCTGTTCTCGCATATCGACAAACTGCACTCTCCCGCGCCCTGGACGCTGGATATTCATCTGTCACAGCCCGATAGCTGGTTGCCTTGGCTGCTGGCCAGCGTCAGCGCGATGATCCTGCCGCGCGAATGGCCGACGTTGCGCCATTTTGCCCGTCAACCCATCGGCACCGGTCCTTACAGCGTGGTACGCAATCAGCAGACGCAGCTGAAAATCGCCGCCTTTGATGACTATTTTGGCTATCGCGCGCTGATTGATGACGTGTCGATTTGGGTGCTGCCGGAAATCAGCGACGAGCTGGTGTATGCCGGCGTTAAGCTGCAGGGGGAAACCGCCGATGAGAAATCCGAAGAGAGCCGTCTGGAAGAAGGTTGCTATTTCCTGCTGTTCGACCAGCGCTCAGAGCGTGGTAAGGATGCCCATTTTCGACGCTGGGTGAGCTATCTGCTTAACCCGATTGCCCTGCTCAACCATGCGGGTGTGGGCTATCAGCGCTACTGGTTCCCTGCATACGGTTTCTTACCGCGCTGGCATCATCGCCGCGATCTCACCCCAGCCGAAAAGCCCGATGGACTCACGCAACTGACCATCAGCTGGTACAGCCATCATGTTGAGCATGAAGGGATTGCTAACGCCCTGCGCCCGCTGCTGGCTGAACAGGGCGTTGAGCTGATCACGCGCGAGCTGAGCTACGAAGAGTGGTTCGAAGGTGAAGGAGAGAGTGACATCTGGCTCGGCAGTGTGAACTTCACGCTGCCACTGGAGTACGCGCTGTTTGCCCAACTCTACGAGCTGCCGCTAATGCACCACTGCGTCCCGATTAACTGGCATGCCGATGCGGAGCAGTGGCGGCAAAAAAACTTATCCTTAGCCGATTGGAGTAAGCAGTTGGTGAACAGCGACTTTGTTCATCCGCTCTTCCATCACTGGTTACTGCTGGAAGGCCAGCGCAGTATGCGCGGTGTGCGGCTCAATACGCTCGGCTGGTTTGACTTCAAATCGGCCTGGTTTGCACCACCGGAGCTGTGACACTTTCGCGCTGTCACAGAAGTGTCTAAAATAAGCCGTTCTCAACGGGGTGCCCTGGTATTGGGCTGAGAGAAACCCGTCGAACCTGATCCGGCTCATACCGGCGTAGGGATTTGAGATGAGCGATAACTCAGATCCTTTGCGACTCAACTTTATCTTCTCCTCAAGGAGCGCAAAGTGTTAAACAAAGTCTTGCCCGTGTTGCTGTTGATCTCTGCCCCGGCGTTGGCTGTCAAGCCTGTTCTTACCGTTTACACCTACGACTCGTTCTCTGCAGATTGGGGCCCCGGCCCTGCCGTCAAAAAAGCCTTTGAAGCCGAGTGCGGCTGCGAACTGAACTATGTGGCGCTGGAAGATGGCGTGTCGCTGCTCAACCGCGTGCGGATGGAAGGCAAAAACAGCAAAGCCGATGTGGTGCTGGGCCTCGATAACAATCTCGTGCAAGCCGCCGAAAAAACCGGCCTGTTCGCGAAAAGCACCGTCGACACCAGTCAATTGCAACTGCCTGATAGCTGGCATAACGACACCTTCGTTCCGTTCGATTACGGCTACTTCGCCTTCGTCTACGATAAAAACAAGCTGAAGAACCCACCGAAGAGCCTGAAAGAACTGGTTGAAAGCCCGGAAAAGTGGCGTGTGATCTATGAAGATCCACGCACCAGCACACCGGGATTAGGCCTGCTGCTGTGGATGCAAAAAGTGTATGGCGATAAAGCACCTGACGCCTGGCAGAAGCTGGCACAGAAAACGGTCACCGTCACTAAGGGCTGGAGCGAAGCCTATGGCCTGTTCCTGAAAGGCGAAGGCGATCTGGTGCTGAGTTACACCACCTCTCCGGCATATCACATCATCGAAGAGAAGAAAGATAACTACGCCGCTGCGCCGTTTAGCGAAGGCCATTATCTGCAAGTGGAGGTGGCTGCACAGCTCGCTAGCAGCAAACAGCCCAAACTGGCGCAGCAGTTTATGCAATTTATGGTATCGCCAGCCTTCCAGCAGACCATTCCGACCGGCAACTGGATGTATCCGGTGATCAAAAGCGATCTGCCTGCCGGTTATCAGTCTCTGACCGTGCCGGCGAATGCGCTGCAATACAGCTCAGCCGAAGTGGCCGATCATCGCGCGGACTGGATTCGTACCTGGCAACAAGCCGTTAGCCGTTAATGCCAGCCTGGTTAATTCCTGGAAGTGCCGTTGCGCTGCTATTGTGCGCAGTGGCACTGCTGGCGTTTGGCGCCTTAGTGATGGCGGCGCCGGTCACTGACTGGCGCGCCCTGCTGTCAGACAATTATCTGCACCACGTCCTGGCCTTCTCGTTTGAGCAGGCGCTTTTATCTGCCCTGCTCTCGGTGCTGCCGTCGATTCTGCTGGCACGTGCGTTGTATCGTCGCCGCTTTCCGGGACGTAATCTGCTGCTGCGCCTGTGTGCCATGACGCTGGTATTGCCGGTTTTAGTGGCCGTATTTGGTTTGCTCAGTGTTTACGGTCGCAACGGCTGGCTGGCGTACCTCTGTAGCCTGCCTGGCATTGATTACACCTTCTCGCCCTATGGCTTGCAGGGCATTTTACTGGCACATGTGTTCTTCAATCTGCCCCTCGCCACCCGCATGCTGTTACAGGCGCTGGAAAGTATTCCCGGCGAGCAGCGTCAGTTAGCCGCCCAACTTGGTATGCGCGGCTGGAATCTGTTTCGTTTAGTCGAATGGCCATGGCTGCGGCGCCAGATTCTGCCCACCGCAGCCCTGATTTTTATGCTGTGCTTCGCCAGCTTTGCCACGGTACTGGCATTAGGCGGAGGACCGCGTGCCACCACGCTGGAACTGGCCATCTACCAGGCGCTGAGTTTTGATTACGATCCCAGCCGTGCGGCGCTACTGGCACTGTTACAACTCGGATGCTGTTTGCTGCTGGTGCTGCTCAGCCAACGTTTCAGTGTAGCCATCCCTACCGGCAGCCAAAATATTCGTCGCTGGCGTGATCCGCAGGATTGCTGGCATGCCCGGATCGGCGACACGCTACTGATTGTCTGTGCGCTACTGCTGTTGCTGCCGCCGCTCGCTGCGGTGATCGTTGATGGCTTGCGCGGTGGTGTTGCAGGTGCCCTGCAACAGCCCGCGTTATGGCAAGCGACCTTCACTTCACTGCGCATCGCCATCGACGCCGGATTGCTGTGCGTGGTGCTGACCATCATGTTGCTATGGAGCAGTCGCGAGCTGCGTCAGCGTCAGCGCAACGTTGCGGCACAGGCAATGGAGCTAAGCGGTATGCTGATCCTGGCGATGCCCGGCATCGTGCTGGCCAGCGGCTTTTTCCTGCTGTTCAACGCCACCATCGGCCTGCCGCAGCGCGCCGATGGCTTAGTGATTTTCACCAATGCGCTGATTGCCATCCCCTATGCGATGAAGGTACTGGAGAACCCGATGCGCGATATCAGCGCTCGCTACACCCCGCTCTGCGCATCACTGGGCATTGCTGGTATTAATCGCCTGAAACTGATTGAACTGCGCGCGCTGAAGCGGCCCATTGCACAAGCGCTGGCGTTTGCCTGCGTGCTGTCGATTGGTGATTTCGGCGTGGTGGCCCTGTTTGGCAGCGCCGATTTCCGTACGCTGCCGTTCTATCTGTTCCAGCAAATTGGTGCCTATCGCGGCGCAGACGGTGCCGTAACCGCACTGCTACTGTTATTGCTGTGCCTGTTGCTCTTTACTCTGATGGAAAAACTGCCGGGTCGTCATGCTGACACTGAATAATCTCACTTACCTTTACCAGCATCTGCCGATGCGCTTCCGTTTTGAAGCCCAGGCGGGTGAACGTCTGGCAATCCTTGGTCCCAGCGGCGCAGGCAAAAGCACCTTGCTCAGCTTGATCGGCGGGTTTCTGCCAGTGAGTCAGGGAACCCTGATAATGAATGGCGTCGATCACACGCGCAGCGTGCCGTCGGCGCGGCCGGTGTCGATGCTGTTTCAGGAGAACAACCTCTTCCCACACCTGACGGTGCAGCAAAATATGGGATTAGGCTTGCATCCAGGCTTGAAACTGACGTGGGAACAGCAGCAACTGCTGGCCGCCATCGCTGAGCAGACCGGATTAGCCGAGATGCTGAACCGCTTGCCAGCTGAGCTTTCCGGCGGTCAACGCCAGCGCGTGGCCTTAGCGCGCTGCCTGCTGCGCGATCGGCCGATCCTGCTGCTCGATGAGCCCTTCTCTGCGCTCGATCCGGCGCTTCGCGGTGAGATGCTGCAACTGGTGCGTACGGTGTGTGAAAGCCGCAATATCACGCTGCTGATGGTGTCGCACAGCCTGGAAGACGCCCAGCAAATTGCGCCGCGCAGTCTGGTGGTGGTCGATGGGCGGATTTACTGGGATGGCAGCACGGCGAGCTTGATCAGTGGAGAGAGTGAAGCGGCTACCATCCTTGGCGTGAAAAAGCCTTAAGCGAAGAACACCTTCCACAATAGCTGGCGGAAGATAGGCATCATCGGGTGATACTGAATGGCGATAAATGCCGCCACGCCGATAGCCGCCGCCAGCGGTGCCAGCCAGCGCAAACGCGCCTGCGGCAGATATTTCGTCGCCCAATCAGTGGTTTTGCCACTGCGCCACCAGCGCCACATCAGCCAGAATCCCATCCACACCAGCAAAGCCACCAGCAACAGCAGCCACTTAAAATGGCCGCCTTGCGAGGCCTGCGGCACATCAATCGCCACACCGGCGAGGATACCCGGCATCAGATAAGCCGGCGGCCAGAGAATACAGCCAATCAGATTAGGTGGCAGGAACTTGCGCACCGGCAGCTCCAGCATGCCCGCCGCCAGTGGAATCAACGGACGCGTCGGGCCGACGAAGCGCCCCACCAGAATGGTAAACATGCTGTGTTCATGCAGCGCGTGCTCAGTTTTATTCAGCAGGCCCTGATACTTTTTCAGATATTTCCAGCGGTGTAATGGCCCCTGAAACTTCCAGCCGATGCCATACGAGACCCAATCACCAATCAGGCAACCGGCAAAACCCGCCGCCCAGGCAGGATAAAGGCCAATCTGTCCGCTGCCCACCAGCGCCCCAAGGCTGGCCATTAATACGGTTCCTGGCAACAGCAATCCCACGAACGCCAGTGACTCAAGGAAGGTCACCAGCGCCACGGCCATCAGCGCGTACTCCAGCGATTGCGAAAACAGATGTTCAATCCAGGCTTCCATAACTATCCTCTGCGGAATATAGAGGCTGGATTGTCCGGAGCCAGCGCCAAACCGTCAAGGCAAGAATTGTAGGACGATGTTGACAGAGTACTGACAATGTCGCCACACACAGGCACTGTATAAACATCCATGGTATACTTCAGGCAATTCATTTCCCGGAGTTCACGTGACCGAACCACGCGCAGGTTTTTTGCTTACCCGCCACTGGCGAGATACCCCAACCGGCAGCGAAGTGGTGCTGTGGCTGGCGACTGATGAGGGTCCACAGCGGCTGGTGCTACCGGCACAAGAGTCCGTGGCTTTCATTCCAGAAGAGTTCCGCCAGCAAACCGAAGCGTTGATCCGTGACGAGCGGCATATTCGTGTGCAATCACTCGAGCTGAAAGATTTCCGCCGTCGTCCGGTCTTTGGTCTCTATTGCCGCAGCCATCGCCAGTTGCAATACCTGGAAAAGCGACTGCGAGAAAATGGCATCGCGCTGTATGAGGCCGATATCCGCCCGCCAGAGCGCTATTTGATGGAGCGTTTCATCACTGCGCCGGTGTGGTTCAGCGGCGAGGTGCGCGGCGATAGCGTGGTCAATGCTCGCCTGAAACCGCATCCAGATTACCGCCCGCAGCTAAGATGGGTTTCGCTGGATATCGAAACCACGGAACACGGTGAGCTGTATTGCATCGGGCTGGAGGGCTGCGGTCAGCGCCAGGTTTACATGCTGGGTCCGCCCAATGGCGACGCCAGCACCCTCGATTTCGATCTCATCTATGTGGATAACCGCCCGCAGCTGCTGGAACAGCTCAATGGCTGGTTCGCCCGCCACGACCCTGACGTGATCATCGGCTGGAGCGTAGTGCAGTTCGATCTGCGCGTCCTGCAAAAACACGCCGATCGTTATGGCATTCCGCTGCGCTTAGGACGCCAAAATCAGGCGCTGGAGTGGCGCGAGCACGGCTTTAAGCCTGGCGTCTTCTTCGCACAAGCCACCGGGCGGTTGGTGATTGATGGTATTGAAGCGCTGAAATCCGCATTCTGGGACTTTCCCTCTTTCAGTCTTGAGGCGGTGTCACGCCAGCTCCTCGGCGAAGGAAAAGACATCGACAACCCGTGGCAGCGCATGGAGGAGATCAACTGGCGTTTTGCCCATGACAAACCCGCGCTGGCGAAGTACAACCTGAAAGATTGCGAACTGGTGACGCGTATTTTCCAGCACACTGCCATCATGCCGTTCCTGCTGGAACGCGCCACGGTCAATGGCCTGGCGGTCGATCGTCACGGCGGTTCGGTGGCGGCGTTTGGTCATCTTTATATTCCGCGTATGCATCGCGCAGGATTCGTGGCACCTAACCTTGGTGAAGTGGCACCCGAAGCAAGCCCCGGCGGTTATGTGATGGACTCACGGCCCGGCCTGTACGACTCGGTGCTGGTGCTCGATTACAAAAGCCTTTATCCCTCCATTATTCGCACCTTTCTGATCGATCCCGTCGGTTTGGTGGAGGGGCTGGCGCATCCAGACGATGCCGATTCCGTGCCCGGGTTTCGCCATGCGCGCTTCTCACGCCAAACCCATTGCCTGCCAGCGATTGTGGAGCAGATTTGGCAAGGGCGTGAAGCGGCTAAACGCAACGGCAATCAGCCTTTGTCACAGGCGCTGAAAATCATCATGAATGCCTTTTACGGCGTGCTTGGCACCAGCGCCTGTCGCTTCTTTGATCCACGCCTTGCGTCTTCTATTACCCTGCGTGGCCACGCCATCATGCAGCAAACACGCGAGCTGATTGAAGCCGAAGGGTTTGATGTGATTTATGGCGACACCGACTCCACCTTTGTCTGGCTCAAAGGCGCGCATAGCGAGGCGGAGGCCGCCGCCATTGGTCATCGTCTGGCTAAACAGGTCAATGCGTGGTGGCAGCAACATCTGCAGCAGACTTACGGGCTGGAGAGCGCACTGGAATTAGAGTACGAAACCCATTTCAGTCGCTTCCTGATGCCCACCATTCGCGGTGCTGAACAAGGCAGTAAAAAGCGCTACGCCGGCATGATTCGCAGCGACGGAACAGAACGGCTGGTGTTTAAAGGGCTGGAGTCAGTGCGCACCGACTGGACACCGCTGGCGCAGCAGTTCCAGCAAAATCTGTATGGCCGAATTTTCCGTGGTGAGCCATGGCAGGATTATATCCGTGAGACCGTGGCGCAGTTGCTGGCGGGCGAACTGGATGAATTACTGGTCTACAAAAAGCGCCTGCGCCGCCCGTTAAAAGATTATGAAAAAAACGTGCCACCCCATGTACGCGCGGCTCGCCTCGCCGATGAGCAAAATCGGAAATTACAGCGTCCATTACAGCATCAAAATGGCGGGTACATTCGCTATGTGATGGCGACCGCTGGCCCGGAACCGCTGGAAGCGCGCACCACGCCGCTCGACTATGATCACTATGTCACCAAACAGTTACAACCGGTGGCAGATGGCATTTTACCCTTCGTCGGCGATGACTTTGCTACACTTATCACCGGGCAGCTGGGGCTTTTTTGACAGGTGACGAATGCCCTGCCATCCAGTACCATAGCGCCCTTCCTGTTTCTCACCGCATAGACACTCTGACCAAACTCTCGTTTGGCGGTGATGTATTGCCTGAGAGCAGGTGAACTTCTTTATGGCATGTCAGAGAGTCGAGCTAAAAATATATGGTTTTTACACTGGGTCAGCGCTGGATTAGTGATACGGAAAGTGAACTGGGATTAGGAACGGTGGTGGCGATCGATACGCGCATGATCACCATGATGTTCCCGGCAACCGGCGAAAACCGCCTGTATGCCCGTAATGATGCTCCCGTCACCCGTGTGATTTTCAATCCGGGCGACACCATCACCAACCACGAAGGTTGGCAGATGAGCGTCGATGAAGTCCGCAACGATAACGAATTAATGACTTACATCGGCACGCGTCTCGACACCGAAGAAAGCGGCGTGGTGATGCGCGAAGTGATGCTGGATAGCAAACTGGTGTTCAGTAAGCCTCAGGATCGCCTGTTCGCCGGTCAGCTCGACCGTATGGACCGTTTTTCCCTGCGCTTCCGTGCGCGTAAATACCACAGTGAGCAGTATCGCCTGCCGATCAGCGGCCTGCGCGGCATGCGCACCAACCTGATTCCGCATCAGCTGCATATCGCCCATGATGTTGGCCGTCGTCATGCGCCACGCGTGTTGCTGGCGGATGAAGTGGGCCTGGGTAAAACCATTGAAGCCGGGATGATTATTCAGCAACAGTTGCTGGCCGGTCGTGCCGATCGCGTACTGATCGTGGTGCCGGAAACGCTGCAGCACCAGTGGCTGGTAGAGATGTTGCGCCGCTTCAACCTGCGCTTTGCCCTGTTTGATGACGACCGCTACACCGAAGCCCAGCACGACAGCGATAACGCCTTCGAAACCGAACAGCTGATTATCTGTTCACTGGATTTCGTACGCCGTAACAAGCAGCGTCTTGAATTGCTGGCCGATGCCGACTGGGATCTGCTGGTGGTCGATGAAGCCCACCATCTTGCCTGGAGCGAAGATGCGCCAAGCCGTGAATATCAGGTGATTGAACAGCTGGCGGAAAAAACGCCGGGCGTGCTGCTGCTGACGGCCACGCCGGAACAGCTGGGTCTGGAAAGTCACTTTGCCCGTTTACGTCTGCTCGATCCAAATCGCTTCCACGACTTCAGCCAGTTCGTGGCTGAGCAGCAGAATTATCGCCCGGTGGCCGATGCGGTGAGTTCGCTGCTGGCCGATCAGGCGATCACCAATGAAGAGATGAACCTGATCAATGACCTGATCGGTGAACAGGACATCGAGCCGCTGCTGCAGGTGGCGAACAGCGATCGTGAAGGCAAAGAAGACGCACGCAAAGAGCTGGTCTCGATGTTGATGGACCGCCACGGCACCAGCCGCGTGCTGTTCCGTAACACCCGTAACGGCGTGAAGGGCTTCCCGAAACGCGAACTGCACCAGGTTCGTTTGCCACTGCCTGCGCAGTATCAAACCGCGATTAAAGTTTCCGGCATTATGGGCACACGCAAGAGCGCAGAAGAACGCGCGCGTGACATGCTGTATCCGGAAAAGATTTATCAGGAATTTGAAGGTGATAGCGGTACCTGGTGGAACTTCGACCCGCGCGTAGAGTGGCTGATGGGTTACCTGACCAGCAACCGTAAAGAGAAAGTACTGGTGATTTGCGCTCAGGCTGCCACTGCGCTGCAACTGGAGCAGGTGCTGCGCGAGCGCGAAGGTATTCGTGCTGCAGTGTTCCACGAAGGATTATCCATTCTGGAACGCGACCGCGCTGCGGCGTTCTTCGCCTCAGAAGAAGAAGGCGCACAGGTACTGCTGTGCTCGGAGATCGGTTCTGAAGGCCGTAATTTCCAGTTCGCCAGCCGTCTGGTAATGTTCGACCTGCCGTTTAACCCGGATCTGCTGGAACAGCGTATTGGCCGTCTCGACCGTATCGGCCAAATGCACGACATTCAGATCCTGGTGCCATGGCTGGAAAAAACCGCCCAGGCGGTGCTGCTGCGCTGGTACCACGAGGGCCTGGATGCGTTTGAGCATACCTGTCCAACTGGACGCGCCATTTATGACAGCGAATACAGCAAGTTAATCGAATACCTCGCCGCACCTGAGAATCCACAGGGGCTGGATGAATTTATTGCAGAGAGCCGCAAACAGCACGACACGCTGAAAGCGCAGCTGGAGCAGGGTCGTGACCGCTTACTGGAGCTGAACTCCAACGGCGGCGAAGCAGCGCAGGCGCTGGCGAATGCTATCGGCGAACAGGATAACGACACCGACCTGGTTAACTTCGCGCTGAACCTGTTCGATATCGTCGGCATCAACCAGGAAGACCGCAGTGACAGCCTGATCGTGCTGACGCCATCCGATCATATGCTGGTGCCGGATTTTCCAGGTTTACCGGAAGATGGCTGTACCGTGACCTTCAACCGTAACCAGGCGCTGTCGCGTGAAGACACCCAGTTCATCACCTGGGAACATCCGCTGATCCGTAATGGTCTCGATTTGATCCTGTCCGGCGATACCGGCAGCTGTGCATTGTCACTGCTGAAGAACAAAGCGCTGCCGGTTGGGACGCTGCTGGTTGAGATGGTGTACGTGGTTGAAGCGCAGGCTCCGAAAAGCCTGCAACTCACCCGCTTCCTGCCGCCAACGCCGGTGCGTCTGCTGATGGATCGTGCGGGCAACAACCTGGCAGGCAAAGTGGAGTTTGAAAGCTTTAACCGCCAGTTAAACGCCGTGAATCGTCATACCGGTAGCAAACTGGTTAACGCAGTGCAGCAGGAAGTGCACGAGATTCTGACCCAGGCCGAAAAAGTGGTGATTCCGGAAGCACAGGCGATCATCGCAGCGGCGAAAGTCGAGGCGGATGAGAAGCTGAGTGCCGAGCTATCACGTCTTGAAGCGCTGCGAGCGGTCAACCCCAACATCCGTGATGATGAGGTTGAAGCGCTGGAAAGCAATCGCGAGCAGGTGCTGGCGAGCCTCGGTGATGCGGGCTGGCGTCTGGACGCGCTGCGTCTGATCGTTGTCACGCACCAATAATTGCTGAAGGCCACTACGACATGTTGATGGAAGCCTACAATCCGCCGCTCGACCCCTGGCTACATATTCTGTATCAGGACGAGCACATTATGGTGGTCAACAAGCCAAGCGGCTTGTTGTCGGTGCCTGGTCGCCTGGAGGAGCACAAAGATAGCGTGATGACGCGCATTCAACGTGATTTCCCTCAGGCGGAATCGGTGCATCGCCTGGATATGGCCACCAGCGGCGTGATCGTGGTGGCGTTGAATAAGGCTGCGGAAAGAGAGCTCAAGCGGCAGTTCCGCGAGCGTGAGCCGTCAAAGTATTATGTGGCACGCGTGTGGGGCCATCCTGCGGCGGAAGAGGGATTGATCGATCTGCCGCTGATTTGCGACTGGCCTAATCGCCCTAAGCAAATGGTATGCTTCGAGAACGGTAAAGCCGCTCAGACCGAATATCAGGTGCTGGAATACGAAGCGAGCAACAGCGCCCGCGTGCGGCTCAAGCCGATTACCGGCCGCTCGCACCAGCTGCGCGTGCATCTACTGGCGCTGGGTCACCCGATTTTGGGCGACCGCTTTTATGCCCATGAAGAAGCACTGAGCATGGCGCCGCGTCTGCAACTGCACGCGGAGTCATTAACCATTACCCATCCGGCGTTTGGCAACAGCATGACGTTTAAGCAGCCAGCAGATTTTTAATCTGCAGGTCATAAAAAAGGGCCGTCAGTCATGACGGCCCTTTCAAATTCAATCTTAACGTTCCAGGCTATTTAAAACCTTTCTCCTTACGAATCAAATCGTAAGCCGCCTGAATCTCCTGCGCTTTCTGCTTCGCCATCTCCATCATTTCTGGCGGTAACCCTTTCGCCACCAGTTTGTCCGGATGATGCTCACTCATCAGCTTACGGTAAGCGCGTTTAATGGTGGTGCTGTCATCGCTGCTTTTTACCCCCAGCACACTACAGGCATCATCCAGCGTCGGTCCGCGTTTCGCCTGTTGATAAGCACCACCATAAGAGGAGCCACCGCCACCAAATTGTTGCCCACCTTCCATCATGCGAAGGAACTGATCGAACTGTGCCCGCGAAATGCCCAGCTCTTCCGCGATTACATACAGCACCTGGCGTTCATTGGGATGCAGCGAACCGTCAGCAAATGCCGCCTGAATCTGAATTTCCAGAAACATCCGAATCAGATCAAAACGACCAAAACAGGCGCTGCGCAGTTCACGCAATTTATTCCGCAGCGGATAGTCACTTTGCTTGCCTTCGCGGAAAGCACGCTGCGCAGCCATGCGGGCATCGCCATGCAGTTGCATACGATCCATAAATAAGGAAGCAATCTGGATATCTGCCTCGGTGACGCGCCCTTTTGACTTGGTCAAATGACCCATCACCTGAAAAGTGGTACTGAAAAACAGCGTCTGTCGCGCCTGATTATTGGCGAAATAGCCCTGTCCTTTTACGCTGCGCACTTTGTCAAACATATGACCAATGATCAGACCCAGTACAATGCCCCAGAAGCCTGCTCCGGAAAGTAAGCCGAGAGCCAGACCAATAACTTTTCCCCAGTAGCGCATAAACTCCTCAATTCGCCATGCTTGCGGCTGAAAATTGCATTATCATACCTTTCATTTACTTCAGTGCCTAACAGCAACGCGATCAGACAAGGATTAACACTGGCACAACGCCGGGCAGTAAGTTAGTCTCTGAGCCGATTGTCGGCATGATGCCCGTTCTCATGGAAATCCCGAACCGCGTATGAAAAAACAGATACCTACCCTGCTGGCAACCATGATTGGTGCAGCGCTCTACAGTCAGCAGTCATTCGCCGACGATCTTATGTCGCAATGTATGCTGGGCGTGCCGAGCTATAACCGTCCGCTGGTCAGCGGCGACACCAATTCCCTGCCTGTCACCATCAACTCTGACTCGGCCAAGGGTAACTACCCGAATGACGCGGTATTCACGGGCAATGTTGATGTGCAGCAGGGCAACAGCCGCTTACGTGCCGATGAGATGCAACTGCATCAGCGTCAGCAGGATGGACAGACCACGCCAGCGCGTACCGTGGATGCGCTGGGTAATGTGCACTATGACGACAACCAGGTCATCCTGAAAGGTCCGAAAGCGTGGTCCAATCTGAACACCAAAGACACCAACGTGTGGAACGGTGATTACCAGATGGTGGGCCGTCAGGGCCGTGGCGTTGCCGATCAGATGAAACTGCGTGGCGACAACCGTTATACCATTCTGGAAAACGGCAGCTTCACCTCTTGCCTGCCCGGCTCTAATAGCTGGAGCGTGGTCGGTTCTGAAGTGATCCAGGACCGTCAGGAAGAAGTGGCGGAGATTTGGAACGCCCGCTTTAAACTCGGCAATGTGCCGGTGTTTTACAGCCCATATTTGCAGTTACCGATTGGCGATCGCCGTCGCTCCGGTTTCCTGATCCCGAATGCGAAGTACGGTAGTAACAACGGCTTCGAATTTATGCTGCCGTATTACTGGAACATCGCGCCACAGGCCGATGCCACCATTACGCCGCATTACATGAGCAAACGTGGTCTGCAATTGCAGAACGAATTCCGCTATCTGACCGTGTTTGGTGCCGGTTTGATGGAACTGGATTATCTGCCGTCCGATAAGCAGTACGACAACGACAAAGCGGTGCGTGGCATCGCCGAAAATGATAACTCAGATCGCTGGCTGTTCTACTGGCAGCATGCTGGTGTCTATGAGCAGCACTGGCGCTTCAATGCCAATTACACCAAGGTAAGTGACCCGTATTACTTCAACGATCTCGACTCGAAGTATTACAACTCTACTGACGGTTATGCGACGCAGAAATTCAGCTTTGGCTACGCGGACACCAACTGGGACGCCACGCTGTCGACCAAAGATTTCCAGGTGTTTGGTAACACAGATTCGACCAACGTCTATCGTGCCATGCCACAGCTCGACCTGAACGCCTATCAGAACGATATTGGACCATTTGATGGCCACATCTACGCTCAGGCAGTGAAATTCACCAACGTGAATAGCAAAATGCCTGAAGCAACGCGTCTTCACATTGAACCGACGTTAAATTTACCGCTGTCAAATGGCTGGGCCAGCCTGGATACCGAAGCAAAGTTCCTCGCTACGCACTACCAGCAGGACAATATTGATCGTTATAACAATAACGAAATCTCTAATATTTCCAGCAACGGTAATCAATTAGATAGCTCCGTCAACCGCACTCTGCCGCAGTTCAAAGTGGATGGCCGTCTGATATTTGACCGCGATATGGATTGGGAACCAGGTTACACGCAAACGCTGGAACCGCGTGTGCAGTACCTTTATGTCCCGTACCGTAACCAGAGCAATATCTATCCGTACGACTCAACGCTGCTGCAAACTGACTACACCGGCCTGTTCCGCGATCGTACCTATAGCGGCCTGGATCGTATCGCGTCGGCTAACGAAGTCTCAACCGGTGTGACCACACGAATTTATGATAACGATCTGGTTGAACGTTTTAACGTTTCTGTGGGTCAAATCTACTCGTTTACCCCGTCTCGTACCGGCGTAAACCAGACGAGTGATGAGGATGATACCGGCAGCCTGGTGTGGGCCGGGGATACCTATTGGAAAATCAGCGATCGCTGGGGCGCGCGTGGCGGTCTGCAGTATGACACCCGTCTCGATAACGTTGCACAAGGCAACGCCATCCTGGAATACCGTCAGGATGCCGATCGTATGGTGCAGTTGAGCTATCGCTACAGCAGCCCGGAATACGTGGCGCAGGCGTTGAACAACTCCAGCTTGCTGACGAACCCGATCTACAAAAACGGGATTTCACAAGTTGGCGCAACCGCGAGTTGGCCAATTGCCGATGCCTGGTCACTGGTGGGCGGATATTACTACGATACCCGCAACAGTCGCCCTGCTGAGCAGTTAGTTGGCCTGCAGTACAGCTCGTGCTGCTACGCCATTCGTCTGGGTTACGAGCGCAAGATCAACGGTTGGGAAAACAACGACAGTAAGTACGACAACCAAATCTCATTCAACATTGAGCTACGTGGTCTGAGTTCTAACTATGGCTTAGGCACCAATGAAATGCTGCGTCAGGGCATCATCCCTTACCAGCGCGCTTTCTGATGTTGTGATGTTTGACAGGCTATCCCGCAGTGCGGAAACAACAATGGATAAAGTATGAAGAACTGGAGAATGCTGATTCTTGGTGTAGCGATCACCGCTAACACTGCGTTCGCAGCCCCACAAGAGCTTGATAAAGTTGCTGCCGTCGTGAATAACGGCGTGGTACTGGAAAGTGACGTTGATAACATGATGCGCACCGTGAAATCACAGGCGCAGCAAGCTCATCAACAGTTGCCTGATGACAAAACCTTGCGTCATCAGATCCTTGAGCGTCAGGTCATGGATGCCATCATTCTTCAGATGGGCGAGAAAGCCGGCCTGCAGGTCAGCGATCAGCAGTTGGATCAGGCAATCCAGAATATTGCCGCACAAAATAAGATGAGCATGGATCAGTTGCGCAGCCGCCTGGCCTATGACGGAATGAACTACAACGCCTACCGTGCGCAGATCCGTCAGGAAATGCTGATCTCTGAAGTGCGTAATAACGAAGTGCGCCGCCGTGTCACCATCCTGCCGCAGGAAGTCGATACGCTGGCAACGCAGATTGGTTCACAGAATACTCAGGGCACTGAACTGAACGTGAGCCAGATCTTGCTGCCACTGTCAGAAAACCCTACGCAGCAGCAGGTTGACGATCAGGAAGCGCTGGCGCGTCAATTGGTCGGTCAACTGAAAAGCGGTGCCGATTTCGGCAAAATGGCAGTGACCTACTCTGCCGATCCGCAGGCGCTGAAAGGCGGCAACATGGGTTGGGCGAAAATTGAAGAGTTGCCGACCCTGTTCTCGCAAGCGTTAAGCACCGCGAAGAAGGGCGACATCGTCGGCCCAATACGTTCTGGTGTTGGCTTCCATATTCTTAAAGTGAACGATCTGCGCGGTGAGAGTAAAAACATCTCTGTCACCGAAGTGCATGCACGCCATATTCTGCTGAAGCCTTCTCCGATCCTCACTGATGCGCAGGCACAAGCGAAGATCGAGCAGATCGCGGCTGACATCAAGAGTGGCAAAACCACCTTTGCTGCGGCGGCAAAACAGTTCTCTGACGATCCGGGTTCTGCTAACCAGGGTGGTGATCTCGGCTGGGCAACGCCTGAAATCTACGATCCTGCCTTCCGTGATGCGCTGCTGAAGCTGCAAAAAGGCCAGGTCAGTGAGCCGGTACACTCCTCCTTCGGCTGGCATCTGATTCAGTTACTGGATACCCGTCAGGTTGATAAAACCGATGCGGCGCAGAAAGAGCGTGCTTATCGTCTGCTGTTTAACCGTAAATTTGCCGAAGAAGCACAAACCTGGATGCAGGAACAACGCGCCAGTGCTTACGTGAAGATTCTGGACAACAATGGTCAGTAATTATCGTGTCGTGATCACCCCCGGCGAACCCGCCGGGATTGGTCCTGATCTCACCGTTCAACTGGCTCAGCTCGACTGGCCAGTTGAACTGGTGGTCTGTGCCGATGGCCATGTGCTGCGTCAGCGAGCCCAGCAACTGGGCTTACCGCTTACGCTGCGCGATTACCAACCGGGTGTTGCGGCACAAGTACAGCAGGCCGGTACGTTAACGCTGCTGCAGGTTGATACCGCGCAGCCGGTCACGCCTGGTGAATTAACCGTAGCGAATGGGCATTACGTATTGGAAACGCTGGCGCGTGCCTGCGACGGTTGCCTAAACGGTGAATTTGCTGCGTTGATTACCGGACCCGTGCACAAAGGCGTCATCAATGACGCCGGCATTCCGTTTACCGGTCATACCGAATTCTTCGCCGAGCGTGCCGGTGGCGATCGCGTGGTGATGATGCTGGCCACCGAAGAGTTACGCGTCGCGCTCGCCACTACGCATTTGCCGTTAAAAGATGTCGCTGATGCGATTACTCGCGACAGCCTGCATGAGGTGATTACGATTCTGCATCAGGATTTACAGCAGAAGTTCGGTTTACCCCATCCGCATATCTTTGTCTGCGGCCTGAATCCGCACGCGGGCGAAAGCGGCCATATGGGCCGTGAAGAAATTGATACTATCATTCCGGCGCTCGACGAACTGCGTCAGCAAGGTATACAGCTTACCGGCCCATTACCGGCTGATACGCTGTTCCAGCCGAAGTACCTACAGCATGCCGATGCGGTCCTGGCGATGTATCACGATCAGGGCTTACCGGTGCTAAAATTTCAGGGGTTTGGTCGCGCGGTGAATATCACCCTTGGCCTGCCCTTTATCCGGACTTCTGTCGACCATGGTACCGCGCTGGAATTAGCCGGCCAGGGCAAGGCGGAACCGGGCAGCTTTATCACGGCGCTTAATCTCGCCATCACTATGATCAAGAGCAGTAATGAATAATCGCGTCCATCAGGGGCATTTTGCCCGTAAACGTTTCGGGCAGAACTTCCTGAACGATCAGTACATTATCGACAGCATTGTCTCCGCTATTCACCCGCAGAAGGGAGAAGCGATTGTGGAGATTGGTCCCGGCCTGGGTGCCTTAACTGAACCGGTGGGCGAACGCCTCGATGAACTGACCGTTGTAGAGCTGGACCGCGATCTGGCTGCACGTTTGCAGACCCATCCGTTCCTCGGACCGAAGCTGACCATTTATCAGCAAGATGCCATGACTTTCGATTTCTCGGCGCTGGCGCAAGAGAAAGGTCAGCCACTACGTGTCTTTGGCAACCTGCCGTACAATATTTCGACCCCGCTGATGTTCCACCTTTTCAGCTATACTGGTTCGATTAAAGACATGCACTTCATGCTGCAGAAAGAAGTGGTAAACCGTTTGGTTGCCGGACCAGGCAGTAAAGCGTATGGCCGCCTGAGCGTGATGGCGCAGTACTATTGCCAGGTGATTCCGGTGCTGGAAGTTCCACCCGAATCCTTCACGCCTGCGCCAAAAGTTGATTCCGCCGTGGTGCGTTTGATGCCTTACCCAGAACCACCTTATCCGGTGAGCGATATTCGCCTGCTGAGCCGCATCACCACTGAAGCCTTTGGTCAACGCCGTAAAACCCTGCGTAACAGCCTTGCACATATGTTTACTGCGGGTGCGTTGGATGAACTGAACATTGATGCCTCGCTGCGTGCTGAGAATGTCACCGTGGCACAGTATTGCCAACTGGCGAACTGGCTGGGCAATCATCAGGCTGAAACCCCGGAGAAATAAGTGTATGAGTGAACTGGCCCGCGTCTGTATTCATGTATTGAGTCAATATGTGGAATCACAATCCTTGCCCGACGAGGATCGTTACGTGTTTGCCTACACCATCACCATACGTAATCTGGGACGAAATAGCGTTCAACTGCATAGTCGCTACTGGCTTATCACCAATGGCAACGGTCGTGAGACTGAAGTTCAGGGGGAAGGTGTGGTTGGCGAGCAACCGCACATTGCCGCTGGCGGTGAGTATCAGTACACCAGCGGTGCGATTCTGGAAACCCCTATGGGCACCATGCAAGGTCACTATGTGATGATCGACGATGAAGGTGAAGAATTTCACGTCGACATTCCGGTGTTCCGACTCGCCGTGCAAACCCACATACATTAATCCCCCTCCGCCCGGCCAGTCCGGGCGGCGCGTTTTGATCGGACTGACGTAATGAGTACATACCTGATTGGCGATATTCACGGCTGTTATGACGAGCTACGTGCGCTGCTGGCGCAGGTTGATTTCGATCCGCAGCAAGACGAGCTTTGGCTAACCGGCGACTTAGTGGCGCGTGGCCCGGGTTCGCTGGATGTGCTGCGCTATGTGAAATCGCTGGGAGATTGCGTACGACTGGTGCTCGGCAATCACGATCTGCATCTGCTGGCGGTTTATGCGGGCATCAGCCGTAACAAACCTAAAGATCGTCTGACGCCATTGTTAGAGGCGCAGGACGCGGATGAGCTGATCAACTGGTTACGTCGCCAGCCGCTGCTACAAGTGGATGAAGAGAAAAAGTTGTTGATGGCTCATGCGGGTATCACACCGCAGTGGGATCTCGACACGGCAAAACTCTGTGCGCGTGAAGTTGAAGCCGTGCTGGCCAGCGACACCTACCCGCTGTTCCTGGATGCGATGTACGGCGACATGCCGAACAACTGGGCGCCGGAATTGAGCGGCTTGGCGCGTCTGCGCTTCAGTACCAATGCCCTGACGCGTATGCGCTTCTGCTTCCCCAACGGTCAGTTGGATATGATCTGCAAAGAAGCCCCCAACTCTGCTCCACCGCCGCTGAAACCCTGGTTCCTTGTTCCCGGCAAGATCGGCAGCGACTACACGCAGGTGTTTGGTCACTGGGCTTCACTGGAGGGCAAGGGGACGCCTGAGCACATTATCGGCCTGGATACCGGTTGCTGCTGGGGCGGCACGCTGACGCTGCTGCACTGGGAATCGCAACGCTATTATTTGCAGGCCTCCAACCGCGAAAAGGCGATGGCAGAGAGTGCCGCCAGCGTACATCCGCCATTGAGCGATATGTCATAAACAAAAAGCCCCGCAACGTGCGGGGCTTTTTTTGTTCGCCATAAAGGGTGGTTCTGAGATTTCCCGGTCGCCCTGTAGGGCAACACCACGACGAAATGAGACGATTTTCTCAGGGGCACATTGATGGGTGCCGGGATAAACATCAACGGCGATCTAAAATCTCAAAGCAGTAGCTGTGCGAGTTTTGTGCATCGGCGTCATGAAACTCGCTAAAGGTCGATTGCCACTCATCCGGCTCGTAATCCGGGAATTGGGTGTCACCTTCGACTTCGGCATCAATGTGTGTGAGATACAAACGATCGGCGCGCGCCAGCATCTGTTCGTAAATGCGACCGCCACCGATCACCATGACCTCTTCCACGTCTCCCGCCGCTTTCACTGCTTCGTCCAGCGAAGTCACCCAGGTCACGCCTTCATGGGTGCCCGGCTGGCTGCTCACCACAATATTTAAACGTCCCGGTAGCGGGCGGCCGATTGATTCAAAGGTCAGACGCCCCATAATCACCGGCTTATTCAGCGTATTACGTTTAAACCACGCCAAATCAGCGGGCAGGTTCCATGGCATGGCATTTTCCATACCAATAATGCGATCGGCTGCCAGTGCTGCGATCAGACTAATCATGTTAAAAGACCTACAGGAAAAAAATTGGCGCAATGATACGTAAAGGCGAAAGTTTCGTCGATAGGCCGCCCCCGCTATTTGCGTAAAGCTCCTATGCGACCGCATTTTTGTTATTGGACAGAGTTTTACACCGACTTTCCCACCATACTTGGGAATAGACGCCATATTAGTCCGGCAGGACGCTATAACTCAGGGTGAAATGAGGCTTTAACGTGATGGAGTGTAAAGAAAACCGCACTGTCTGCGACAAAGAAAAACGGCTCCCGCAGGAGCCGTTGTAACGTCGATTAGAAATCGTAGCGCAGACGCACCAGGTTCATGTTACCCAGTGATTTGTCGGTGCTTGAGGTGATCACGTATTCGTAGTCCACCTGGAAGCCGTAATCCAGTTTAGTG
Organism: Pantoea sp. GL120224-02; assembly: GCF_900215395.1. NCBI lineage: Bacteria > Pseudomonadati > Pseudomonadota > Gammaproteobacteria > Enterobacterales > Erwiniaceae > Pantoea > Pantoea sp. GL120224-02. Next base: position 247,427 of record NZ_OBEC01000005.1, on the reverse strand, counting down.
CTGATACCAACGCCATTGTCGATACGTTTGTAGTTACGTCCATTGACGAACTCCAGACGGTCGCCCATGAAGTAAGGCTGGATAGATTTGACCGCGTACTGGCCAATTGGGAATTTGTAACCGGCGAAGTATTCCACGCCCCACGCATCATCCGCGAAGTAATTGTTAACCGTATTCTTCTTGGTTGGTGAGAAGTTCTGATACCAGCCTGCACCTGCAGACAGCGTCCAGTTATCCGGGGTCCAACTCAGCGCGGTACCGTAGATGTTCTGGTCATAGTCTTTGCTTTCACCGGTGCCTGGGTTATGGATATCTGCACGGGTGTAGTTCCATGCCGTGCCCCATGCCAGATCTTTGGTGATGTGATAGTTCACACCCAGTGAGCCGCCGCCTTTACGCTTGTAACGCAGGCCGTTGCCTGGCAGGTAGTTGTTATCTTCAAACAGGTATGAAGCGTAAACATCAACGTCGCCGAAGGTGTTTTTGTACTTCAGCATCTTACGTGAACGGTATGAACCGTCGTAGTCACCGTTGATACCGTTGCCCGGTGCCTGAGCCAGCATGTCGTAGTCCCAGATATCGGTCTTCGCGCCGACCACATCATAGTAAACGCTGTTCTGCTGACCAAAGGTCAACTGACCCCAGGTTTTGCTCTTCAGACCCGTGTACAGCTGACGACGCGTGGTGTTGTTCTGGCCATCGGCATAGTGGTTATCCCAACCCCACCAGGCCGGGAAGTTCACGCCCAGCTCGTAGTAGCTGACCCAGCTGATGTCATCAAACAGGTAGTAATCCGCGGAGAAACGGAAACGTGAACCACCATCGTAGCCGTTACGCTTGTACGATTGATCACTGACGCCAGCCTGATGCTGGAACTGAGGACGAATACTGCCGCCGACTTTGAAATCAAGACGACTAAGTGGATCGCCTGCCTGCGGATCCTGCTTCAGCAGGGTAATTTCCGCCTGGCTGGCGAGAGGCGCAGCAACTAATAACGCAGCCACTGCGCTGAGGGTGAAAGCACGCATTTTCATTTTTATATCCCAGTTAAGGTGAGCGCTCTATTGATGAGCGCTCAAGATAGTACGGTGCGCTTACCGGGATCGTATTTATAATTTTGTGCGGATAATCCGAGGTGTAACCGTTATCGCATCAACTGATAAAAACTATGTCAAATCAATATATTTTTCACACATAACCTTATTCAACCAATGATAAACAGGCGAAAAAAAACGGCTCCCAAAGGAGCCGTTTTCAGTCGGTCAACTTATTGATTAACCTTTGATTTGCGCATGCATTTCCTGCACTGAAATCACTTTCTCTGTCGGATCTGCATTCAACGCCATCGCGGTAGCAAATCCACCATTCAGCGTGGTGTCATAATGCACTTTATATTGCAGTGCACTGCGGCGAATCAGTTTGGAATCTTCAATCGCCTGACGACCTGCGGTGGTATTGACGATGTAGGTGTATTCGCCATTCTTCAGACGGTCCTGAATGTGTGGACGACCTTCATGCACCTTGTTAACCAGACGTGGGTTGATACCGGCCTCACCCAGCACCACAGCGGTGCCGTGTGTGGCGTCCAACTCGAAGCCAAACTTCTGCAGCTTCGCCGCCAGGTCAACGATACGTTTCTTATCGCCTTCGCGCACAGACAGTAACGCACGACCGGTTTTCTTCATGTTGCTCTGCGCACCCAGCATCGCTTTGGCGAACGCTTCCGCAAAGGTACGACCGACACCCATCACTTCACCGGTAGAACGCATCTCTGGACCAAGAATCGGGTCAACACCCGGGAACTTGTTGAACGGTAGCACCACTTCTTTCACCGAATAATACGGTGGAATGATTTCTTTCGTGACGCCCTGCTCAGCCAGGGTTTTACCTGCCATCACGCGTGCAGCCACTTTCGCTAAAGGTACGCCGGTCGCTTTAGACACGAATGGCACGGTACGCGCCGCACGTGGGTTCACCTCAATCAGGTAAACCTCGTTGTCCTTCACTGCAAACTGCACGTTCATCAAACCGCGTACGTTCAGCTCGAAAGCCAGTTTCTCGACCTGTTGACGCATCACGTTCTGGATTTCAGTGCTCAGCGTATAAGCCGGCAGTGAACAAGCGGAGTCACCTGAGTGAACGCCGGCTTGTTCGATGTGCTCCATGATGCCGCCAATCAGCACACGTTCACCGTCGCAAATCGCATCCACGTCGACTTCCACTGCATCATCCAGGAAGCGGTCCAGCAGAACCGGTGCATCATTGGAAACCGAAACCGCGGTCTGGAAGTAACGCTTCAGGTCGATTTCATCATAAACGATTTCCATCGCACGACCGCCCAGCACATAGGAAGGACGTACCACCAACGGATAACCGATACCTGCCGCTTTCTCAACAGCTTGCTCCAGCGTAGCCACGGTGGCGTTAGCCGGTTGCTTCAGGCTCAGGCGATCAACCGCCTGCTGGAAACGTTCACGGTCTTCAGCACGGTCAATCGCATCTGGGCTAGTGCCTATCACGGGCACACCTGCTGCTTCCAGCGCACGAGCCAGCTTCAGCGGGGTCTGGCCGCCGTACTGCACGATGACGCCTTTAGGCTTCTCGATGCGCACGATTTCCAGCACGTCTTCCAGCGTCACCGGTTCGAAGTACAAACGATCGGAGGTGTCGTAGTCAGTCGATACGGTTTCCGGGTTACAGTTCACCATAATGGTTTCGTAACCGTCGTCGCGCAGCGCCAGTGCCGCATGTACGCAGCAGTAATCGAACTCGATACCCTGACCGATACGGTTTGGACCGCCGCCCAAAATCATGATTTTGTCACGATCCTGGTTTGGATTGGCCTCGCACTCTTCTTCATAAGTGGAGTACATATAAGCGGTATCGGTGGAGAATTCTGCCGCACAGGTGTCTACGCGTTTGTAGACTGGGTGCAGGTTGAACTGCTGACGCAGTTTGCGAATTTCACTCTCTGCCACGCCCGCCAGGTTTGCCAGACGCACGTCAGCAAAGCCTTTGCGCTTCAGTGCACGCAGGAAATCAGCATTCAGTGAGTTGACACCTTCACGCGCAACCTGCTCTTCCAGACGTACCAGCTCTTCGATTTGCACCAGGAACCAGCGGTCAATGTTAGTCAGGTTGAACACGCCATCCACCGACATACCGGCACGGAACGCATCCGCGATGTACCAGATACGGTCAGAACCGGCATCTTTCAGCTCACGGCGGATGCGGGTCAGGGCTTCGGCATCATCCAGATCCACTTTCGGGTCGAAGCCGTTTGCCCCCACTTCCAGACCGCGCAGCGCTTTCTGCATTGATTCCTGGAAGGTGCGGCCAATCGCCATCACTTCACCCACAGATTTCATCTGCGTGGTCAGGCGGTCATTGGCACCAGCGAACTTCTCGAAGTTGAAGCGAGGAATCTTGGTCACAACGTAGTCGATTGAAGGCTCAAACGACGCCGGCGTACGACCGCCGGTGATGTCATTCATTAGCTCATCGAGAGTGAAGCCCACCGCCAGTTTCGCGGCGACTTTTGCAATCGGGAAACCGGTCGCTTTGGAAGCCAGCGCCGAGGAGCGCGACACGCGCGGGTTCATTTCGATAACCACAAGACGGCCGTCTTTTGGGTTAACCGAGAACTGCACGTTAGAACCGCCGGTTTCCACGCCGATTTCACGCAGTACCGCCAGCGAGGCGTTACGCATGATTTGGTATTCTTTATCCGTCAGGGTTTGCGCCGGTGCCACGGTGATCGAGTCGCCGGTATGGATACCCATCGCATCGAAGTTTTCGATCGAGCAGACGATGATGCAGTTGTCGTTTTTATCACGCACCACTTCCATCTCGTACTCTTTCCAGCCAATCAGCGACTCATCAATCAGCAGCTCATTGGTAGGGGAAAGATCCAGGCCACGCTCGCAAATCTCTTCGAACTCTTCGCGATTGTAAGCGATACCGCCACCGGTGCCGCCCATGGTAAAGGAAGGACGAATGATGCACGGGAAGCCTACATCTTCGGCCACGGCCAGTGCTTCTTCCATGGTATGCGCGATACCGGAACGCGCGGTGCCGAGGCCGATGCTTTTCATCGCCACGTCGAAACGGCGGCGGTCTTCGGCTTTATCGATGGCATCCGCGGTCGCACCGATCATGGTGACGCCGAACTCAGCCAGCACACCCTGACGCTCCAGCTCCAGCGCACAGTTCAGTGCAGTCTGGCCGCCCATGGTCGGCAGAACGGCATCCGGACGCTCTTTTTCGATGATCTTACGTACTACTTCCCAGTGAATCGGCTCAATATAGGTCGCATCGGCCATTTCCGGGTCGGTCATGATGGTGGCCGGGTTGGAGTTGACCAGAATGACGCGGTAACCCTCTTCACGCAGCGCTTTACACGCCTGTGCACCGGAGTAGTCAAATTCACATGCCTGGCCGATAACGATCGGGCCAGCGCCAAGGATCAGGATGGATTTTATGTCTGTACGTTTTGGCATCGTGGGCTCCTGATTACTTCGCGTTAGAACGGTAAGCTTCGATCAGTTCGATAAAGTGATCGAACAGCGTCGCCGCATCGTGCGGGCCTGGGCTCGCTTCAGGGTGTCCCTGGAAGCTGAAGGCCGGTTTATCTGTGCGGTGAATACCTTGCACCGTCTGGTCGAACAGCGACACATGCGTGACACGCAGATTCGCTGGCAGCTGGCTGTCATCAACCGCGAAACCGTGGTTCTGCGCGGTAATCATCACCACATTGTTGTCGAGATCTTTGACCGGGTGGTTGCCGCCGTGATGACCGAGTTTCATCTTCACGGTTTTTGCACCGCTTGCCAGCGCCAGCAGCTGATGGCCGAGGCAAATACCAAATACCGGAATATCAGTTTTCAGGAAGGCCTGAATGGCGTTGATGGCGTAATCGCAAGGCTCCGGGTCACCAGGACCGTTCGACAGGAAAATGCCGTCTGGATTGAGTGCCAGCACCTCTTCTGCGCTGGTCTTTGCCGGGACAACCGTCAAACGGCAACCGCGATCCACCAGCATTCGCAGGATGTTGCGCTTAGCGCCGAAGTCATAGGCGACAACGTGGAATGGCAGCTCTGCAGCCGTTTTCTGCTCAGGCAAATCCCCTTCCAGTGTCCAGCTACCCTGCTGCCACGCGTAAGTTTCCGCCGTGGTCACTTCTTTCGCCAGGTCCATGCCTTTCAAGCCCGGGAACGCCTGCGCTTTTTGCAGCGCCAGTGCCGCATCCGGATTATCACCCGCGATAATGCAGCCGCTCTGAGCGCCCTTCTCGCGCAGCAAACGGGTCAGTTTGCGCGTGTCGATATCGGCGATGCCGACAATGTTATTGCGCTGCAAGTAAGCTGACAGGCTTTCTTCACTACGGAAGTTGCTGGTGATCAGCGGCAGGTCGCGAATAACGAGGCCTTGAGCATGGATTTGGCTGGATTCTTCATCGGCGGCGTTAACGCCAACATTGCCGATATGGGGATAAGTGAGGGTAACGATTTGGCGGGAATAGGAAGGATCAGTGAGGATTTCTTGATAACCAGTCATTGACGTGTTGAAAACGACTTCCCCCACTGCCGACCCCGTTGCCCCGATGGCCCGACCGTGGAATTGGGTTCCGTCTTCCAGAACCAAGAGCGCTGACTTAATCAAAACATCCTCCAGGGAATAAACAGTCACAATATTTGCATATTAATTCAAAATACATGCCCGAATCAATGCAAAATCCGCCTGAATGCTCGAATTTTGGCAAATTGCGCGCATTCTAATGATCGACCTTCAGCTTGTCTACCCTGAGTGGCTATTTTTTTGTATTTTTAAGGCTGTTGAATGTTAAAAAGCGAGAAAGGCGATAAAAGAGTGAGATAAGTGAGGAAAATAAACGGTTGCTAAGCGGCAATAATCGCAAACACGTGCTACCGCGCATAAATTTTTGACCAAATGGTCAAAAATCGCATCTTACTGACCTCCTGATAGAACTAAACATTGAAAAATAGACATCAAAAGACAAAAATACAATTAAGCCATCATTTTAATAAGTAAAATAAAGGGCAATGATCACATTGCCCTATTCAATCATCATCTTACCGATTGAAATAACCACATCACGATGGTTCACAACACTCACAACATCGATAAATCCAGCACATCCCGCATATCATAGAGGCCAGATTTCTTGTTCTTCAACCAACTTGCCGCCTTAACTGCGCCATTAGCAAAGGTCATGCGGCTGGAAGCCTTATGGGTAATCTCTACACGCTCGCCAATATCAGCAAACATCGCGGTATGTTCACCAACAATATCGCCTGCGCGTACGGTAGCAAAGCCGATGGTCTGTGCTTGACGCTCGCCGGTATGGCCTTCGCGTGCGTAAACCGCGTGCTCGTCCAATTTCCAGTTCATCGCATCGGCAATTGCTTCGCCCATCGCTAACGCTGTACCTGATGGTGCATCAACTTTATGACGGTGGTGCGCTTCCACAATTTCAATATCAGCATAGTCACCCATCACTTTGGCTGCTTGCTGCAGCAGATTCAGCACCAGGTTCACACCAACACTAAAGTTAGCGGCAAACACAATGCCAATTTCTTCGGCAGCGGCGCGAATCGCTTCTTTACCTGCCTCATCAAAGCCGGTGGTGCCAATTACCATCGCCTTTTTATGCTTGCGGCAGAATGCCAGGTATTCCAGCGTACCTTCCGGCCGAGTAAAGTCGATCAGCACATCAAAATCATTGACCACTTTCAGCAAATCATCGGTAACGTTAATATCGGTTTTACCGATACCAGCCAGTTCACCTGCGTCAGCGCCCAGCAGTGAAGAACCGCTACGTGCCAGTGCTGCGCCTAACGCGACACCTTCCGCTTGCTGCACAGCCTGAATTAAATTGCGTCCCATGCGGCCTGGCGCACCAACGATAGCAATGCGGATATCACTCATAATTATTCATTCCTGATACAAATCTATGCATGCAAAGCGTAAACAGGTTAACGGTCAGATAACAGTCACGCCACAATAAAAAAGGGATAATAAGAATTTTATGCCAGCCGCCAAACATTATCAGTAAAAGCAATCCCACCTGCTGGAAGTGGTCTATTTGGCGACGACAGATAAAGAAAAGGCCGAACGATGTCGGCCTGATTCTGTTTCGATAGCAAACGCTTACTGGACGTTGCGCACTTCGACACGCAACTCTTTTGGCACTTCAAACACAATGTTCTCTTCACGGCCAATCAGCTCAATCGCTGCTTCGCCGCCATACTCTTTCAAGCGCTGAATCACCTGCTGCACCAGAATATCCGGTGCCGAGGCACCCGCCGTCACACCGATGATCTGCTTGCCTTTAACCCACTCTTCCTGAATGTCATCTGCTGAATCGATCAGCTTCGCCAGTTTCCCCGCACGCTGTGCCAGTTCGGCCAGACGGTTGGAGTTAGAGGAGTTTTTCGAGCCCACCACCAGCACCACTTCCGCATCACGCGCCAGAACACGCACGGCTTCCTGGCGGTTAGTCGTGGCGTAACAGATATCATCTTTGCGTGGGCCAATAATTGCCGGGAAGCGCTGACGCAGTGCATCAATCACATCTGATGTATCATCAACCGATAAAGTTGTCTGCGTCATGAAGCACAGATTGCCTTCGTCCTTAACGCTCAGCTTGAACACATCTTCCGGTGACTCCACCAAATACATGCCACCATTGGGGTTGTTGTACTGCCCCATGGTGCCTTCTACTTCAGGGTGTCCGGCATGACCAATCAGAATGGCCTCCACACCTTTACGGCTGGCGCGCGCCACTTCCATATGTACCTTGGTCACCAACGGACAAGTGGCGTCAAACAGCATGGTGAGATTGCGCGCTTTCGCTTCCGCCCGCACCGCCTGAGAAACGCCGTGAGCAGAGAAGATCAGGATGGCATCGTCCGGCACTTCGCTGATCTCTTCAATGAAGATCGCTCCCCGATCGCGCAAGCTGCTCACCACGTAGCGGTTATGTACCACTTCGTGACGCACGTAGATCGGTGCACCGTACATCTCCAGCGCGCGCTCCACGATGCTGATGGCGCGATCCACGCCTGCACAGAAACCGCGAGGGTTAGCTAACAGGATTTGCATCGCTGGCCTCCAGCACCGGATCAATCTCCAGCACTTCAATTTCAAACTGAATGCGCTGGCCAGCCAACGGATGGTTAAAATCAACGGTGATCGAGTCACCGGAAATTTCACGGATCACACCCGGCATCTCGCTACCACCTCTGCCGCTGAACAGCATGATGGAACCGACTTCCGGTTCGCCAGCATCTTTAAAGTCACGGCGCGAAAAGTACTGAACCAGGTCCGGACTGGTGCCGCCAAAGGCATCTTCCGGTGCCAGCGTAAAGGCATGCTTATCGCCGACTTTACGTCCTAACAGTTCCTGTTCCAATGCACCAGACAAGCTGCCATCTCCCAGACGGAACAGCGCTGGTTTGCCGTTGGCGCGTGTTGATTCCGCTGTTGAGCCATCTTCCAGCTTCAGCGTGAAATGCACCAGCAACGCGCTATCGCGCTGTACGGACTCAGTCATTTGTTACCCTTTCTCTTTGACCTGTTTGTCTTTCGGCGTGAGGAATCCTTCCAGCACCACCAACGCCGCACCAATACAGATGCCGCAGTCAGCGATGTTGAAGGTGGCGAAATGCCAGTCACCAACGTAGAAGTCGATGAAATCCACCACGAAGCCGTGATATGCACGGTCAAACAGGTTACCCAACGCCCCGCCGATAATCAGCGCGTAGGCAATATTGGTTAATTTGTGACTTGCACGGTTGCGATACATCATCATCACCAGCGCGACCACAATCGCAATCGCGATGCCGGCAAAGAACCAACGCTGCCAGCCACCTTTATCCGCCAGGAAGCTGAACGCCGCGCCATAGTTGTGCGCGTAGAACAGATTCAGGAACGGTATCAGCGGCTGAGTTTCATGCAGCATCATGTTGTTCATGATCCACTGCTTGCTGGCGAAATCGACCACGATCACCACCAGCACCAGCCACAACCAGCGCAATCCGGTAGAGCAGAGTTTACTCATCAGGCAAATTTCCGCACTTCACCGTTGCCGGCTACGTTGGTGTAACAACGTCCACAGACCGCAGCATGCTCCGGATTCTGGCCAACGTCAGTAGTGTAATGCCAGCAACGCGGACATTTCTCGCCTTCTGCTTTGTGCAGTGCGATTTTCAGACCTTTCAGTACTTCGCTCTGCTGCGCTTCATCGCTGGCAGTGGCGTAATCCGCCACCGTCGCGCCGGAAGTCAGCAGGACAAAACGCAACTCATCGCCCAGCGCCTGCAGTTTAGCGGCCAGTTCAGCATCCGCGTAAAGCGTTACTGTGGCTTCCAGTGCGCCACCGATACGTTTATCGCTGCGCGCCTGCTCGATCACTTTGTTGACTTCACCGCGCACTTTCAGCAGCTCATCCCAATAAGCGTCGTTCAGTGCTTCGTTATCCGCCAGACCAAACAGGCCTTCATACCACTCTTCGGTGAATACGTATTTAGCACGTTCACCCGGCAGGTAGCCCCAGATTTCATCAGCAGTGAAGGACATGATTGGCGCCATCCAGCGCACCAGCGCTTCAACAATGTGCCACAGCGCGGTCTGGCAACTGCGACGCGCCAGGCTGTCACCTTTCGCGGTGTACTGACGATCTTTAATCACATCAAGATAGAACGAGCCCATTTCGATGGAGCAGAAGTGCATCAGACGCTGCACCACTTCATGGAAATCGTAGTTCTCGTAAGACTGGACGATGTCCTGCTGTGCAGCCAGCGCACGGCCAACCGCCCAGCGATCTACCACCACCATCTCTTCGGGTTTCACGCAATCGGTCGCCGGGTTGAAGCCCGCGAGGTTAGCCAGCAGGAAACGCGCGGTGTTACGGATACGACGATAGCTGTCCGCTGCACGCTTCAGGATTTCGTCGGACACCGCCATTTCACCGGAGTAATCCGTTGAGGCGACCCACAGACGCAGAATGTCCGCGCCCAGTTTGTCCATTACGTCCTGCGGTGCCACGGTGTTGCCGATGGATTTCGACATTTTGCGGCCCTGACCGTCCACGGTGAAACCGTGCGTCAGTACCTGACGGTAAGGCGCTTTGCCTTTCATCGCCGTCGAGATCATCAGCGAAGACATGAACCAGCCACGATGCTGATCTGAACCTTCCAGATACATATCCGGCGCATGGCCGCCAAATTCTGGACGCGCATCGACCACAGAGTAGCTGGTTGATCCTGAATCGAACCACACATCCAGCGTATCTGGCACTTTGACATAGTGATCAGCGTCATCGCCCATCAGATCGCGCGGATCAAGATCCCACCATGCCTGAATGCCATCCTGCTCTACGCACTTCGCGACTTTTTCCATCAGCTCCAGTGTATCCGGGTGCAGCTGCTCGGTCTCTTTATGTACGAATAGCGCCATTGGCACGCCCCACGTACGCTGACGCGAGATACACCAATCTGGACGGTTCGCCACCATCGCTTCGATACGCGCCTGGCCCCAGTCTGGGATCCACTGCACGCCTTTAATCTCTTTCAGCGACTGCGCACGCAGGCCCTTCTGATCCATGCTGATGAACCACTGCGGGGTGGCACGGAAGATAATCGGGGTTTTGTGACGCCAGCAGTGTGGATAGCTGTGCAGCAGTTTCTCTACGTGCAGCAGCGCGCCTTTCTCTTTCAGCAGCTCAACGATCATGTCGTTGGCTTTAAACACGTTTACACCATCCAGCGTAGGATAGGTGCCTGGCAGGTACGCGCCATCCGGGCCGACCGGGTTAGCGGTTTCCAGACCGTATTTCTGGCCGATCACATAGTCATCTGGGCCGTGGCCAGGTGCGGTATGCACTGCACCGGTACCCGCTTCCAGCGTAACGTGCTCGCCCAATACGACTTTGGATTGGATCTGCTCAAGGAACGGGTGCTGGAACAGCTGCAGCTCAAGTGCCGCACCGTTGCATTCGCCCAGTACTTTCCACTCAGTGATGCCCGCGCGCTTCATCACACCCTCAACCATCTCTTTGGCGAGGATCAAGCTGCGGCCTTCGATTTGCAGCAACTGGTATTCGAACTCAGGATGCAGTGAGATACCGCGGTTGGCCGGCATGGTCCACGGGGTAGTGGTCCAGATCACCAGAGAAACCGGGCCTTCAGAGGCGGCAACGCCAAACTTCGCACGCACCGCATCGGCATCAACGGCGTTAAACATCACGTCGATAGATGGGGAAGTTTTGTCGTAGTACTCGACTTCTGCTTCAGCCAGCGCCGAGCGGCAATCCATGCACCAGTGCACCGGCTTGGCGCCTTTGTGCAGGTGGCCGTTGCCAATGATTTTACTCAGCGCACGAATGATGTTGGCTTCGGTTTTGAAGTCCATGGTCAGGTAGGGACGATCCCAGTCGCCCAGCACGCCGAGACGGATGAAGTCTTTCTTCTGGCCTTCAACCTGTTCAGCAGCGTAGTTGCGGCAGGCGGCACGGAATTCCGCGGCGGAGACTTTCTCGCCTGGCTTACCGATCATCTGCTCAACTTTGTGCTCGATAGGCAAACCATGGCAGTCCCAACCCGGCACATACGGCGAGTCATAGCCCGCCATGCCTTTCGACTTAACGATAATGTCTTTCAGAATCTTGTTAACGGAGTGACCAATATGAATGCTGCCGTTCGCGTAAGGAGGGCCATCATGCAAAATAAAGGTTTTTTTCCCTTTTTTGGCTTCGCGGATGATGCCGTACAGGTTGTCATCAGTCCAACGTTGCAGCATTCCCGGTTCGCGTTTGGCCAGATCGCCACGCATCGGGAACCCCGTTTCCGGCAAATTCAGGGTAGATTTATAGTCACTCATCAGATTCTCGGTTCCGTATTTCGGTCATTAAGCCGGTGCGTTAAGCCCAAAAAATTGGCGGGCCGTCACCACATCTTTCGCAATTTGTTCTTTCAACGCGTCCAGCGAAGCGAAACGCTGTTCGTCGCGAATCTTCTGTTTCAGCACCACCTCAATGTGGTGGCCATAAAGATTCATATGTGTGTCAAGCAGGTGAACTTCAAGCTGCTGACGCAGACCTTTTACCGTCGGACGTGTGCCAATGTTGGCCACGCCAGCGATGGGCTTGTCGCCCAGGCCTAACACTTCTACCGCAAACACCCCTTTCACCGGCGTTACTGTGCGGCGCAATGGAATGTTAGCGGTGGGGAAACCAATGGTGCGCCCCAGTGCATCACCGTGCACCACGCGCCCTGAAATGCTGAATGGATGGCCCAGCAGCGCTTCCGCCTGCGCAAAATCATCCTGTGCCAGTGCCTGACGTACCGCCGTGCTACTGATACGCGCACCGCCATCACAATAGGTCTGGGTGCTGATGACGTCGAAGCCATACTCGACACCGGCTTTCTGTAATAACAGGAAATCTCCCTGGCGACCAGCGCCAAAGCGGAAATCATCACCCACTGCGAGAAACTTCACGTTGAGTTTATCGACCAGCAGTTCTGCGATAAAACTTTGTGCGGAGTGTGCCGCAAAACGGCGATCAAAGCGGACGCAGAGCACCGCATCAACACCCGCCAGCTCGAGATACTTCAGCTTCTCGCGCAAACGCGTCAGGCGTGCCGGGGCTTTGTCACCGGCAAACAATTCAAGTGGTTGCGGTTCAAACAGCATCACCACCACCGGCAGATTGCGTTGACGTCCTTCAGCAATCAACTCCGCCATCAATGCCTGGTGGCCGCGATGTACGCCGTCAAAATTGCCAATGGTCAGGACGCAGCCGCGATGCTGCTCTTTCAGATTATAAATACCGCGGATAAACTTCATGGCTGACTCAAACCGGTGGAAATCGGCGGATTATACCCTTGAATGGCCTTCAGGTTAACCCGTCTGCGTGCCTTTCCTGCGTATGGTGCGGCTTAATGCGCACGCAACCCATTGCTCAGGCAGGTAATGAAGATTTTTAATGCGAAATACTGTATTCAGCGACGTGTTGCTGGTAGAATCCTGCGCCATCAATTACGTAATCAAGCGCCGTTGCTAAAACGACGCTTATTTGCACAAATCCATTGACAAAAGAAGGCGCAAAAGGCATAGTCCTCGGCCTTTGATTTGTCCATATAGATCACATTTGGGAGTTGGACCTTGGCTAATATCAAATCAGCTAAGAAACGCGCCGTAACATCTGAGAAACGTCGCAAGCATAACGCAAGCAACCGTTCAATGATGCGTACTTTCATCAAGAAAGTATACGCGGCTATCGCAACAGGCGACAAAGCTGCTGCGCAGAACGCATTCAACGAAATGCAACCAATCGTGGACCGTCAGGCTGCTAAAGGTCTGATCCACAAAAACAAAGCTGCACGCCATAAAGCAAACCTGGCTGCACAGATCACCAAACTGGCTTAATCGCCTGTTAGGTTATCGCTTTGTCGAAAAAACCGGCGCTTAGCCGGTTTTTTTATGCCTGCGATTTAGCATTAAAGAGTGCGCTGAAATCACGATTGCAGATGCGCTGCACCGCCGGATGTTGAATCATACGCTCGGCAAAAATCACGTGATACTCCTCCATCACCGCCTCCAGACGCCCTATTTCACGGATCGTATCATCGCGATAGATCTCAGCGCCATAGAGTGTCGGCGCGACAAAAATCGCATTGTTCTGCGCACCAAAGGCCTTCATCAAAGCCGCATCATCAAACTCGCCCAGAATATCCACCTGCAACCCCTGGCTGTGAATCCAGTTCAGCAACTTGCGGCCGAGCATCGAGCGACGCCCGGGAATGAGCAGGCGACGCTGCTCTAAACATGCCGGGAAAGGACGATCGGGCAGCGGTGCATTGCACCAGAAACTGACTGGGCATTCGCCGAGTTTCACTGAGAACAAACCTTCCTGCTGAGTGGAGTCGATTGGGCAATCCGAGACAATCATGTCGAGCTTGTGCTGGCTCAGTTGCTCCAGCAACATCTCGTGCGTTGACTCGAAACAGCGCAGATGAATTTTCTCCTCCGACACCACGGCCGCTTCCAGCACTTTGCTCACCAGTGGCTTCGATAATGCATCCGCCACCCCCACGTCGAACAACAGATGCGACTCTTTGCGATAGTTAACGATATCCAGCATCTCCTGGCTGAGCATGAACATGCGATCGGCGTAGCGAAACACCAGTTGTCCGAGTTCATTAGGCACTAAACCCCGTCCCTGCCGACGAAACAGCGCGCCACCCAATTGCTCTTCCAGTGCTTTAATCTGACCCGTCACCGTTTGGGGCGTCAGGCACAGGACATCAGCGGCGCGTACCACGGAGCCGGTTTTGCACACCTGCCAGAAATAATAGAGATGATTGAAATTGAGCTGATTCATTATAAAAAAAGGAGGCTTACGCCTCCTTCCCTGTTTATCGCAGTTTGATACGCAGCAGCGTGTAACCAATTACTGCCGACAGCAGCGAGCCACTGAGGATACCGAGTTTCGAGAAGGTCACCAACTGCTCATGTGCGGCGTCAAAGGCCAGTGAACTAATGAAGATCGACATGGTGAAGCCAATACCACACAGTACACCGATCGCCATGATATCGCGTATTGCGGTGCCGTTCGGCAACACCGCCAGTCGCCACTTCACTGCCAGCCAGCAGAACAAAGTAATGCCCAGCGGTTTACCGATCAACAGGCCGAGGATAATGCCCAGTGGCTCCGGTGACAGCACGTCGCCAAAGGTAATGCCACTTAAAGAGATACCGGCGTTAGCGAAAGCGAACAGCGGCAGAATCAGCCAGTTCACCCAGGGCATCAAACCGTGTGCCAAATGTTCTGCAGGCGAATGGCCATCCTTCTCTTCCAGCGGCACGAAGAAGCCCACGATCACCCCTGCCAGCGTGGCATGCACGCCGGATTTAAGCACAGCGGTCCACAGCACCACACCCACCAGCATGTAAATCGCAATGTTACGCACTCCGCAGCGGTTCAATATCGCCAGCAATACGATAGCGCCAGCTGCGACGCTCAGCGACAGCACCGAGAGATCGCTGGTATAGAACAGCGCGATGATCACGATAGCGCCGAGATCATCAATAATCGCCAGTGCCATCAGGAACACTTTCAGTGCGGCAGGTACGCGGCTGCCGAGCAGTGCCAGCACACCTAGAGCAAAGGCAATGTCAGTGGCAGTTGGGATCGCCCAGCCGTTGCGAGCGATTTCATCAGCATGATTGAAACCAAAGAAGATCAGCCCGGGAACCACCATACCACCGAGCGCTGCAATCACCGGGAAGATGGCACGGTCGCGACTGGCTAATTCACCAATCATCAGCTCACGCTTCACTTCAAGGCCGATTAACAAGAAGAACAACGCCATCAACGCATCGTTGATCCACAGCAACAGGTTTTTGCTGATATCCAGTGCGCCAAAACGAATTTGCACCGGCTCAGCGAGGAACGATTGATAACCTTGCGCGGTTTCTGCACTGTTGGCAAGGATCATTGCCGCAACAGCGGCAAGAATCAGCACGATGCCGTTGCTGGCATCGCTCGCGATAAAGCTCTTCAGTAAGCTTCGAATACTACGGGGTTTGTTCACAACTCCTCCTGAGCAGGACAATTTTTAGCGGCTAGTTTAGCGGCGTAAATACCTCGTTAAAAGCAGCTTATGTCTCGTTTATAGATCGGTAATAACGATCTATTAAATCACAGTCATAAAAAAAGCGGAGAGTCGCCTCTCCGCTTCATTGTGAACCACTTACCCGATTAGCGGGTCAGATCGTCAAAGAACTTTTTCACACCATCGAAGAAGCTTTTAGAGCGCGGGCTGTTTTTCTCACCCGTTGGGCCGCCAAAGCTCTCTTCCAGCTCACGCAATAACGCTTTCTGTTTGTCGTTGAGGCTAACTGGCGTTTCCACCACCACACGGCACAGCAAATCGCCAACGGCTCCGCCACGAACCGACTTCACACCTTTACCGCGCATGCGGAACAACTTGCCGGTTTGCGTTTCAGACGGCACTTTCAGCTTCACACGACCATCAAGAGTAGGCACTTCGATCTCGCCACCCAATGCCGCCATCGCGAAGTTGATCGGCACTTCACAGTACAGATTGTTATCTTCACGCTCGAAGATCGGGTGTTTCTTCACCGAGACCTGAACGTACAGATCGCCTGCTGGTGCACCATGCTCACCCGCTTCACCTTCGCCACTCAGACGAATGCGATCGCCGGTATCCACGCCTGCCGGGATTTTCACCGACAAGGTTTTCTGGCGTTCAACGCGACCATGTCCATGACAGGCATTGCACGGATCTTTGATCACCGAACCACGACCGTGACAGGTCGGACACGCCTGCTGTACGGTGAAGAAGCCCTGGCGCATCTGCACCTGACCCGCACCATGACAGGTTGAACAGGTCTGTGGCTGCGTACCCGCTTTAGCCCCGCTGCCGTGGCAGACATCACACTCTTCCAGGGTAGGAATGCGGATCTCTTTGGTCACGCCGCGTACCGCTTCTTCCAGCGACAGCTCCATGTTGTAGCGTAAATCGGCGCCACGGGCAGCACGCTGACGGCGTCCACCACCAAAAATATCGCCAAATACGTCGCCAAAGATATCGCTGAAGTCAGCACCGCCGCCGCCACCGAATCCACCACCGCCCATGCCACCCTGTTCAAAGGCTGCATGGCCGTACTGGTCATAGGCCGCACGCTTCTGCGCATCGGTCAGGACTTCGTAGGCTTCTTTAATCTCTTTAAACTTAGCTTCGGCTTCTTTATTGTCCGGGTTACGGTCCGGATGGTATTTCATCGCCAGGCGCTTGTAAGCCTTTTTGATTTCACGCTCATCTGCGGATTTAGAGACGCCTAAGATCTCGTAAAAATCACTCTTAGCCATTTTGTTCTGCCCTTAACATGATCGCACGGGCGTGGAGAGATCTCCTACGCCCGTGCTGGTTTCAACGGCTGTCAGGCCAGCCGTCGCGCCCGGTCAGGGGCAATTATTTTTTATCTTTAACTTCTTCGAATTCAGCGTCGACAACATCGTCATCTTTCTTCGCTGAAGCGTCGCCAGCATCTGCTGCGCCCGCCTGGCCTTGCTGCTGCGCCAGTTCCATCAGTTTGCTTGAGACTTCCATCAATGCCTGCATTTTGGCTTCGATTTCTGCTTTATCTTCGCCTTTCAGCGCGGTGTTCAGCTCGGTCAGCGCAGACTCGATCGGTGCTTTGTCTTCAGCAGACAGTTTGTCACCGGCTTCGTCCAACTGCTTACGGGTGCTATGCGCAATCTGGTCACCCTGGTTGCGCGTCTGCACCAGCTCTTCGAACTTACGGTCAGACTCGGCATTCGCTTCTGCGTCACGCACCATTTTTTCGATCTCTTCTTCGTTCAGACCTGAAGAAGCTTTGATGGTGATCTTCTGCTCTTTACCGCTGTTTTTGTCTTTCGCAGACACGTGCAGGATACCATCGGCATCGATATCGAAGGTCACTTCGATCTGCGGCATACCGCGCGGTGCAGCCTGAATACCGTCGAGGTTGAACTGGCCCAGTGACTTGTTATCACCTGAACGCTTACGCTCACCCTGCAGCACGTGAATGGTCACGGCAGACTGGTTATCTTCAGCCGTCGAGAACACCTGGCTGTGCTTAGTTGGGATGGTGGTGTTCTTGCTGATCAGCGAAGTCATCACGCCACCCATGGTTTCGATACCCAGCGACAACGGGGTTACGTCCAGCAGCAGAACGTCTTTCACTTCACCGGCCAACACACCACCCTGAACCGCAGCACCTACAGCAACGGCTTCATCCGGGTTCACGTCTTTACGTGGCTCTTTACCAAAGAACTCAGTGACTTTGGCCTGAACCATTGGCATACGCGTCTGGCCACCAACGAGGATTACGTCGTTGATATCAGAAACAGACAGACCAGCGTCCTGCAGAGCAACTTTCAGTGGCTCGATAGAACGGGTCACCAGATCTTCAACCAGTGATTCCAGCTTCGCACGGGTCACTTTGATGTTCAGGTGCTTAGGACCGGTTGCATCTGCAGTGATGTACGGCAGGTTAACGTCGGTCTGCTGCGCTGAAGACAGTTCAATCTTCGCTTTTTCAGCCGCTTCTTTCAGACGCTGCATCGCCAGCGGATCGTTATGCAGATCGATGCCCTGATCTTTCTTGAATTCCGCGACTAAGTAGTTGATCAGACGGCTGTCGAAGTCTTCACCACCGAGGTGAGTATCACCGTTGGTCGCCAGTACTTCGAAGGTTTTCTCGCCATCAACTTCATCGATTTCGATGATAGAGATATCGAAAGTACCACCACCCAGGTCATATACCGCGATAGTACGGTTGCCCTGACCTTTATCCAGACCGTAAGCCAGTGCGGCTGCGGTAGGTTCGTTGATGATACGTTTTACGTCCAGACCCGCGATACGGCCGGCATCTTTGGTTGCCTGACGCTGTGCATCGTTAAAGTAAGCTGGAACAGTGATAACCGCTTCGGTTACCGCTTCACCGAGGAAATCTTCCGCGGTTTTCTTCATCTTTTTCAGCACTTCAGCAGAGATCTGCGGTGGTGCCATTTTCTGGTCTTTCACGTTCAACCATGCGTCACCGTTATCAGAACCGATGATTTTGTAAGGCATGATTTTAATATCACGCTGCACTTCTTCGTCCTGGAAACGACGGCCAATCAGGCGCTTGATCGCGAACAGGGTGTTCTGCGGGTTAGTCACCGCCTGACGTTTAGCCGGCTGACCGACCAGAGTTTCGCCATCTTGTGTATATGCAATGATTGACGGTGTGGTGCGATCGCCTTCGGCGTTTTCAAGCACACGTGCTTTACCACCATCCATAACCGCAACACATGAGTTGGTTGTACCCAAGTCAATACCAATAATCTTACCCATCTAAACGTCTCCCACTTAAATTCTTTGTCAATTAGCGTTGTTAGCAGATGTGCGGTCAAACTGACCCTTTTCAACTGCTGTGACAGCCTTTTTTTGCTGCCTGACATCACTCGATGACAACTAAATGGGGCCGCTTCAGAGCGCATCAAGGGTTAAAACTAAAATAATTTTAAAAAAATGCGGAAAAGAAAAAGGCGCTTACGCGCCTTAGGTTAGACATTCACCTGATTGAGCAGCGTCGATCGCTGTTTTTCGCTCTGCAGCCACAGGCCAACCAGCAAGCCAATCAGCGCCAACGCCAGCACATACCAGGCCGGCGCCATCGGCGTGAGTTGCATCATCAGCGTCACGCTAATCGGTGTCAGACCGCCAAAAATCGCATAGGCCACATTGTATGAGAAGGAGATGCCGGTGAAACGCACCGCCGCCGGGAACGCTTTGACCATTACAAAGGGCACCACACCCACCACGCCCACGCTCAATCCCGCCAGGCCATACCAGACGAACAGCATCTCAGGCGAACCATCCAGTTGATGGAAGAAGTTCCAGCTGAAGATGGCCAACAGCAACGAACCGCCCATCAGCGTTAATGCCGCGCCGAAGCGATCCACCAGCCAGCCAGCGACGACGCAGCCGATCAGCAACATGATGGTAGCAACGCTATTCGCCTGCAGACTTAACGCTGCGGGAATCGCATGCTGCTTCTGCATTAACGTGGGTGCCATCAGGATCACCACCACAATGCAGGCCGAAAGCAGCCAGGTGACCAACATCGACACCACAATCCCGCGCTTATGGCTGGTCAGAATGGTTTGCAGCGGGAGTTTCTCGGATAATGCTTTACGCTCCTGCATCTGTTTAAACACCGGCGTTTCATGTAACCAACGGCGCAGATACATTGCCAGCAAACCAAACAGGCCACCGAGGAAGAACGGAATGCGCCAGCCGTGATCGCGAATCGCAGCCGATGAAAGCGTGGTGTTCAGCAACGTCGCCACCAGCGAACCCAGCAAAATCCCCGCCGTTAAACCTGCTGTCAGCGTGCCACAGGCAAAACCGATGCGTTTTTCCGGCACATGTTCAGCCACGAAGACCCACGCACCCGGCACTTCACCACCAATCGCGGCGCCCTGCAGCACCCGCATCAGCAGCATCAAAATCGGCGCTGCGATGCCAATACTGGCATAAGTCGGCAGTGCGCCCATTGCCAGCGTGGGTAACGCCATTAACAGAATGCTCAGACTAAACATCTTCTTGCGCCCAATTTTGTCACCAAAGTGCGCCATGATGATGCCGCCCAGAGGGCGCGCCAGATAACCGGCGGCGAAAATCGCGAAGGTCTGCACCTGACGCAACCACTCTGGGATATCCGGCGGGAAAAATAGCTCGCCAATTACGGCGGCGAAGAAAACGAAGATGATGAAGTCGTAGAATTCCAGCGCCCCGCCGAGGGCGGCCAGCGACAGGGTTTTATAATCCTGGCCGTTGAGACGGCGCGATGTGTGTGCATCCATAGTCGTGCGGTATCCAGAAGCAAAGTCAGTGTGGTTGTAAAGCTGGAGTTACTATACCGTCAATATTTCGCCACACCAGCACCGCTGGATTTTATGCCTGAAAACGGCGATTTTCAGACGTTTGTCTCACGCCTTGCACTTTTAGGGCGAAATGCTGCTACCACCTCGGGATCGGTTTCCACATAGGGCCCTTCCAGTAACTGTAAACAATAAGGTACGGCGGCAAAAATGCCTGGCACTTTCACTGCACCATCTTCTGCTTTCAGCCCTTCCAGCGTCTCTTTGATGGATTTGGGCTGGCCCGGCAGATTGAGGATCAGCGACTGTTTGCGTATCACCCCCACCTGACGCGAAAGGATTGCAGTCGGTACAAACTGCAGGCTGATTTGGCGCATCTGTTCGCCAAAACCCGGCATCTCACGATCGGCGACTGCCAGAGTGGCATCGGGCGTCACATCGCGGCGCGCAGGACCGGTTCCGCCGGTGGTCAACACCAGATTGCAGAACAGTTCATCGACCAGTTCGCAGATCGCCTGTTCAATCATCGGCTGCTCATCGGGCACTAAACGGGTTTCGATTTCAAACGGGGTAGTCAGCGCGGCGGCGAGCCAGCTTTCCAGCGCCGGAATGCCTTGATCCTGATAAATGCCATTAGCAGCACGATCGGAAACGGAAATTAATCCAATACGTAAAGTATCCATTAAGTTATCGCTGTGGTTGACCGCAATGCGGTAATTGAAGGGGAATGCAAAAAGGATAATACAAAGCGGAAGCGAGGGGAAAGCGTAAAACCGTGGCGACGGGTGCCGCCACGGCAAATCACCTTACAGCAGTTCGGCGATCATCTTCTCAAGTTTGCCCTGATCGATGGCAAAGTTGCGGATACCTTCAGCCAGTTTGGTCACGGCCATTGGATCCTGGTTGTGCTGCCAGAAGAACTCAGCTTCGGTCATTTTCGCAGGGCGCGCTTTGACTTCACCGGTATAGCTCAGCTTGCGCTCAACCGCGCCTTCGCTCTCTGCCAGCTCTTTCAGCAGGCCCGGAGAGATGGTCAGACGGTCACAGCCGGCCAGTTCGATGATTTCACCGATGTTACGGAAGCTGGCACCCATTACCACAGTTTCATAACCGTGCTGTTTGTAATAGTTGTAGATTTCCGCCACTGACACTACGCCTGGATCTTCATGCGCAGCGTACTCTTTCTTGTCGGTGTTCTGCTTGTACCAGTCGAGGATACGGCCTACGAATGGCGAGATCAGGAACACGCCTGCTTCAGCACAAGCACGCGCCTGCGCGAAGGAGAACAGCAGAGTCAGGTTACAGTTGATGCCTTCTTTTTCCAGCTGCTCAGCAGCACGGATGCCCTGCCAGGTTGAGGCCAGTTTGATCAGGATACGGTCGTTGCTGATGCCCGCATCGTTGTACAGTTTGATCAGGCTACGTGCCTTCGCGATGCTCGCTTCGGTGTCGTAGGAGAGACGTGCGTCAACTTCGGTAGAGATACGGCCTGGGATCAGTTTCAGAATTTCCAGACCAATGTTGACGGCCAGCTTGTCAGAAACCAGTGCCAGCTGCTCTTCTTTGTTGCTGCTCTGCTGACGTGCCCAGGTAATGGCTTCGTCAATCAGTTTGCGGTATTCAGGGATTTGAGCGGCGTTGAGGATCAAAGAAGGGTTGGTGGTCGCATCTTGCGGCTGATAAAGCTTCATCGCCGCGATATCACCGGTGTCGGCGACCACAGTAGTCAGCTGACGCAAGGAAGTAAGTTTGTCCGTCATGGTTCTCTTTCTCTTAGGTTGACTGTCAGGGTGTAAAAGGCTGTTGGGATAATATCACGCACAATTCAGTGCGCAACATCACGAAGTGCCTCATAACGATAGCGCTAACAAATGGGAGCGATTTGCCGATCCGTGCAGCTTTTTTGCTACACTCGTCGCAACTTAATTCCCATCAATCCCCTGTTAACAAGCGGGTCAACAAGGACAAACACGATGCTGATGGTTATCTCGCCAGCGAAGACACTGGATTTTGAAAGCCCGCTGGCGACACAGCGCTTTACGCAGTCAACACTGTTAGAAAAATCACAACAGCTGATCGATGTTGCGCGCGATCTTTCACCGGCGCAGATCAGTTCACTAATGAGCATCAGCGACAAACTGGCACATCTGAATGCCGATCGCTTCAACCAGTGGCAGCCGCCCTTCACGCTCGAAAATGCGCGTCAGGCAATTCTGGCGTTTAAAGGTGACGTGTACACCGGTTTGCAGGCTGAGACGTTCAGTGATGCAGATTTCGATTTTGCCCAGCAGCACCTGCGCATGCTGTCCGGTTTATACGGCGTGCTGCGCCCACTGGATTTGATGCAGCCTTATCGTCTGGAAATGGGCATCAAGCTGGCCAACCCGGCGGCGAAAGATCTCTACGGTTTCTGGGGTGATTTACTGACGCAGAAGCTCAATGAAGCGATGGCCGAGCAAGGCGATGAGGTGCTGATCAACCTGGCATCTGATGAGTACTTCAAAGCGGTGAAGCCGAAGCAACTGAACGGTGAGTTGATCAAGCCGGTGTTCCTTGATGAGAAGAACGGCAAGTTTAAAGTGATCAGTTTTTACGCCAAGAAAGCGCGTGGCCTGATGAGCCGCTATGTGATTCAGAACCGCCTGAGCAAGCCCGAGCAGCTGAAACAGTTTGATGTTGATGGCTACTTCTTTGCGGCTGATGAGAGCAAAGGTAACGAGCTGGTGTTTAAGCGCCACGAACAGAAATAAAAAAGGTCGCCATCATGGCGACCTCACTCTTCAAAACGCGCATGGTCGCGCGCCTGTTTGCATTACTTCATCAAGAACTTACGCAGTTCAGAGAAGTCTGCCGCCATATTATGCGACAGCAGTGGCAGCTCAGCGCGCTCTGCCAGCTCTTTTGGCAGCGGCAATTCCTGACCCAGAATCTCGTCCACGCTCTCTTTGAACTTGGCCGGATGCGCGGTGCCGAGGAACAGGCCGAACTCGCCTTCCTGCAGGTTGTCGCGCAGCATGCGATAGGCAATCGCCGCGTGCGGTTCAGAGATGTAGCCAATTTCTGCCAGCTCACGCATGGTGGCTTTGGTGGTCTCATCCGATACCGCGCCAGACACCAGATCGGTCAGGCGCCAGGTTTTACGACGGAACAGCTCTTCCACGCGCGGCCAGTTGTTCGGCTGGCTGACGTCCATGGCGTTCGACAGGGTTGCCACTGTCGCATTTGGCAGCCATTCGCCCTTATCAAGGAAGCGTGGCACGGTGTCGTTGGCGTTGGTTGCAGCGATAAAGCGCTTGATCGGCAAGCCGAGGGATTTCGCCAGCAGGCCAGCGGTCAGGTCACCAAAGTTACCGCTTGGCACGGAGACCACCAATTGATTGCGCTGCTCTTGTGGCAGTTGCGCCACCGCTTCGAAGTAATAGCAAATCTGCGCCAGCAAGCGGCTGATGTTGATGGAGTTAGCCGAGTTCAGGCCAATCGCTTTCTTAAGCGCTTCATCATCAAACGCCTGCTTCACCAGCGCCTGGCAGGCATCGAAATCGCCTTCCACCGCGATGGTTTCAATGTTGCCGCCCAGCGTACAGAACAGCTTTTCCTGCAGCGGGCTGATTTTGCCCTGCGGATAGAGGATAACGACGCGCACGTTTTCCATGCCGTAGAAGGCATGTGCCACGGCGGCGCCGGTGTCACCTGAAGTCGCGGTCAGAATGGTGATCTGCTCATCAGCGCCTGACACATAAGAGAGCATCTGCGCCATGAAACGGCCACCGAAGTCTTTGAATGCCAGCGTGGGGCCGTGGAACAGTTCGAGGCACGCCACATCTGCACTGACTTTCGCCACCGGCGCGGGGAAGGCAAAGGCGTTTTTCACGCGCTCAGCCAGCTGGTGCGCGGCAATCTCATCGCCAATATAAGCTGAGAGAATTTTGCTGCTGCGGCTGACGAAATCCATCTCCAGCATCGCATCGATGTCGGTCAGTTCGAATTCCGGCAGTTCGAGCGGGAAGAACAGCCCTTGCTGCGAGCCGAGGCCCTGTTTAACGGCCTGAGCAAAACTAACCTGCTCGTTGTGATCCTTAAGGTTGTAGAGTTTCATGCGTTATCCCAAGTTACGTGCGCCAGCCGTATCAAGACGGCAGATATGGACGAAGCCTTCATCGTTCTGCAGATAGTGCTGGCTCAGCCAGTCTGCCATCCGCTGTGCCGTTGCCATCTCGTTGCAAACGGCGAAAAGTGTCGGGCCGGAGCCCGAAATACCACAGGCCAACGCACCGATGTCGGCAGCCGCCTGGCGCGCCTCAGCGAAGCCCGGCAGCAGTTTGGTGCGGTAAGGTTCTGCAATCACATCCTGCATCAGTTTAGCCGCCAGCAGCGGCTGGCGGGTATGACAGGCGTGAATAAAGCCCGCTAACAGACGGCCATGCTTGATGGCATCGTCTTTGCGGTACTGCGCAGGCAGAATCGCGCGTGCTTCAGCGGTTGAGACTTTAATGCCTGGATAGGCCATCACCCACAGCCAGTCATCAAAGCACGGCACATCCTGTGAGATGATACCGTTTTCTTCAATCATCAGCTGTACACCGCCGAGGAAGCAAGGCGCGACGTTATCAAAGTGCACGCTGCCGGAAATACGCCCTTCCAGCTCGCCCATCAAGGCCAGCAGCTCGGTATCGTTCAATGGCTTGCCGCAGAACTCGTTCATCGCCATTAAACCCGCGACCACCGAGCAGGCGCTGGAACCCAGACCTGAACCGATCGGCATGTTCTTTTCCAGCGTCATTGCCACCGGAACCTGTTTGCCAATCGCCTGGCAGAAACGTTCCCAGCACTGATAAACGATGTTCTCTTGCGGATTGGTTGGCAGCTTGCTGACAAAGCGCCCGGTGTTCACCAGGCTGAAGCTGTCGGCCGCTTCCACCGATACGCAGTCACCCAACAGGGTGCCATCCACCGGCGAAACCGCCGCGCCCAGCACATCAAAGCCGACGCTGACGTTACCTATCGAGGCCGGTGCATAAATTTTTACCATCATCAAACTCCCAACTTCCATGACAGTGTACGCAGCAAGTCGGCAAACACGCCGGCCGCTGTGACATCATTCCCCGCGCCGTATCCACGCAGAACCAGCGGGATCGGCTGATAATAGCGGCTGTAAAACGCCAGCGCGTTCTCGCCGTTCTTCACTTTGTACAGCGGATCGTTACCGTCCACCGCATCGATTTTCACTTTGCAGACGCCGCCTTCTTCAATGGCGCCGACGAAGCGTAACACTTTACCTTCATCACGCGCTTTGGCAACGCGGGCGGCAAAAGCATCATCCAGTTCCGGCAGGCGGGCCATAAACTGCTCAACGTCAGCGATGTCGGTGAGTTCAGCTGGCAGCAGCGGCTCAATCTCAATATCGCTCAGCTCCAGTTGATGACCCGCTTCACGCGCCAGAATCAGCAGTTTACGCGCCACATCGGTGCCTGAAAGATCGTCACGCGGATCCGGCTCGGTGAAGCCCATCTCACGCGCCATTTTGGTGGCTTCAGACAGTGAAACGCCTTCGTCCAGTTTCCCGAAGATAAAGGAGAGTGAACCGGAGAGAATACCGGAGAATTTGATCAGCTCGTCACCGGCATTCAGCAGATTTTGCAGGTTTTCGATCACTGGCAGACCAGCACCGACGTTGGTGTCGTACAGGAACTTACGACGCGATTTCGCCGCGGCCGCACGCATCTGCTGATAGTAATTCCACGACGATGTATTAGCCTTTTTGTTCGGCGTCACCACATGGAAACCTTCAGCAAGGAAGTCAGCATATTGATCGGCCACCGCCTGGCTGGAAGTACAGTCCACAATCACCGGGTTCAGCAGGTGATACTCCTTCACCAGACGCATCAGACGACCGAGATTGAACGGCTCTTTGGCTTCGCTCAGCGCGCCTTTCCAGTCGCTGAGATCGATGCCGTGCACATTGGTTAACAGCGCGCGAGAATTGGCGATACCGCACACGCGCAGATCGATGTGCTTCTCTTTCAGCCACGCCTGCTGACGATGCAGCTGCTCCAGCAACGCCGCGCCGACACCGCCGACACCGACAACGAACACTTCGATCACCTGATCGGTGGCGAACAGCATCTGATGCACCACGCGCACGCCAGTGGTCACTTCATCATTGCTCACCACCACCGAGATGGAACGCTCGGAAGAGCCCTGGGCAATCGCCACGATATTGATGTTGGCACGCGCCAGCGCCGAGAAGAATTTGGCGGAGATGCCGCGCAAGGTGCGCATGCCATCGCCGACCACGGAAATCACCGCCAACTGCTCCAGCACATCGAGTGGATCCAGCAAGCCATCTTTCAGCTCCAGATAGAACTCTTCTTCCAATACACGGCGCGCACGCGCCTGCTCGCTCTGCGGTACGCAGAAACTGATGCTGTATTCAGAAGAGGATTGGGTGATCAGCACCACGGAGATGCCGGTGCGCGACATCGCCGCAAACACGCGCGCTGCCATGCCGACCATGCCTTTCATACCAGGACCGGAGACGTTAAACATCGCCATATTATTCAGGTTGGTGATGCCTTTCACCGGGTTCTCATCCAACTCGCCTTCCCCACCGATTAAGGTGCCGGGCGCTTGCGGGTTGGCGGTATTTTTGATCAGACAAGGAATCTGGAACTGGGCAATCGGAGCAATGGTGCGAGGATGAAGGACTTTCGCGCCGAAGTAAGACAGCTCCATCGCTTCCTGGTAGGACATCGACTTAAGCAGTCGCGCATCCGGCACCTGGCGTGGATCGCAAGTGTAAACACCGTCTACGTCAGTCCAGATCTCGCAGCAGTCCGCACGCAAGCAGGCAGCCAGCACCGCCGCCGAGTAGTCAGAGCCATTACGGCCCAGCACCACCAGTTCGCCCTTCTCGTTACCGGCGGTAAAACCGGCCATCAGGATCATGTGATCGGCTGGGATCTGGCTGGCCGCGATGCGACGGGTTGACTCGGCGATATCCACGGTGGATTCGAGGTAGTGACCAACGGCCAGCAGTTTCTCCACCGGGTCGATCACCGTGACTTTGTGGCCGCGCGCCTGCAGCAGCGCTTCCATGATGGCGATAGAGAGCTTCTCACCACGACAGATAATGCCGGCATTCACCGCATCCGGGCACTGGCCCAGCAGGCTGATGCCGTGCAGCACCTGTTTCAGCTGGGCAAACTCCAGCTCAATGCGGGTTTTCTGTCCATCGTAATCGAAGCCCGGCTGAGCCTCCGCCAGGCCCTGCAGCAGGTCGGCAAAAATCCGTTCGGCATCGCTGATATTCGTCAGTGCGTCCTGGCCGCTAATGGTTTTCTCAATCATCGCCACCAGATGATTGGTGATTTTCGCTGGGGCAGAGAGCACGGTGGCAACCTGTCCCTGTTGCGCATTGCTTTCCAGAATATCTGCCACGCGGAGAAAACGTTCCGCATTGGCTACTGAGGTTCCGCCGAATTTCAGCACTCGCATGATTGAAGCTCTCCTGAATTTTTGCCGAAAAAAAAGCCCGCACTGTTTAGGTGCGGGCTTTTTTCTTTGTTTTTCCTGTATGCGTCAGCCCGCACCGTTACCTGTGGTAATGGTGGTGGTAATAATAATTGTGGTGTTCAGGCTGTGATTACGCATTGAGATTTTTTCTGTCTGTCTTTGTCTTGTCCGTCTGCCTTCCAGAAGTAAAGCAAAGCGCACGTTAAGTCAACGAATTTGTCTTAGCCGCCATTTTAAGGCGACTGCGCAGAGTTCGGTGTCTGCGCGTAAATCATATTGGGATCGTTCGACTGATCGCCCTGTTTCCCGATCAGTCACTATTAAAAACGATATTCACCGATTATTTATCTATAAGTTTTTTTTCTACATCATGTAGCAGGCGATGCAGCATGGCGCTATCGCGCTGTTCCAGTAGGCCAATGCGCTGATCGATCCAGTCCGCCATTTTGGCATCGTCGCTCACTTCCAGTTTCACCAGCAGCTGGTGGAAGCGCTCGCGCAGCGCCTGCAGCTGGTGTTCGTTCGCCACTTCTTTCACTTCTGCCGCGACCTGATTCAGCGCCGACAGCTGATAGCAGTACACCATCACCGCCTGTCCGAGGTTGAGTGAAGGATAATCATTGGCCATTGGAATGCCGGTCAGCAGATCGACCTGATCCAGCTCTTCATTGGTTAAGCCACTGTCCTCACGACCAAATACCAGCGCGATTCGGCTCAGCCACTGGCGCTTCTCCTGCAGAATGGTTTCGACTTGCGCCGGCGTGGCGTAGTAGCGGAACTTCGCACGACTGCGGGCGGTGGTGGCGACCGAGAAATCGACATCGGCCAGCGCCTCACTCAGCGTGGCGTAGGTTTTGACATTATCGAGAATCTCACCGGCACCGTGCGCAACACGACGCGCAGCCGGGTCTTGCCAGGCATCGCTGGCGACAATACGCAGTTCGCTAAAACCCATGGTTTTCATGGCACGAGCGGCCGCGCCGATATTTTCCGGACGGGCGGGTGAGACAAGGATTAGGGGGAAATGCATGATTTTTCCATCGAACTGTTAACAACTCGCCCTATGTTGGCATGCAGTGGCAAAAATACCAACCGCACGGACAAGAGAAAATAAGATGTTAAGGATGTTAAAAGAGGATAAAAGCGATGGGGAGAAGATATTGTGGGATATAACTAAAATTTCCACGCTTAATTAATATAAATCTATTGTTTTTCATATTATTAAAATATTATTTCCTGCAGGTTTTAGTTTTACCGTTATGCAGCCAAAATGTAGCAAAAATGCTGCTTTTTGTGAGCTAAGCTGGCATTCCTGGAGAAGTTTTTCATAAAAGTGTTAACGTGCTACACTTGCATTTGATATAAGTCAACGAAGCGTTGTTTTTATGCTTATCGGTTGTTGTTGGTGCTGTTAGGTTGCTGTTAATACGGTTAGGATAAGCGCCAGTCCGATACCCACGGGGCACGCAAATATTCATCCTGACTGGCTGAGCTAACACTGAAGTTGACATAGATGGATGGTGTATTCCGAAGATTATTTCGTACACCGGTTGCGTAAGGCACGCTGTTTTGATGAACAGTAAACGCAGCCATCGTACGCCCTGTTTTCGATTTGTTGGCAAATTTTAGGTAGCGAAACATGCAGACCCCGCACATTCTTATCGTTGAAGACGAACTGGTCACGCGTAACACCCTCAAAAGTATTTTTGAGGCGGAAGGTTACGTGGTCTATGAAGCCACCGACGGCGCCGAGATGCATCAGGTTTTGACGGAAAATGACGTCAATCTGGTGATCATGGATATCAACCTGCCAGGCAAAAACGGTTTGCTGCTGGCACGCGAATTGCGTGAACAAGCAAACGTTGCGCTGATGTTCCTGACAGGTCGTGATAACGAAGTAGATAAAATCCTCGGCCTGGAGATTGGCGCCGATGATTACATCACTAAACCGTTTAACCCACGTGAGCTGACGATTCGTGCACGCAACCTGTTATCGCGCACCATGAATCTGGCGATGCCAAGTGAAGAACGTCGCGCGGTTGAAAGCTATCGCTTTAACGGCTGGGAGCTGGATATTAACAGCCGCTCACTGATCAGCCCGAACGGTGAACAGTATAAGCTGCCACGCAGTGAGTTCCGCGCGATGCTGCACTTCTGCGAAAACCCGGGCAAGATTCAAACCCGTGGCGATCTGCTGAAGAAGATGACGGGCCGTGAGCTGAAGCCGCATGACCGCACCGTGGATGTCACCATCCGCCGCATTCGTAAGCATTTCGAATCCACCCCGGATACGCCAGAAATCATCGCCACCATTCATGGCGAAGGGTATCGCTTCTGTGGTGAATTGCAGGATTAAGTTTGCTGCAGTAAAAGAAAAACGCCCATCAGGGCGTTTTTTTATGCCTCAATGCCACGGCATGATTGGCACAGCGCTCAGCGCATTCTTCGGCGAACCGTCCACCACTTTATCTGAGTAGCTCAGGTAAACCAGCGCATGACGTTTTCGATCATAGAAGCGCACCACCTGCAGCTTCTTAAATACCAATGAAGTGCGCTTTTGGAAGACCACTTCTCCTTGCGCCTTGCCTTGTGCGATTTTATCGCTAAGCTCTACAGGCCCAACCTGCTGGCAGGAGATGGCCGCGTCGGAAGTATCTTCCGCCAGACCTAATCCGCCCTTGATCCCACCGGTTTTCGCCCGGCTGATATAACAGGTTACATTTTTTACGTCGGGGTCGTCGAAGGCTTCCACCACGATCTTATGGTCGGGGCCAAACATCTTGAAAACCGTGTCTACCGAGCCGATTTCCTCGGCCTGAACGCCCGCGCTGAAGAGACAAGTTGCAAGCGTGATTATAAGAAAGCGAGTTATTGTCATTGAGTTACCATTGCCAATCGAATAGATGAGACTGTAATGTACTGTCAATCGAACCCGGAACCAAACCTAAACGGGTTGTAGCCCGCATTGATTTAGCACAGCCGATTGACAAACCGCCCCCACGCTTTTGTGCATTTCGTGCTATTATTCGACGACTTCATAGTTGCGCCACCAGAGAGTTATGAGGATGTTTTATGGACCAAGCCGGTATCATTCGCGATTTGCTTGTCTGGCTGGAGAGCCATCTGGATCAACCCCTTTCATTAGATAATGTTGCGTTGAAAGCGGGCTATTCCAAGTGGCACCTGCAGCGTATGTTCAAGGAAGTGACGAGCCACGCCATCGGCGCTTACATCCGCGCGCGTCGCCTGTCGAAAGCCGCTGTGGCCTTGCGCCTGACCAGCCGCCCGATCCTCGACATCGCTTTACAATACCGCTTCGATTCACAGCAGACTTTTACCCGTGCGTTTAAAAAGCAGTTTAATCAAACGCCCGCCTGGTATCGTCGCTCATCGGAATGGAACTCCTTCGGCATTCGCCCGCCGATTCGTCTGGACGATCACCACATGCCTGAGGCCACGTTTGTCACGCTGCCGGAAACGGTGCTGGTCGGGCAAACGCAGAGTTACACCTGTACGCTGGAGCAAATTTCCAGCTACCGTGACGAAATGCGCATCCATTTCTGGAAACAGTTCCTGCTGGAAACTGATACCGTGCCACCGGTGTTATACGGTCTGCATCAGGTACGTGCCAGCCATGAAAAGGATGATGAGCAGGAGATTCTCTACACCACGGCAGTGCCTGCCGATCAACAGGCATTGAGCATGCAGTCGAATCAAAATGTGATTCTCGAAGCCGGGGATTACGTGCAGTTCACCTATAACGGTGCGCGCAGCGCACTGGGTGAGTTCATTCTGCTGCTGTACGGCACCTGTATGCCAACGTTGGGTCTGGTGCGTCGTCAGGGCCAGGATATTGAGCGTTTCTTCACGCATGGCGGTAAGAAACGCAGCGAGCCGCCAACGGAAATCCGTTGCGAATACCTGATTCCCATTCGCCCGCAGCAGAATCGCTGATATGAAAATGCCGTCATGATGACGGCATTTTTTTGGCTTCAATAACGGCAGGTCGTCATAAATGGCGAGCTGACCCTTTTGCTGGGCAGGCAATCATTACCCCCACCCTTTACAGGCAGCGCATTGATGCGCACCGAAACCGAATGACGCTTAACGCTGCAATTCGTCCAGCGCAGGCGCATCCAGATGCGACACATCGCCTGCCGTCTCGACCACCCAACCTGCAGCCAGCCACGCGCTCTGTTGATGATCCACGCGTGAAATCGAGCAGTTGCGCAGGCGCAAACGGCGCTCAGCGTGCGCCGGCAATCCCAATAGCGTACTCACTAACACGCCTAACGCCATACCGTGACTGACAATCAACGGACGGCTGCCCGCTGGCAGTTCGAGCAACGCGTTCAGCGCTTCGTGCATGCGCGTCGCCATCTCCAGCATCGATTCACCGCCAGGGATGCGGCCGTCTTGGGTGCCATCCACCAGCGTTTTACGCCAGCTCTCCTCTTCCGGCGTTAAGCCATCAAGGGGGCGCTGTTCGAGACAGCCCATATTCAGCTCACGCAAACGTGCATCAACCGTGACCGTACAACCGCAGGCATCCGCGATGATCTCGGCGGTGCGGCGCGTGCGGCCTAAATCGCTGGCGATCACATGGGTGATGCCCTGCGATTTCATCCGTTCACCCACTTGTTGGGCCTGTTGCTCACCTTTTTCCGTCAGCGGACTGTCGGATTGACCTTGAATGCGTCGGGCCGCATTCCATACCGTTTCGCCGTGACGAACAAGATAGACCTGTAGCATGCTTAATTTCCGTTATACTGCGACAAATTTGCCTTGAGGGTTCAAACAATTATGTACCACGTTGTCGCAGCCACCATCAACCCGGCAAAAATTCGCGCGATTGCTCAGGCGTTCAACGACGTCTTTGGTGAAGGATCCTGCCATATTGAAGGGGTCGAGGTCGAGAGCGGCGTCGCTGCTCAACCGTTAAGCGATGTCGAAACGCGAACTGGCGCACGTACCCGCGTAGCGAACGCCCGTCAGCAACGCCCTGAATCTGACTATTGGGTCGCGATTGAAGCCGGCATCGAGGGCGATTGTGCCTTTGCATGGATGGTGATTGAAAACGCCCAGCAGCGCGGCGAATCGCGCTCCGCCAGCTTCACCTTGCCGCCGATTGTCATGGCGGGCTTAGCCGCCGGACACGAACTCGGTCACGAAATGGCACGCTTAACCGGCGTTGATAATATCAAGCAGAAAGGCGGCGCTATCGGCGCGTTTACCAACGGTCTGTTGAGCCGCTCAAGCGTTTACCACCAGGCGCTGATACTGGCACTCTGCCCGTTCACCCATCCGCTGTATCAGCAGTAATTAATGGCGGCCTAAGCGCGCTTCCAGCCAGCGTTTCAGCTCAGGAGGCGCTTCTTTCAGACTGTTAGATCCACGCGTGATGGTGGCGATACCGACGCCCAGCTCATTCTTCAGCTCGCGCTGGCTCATGTCGCCGTTCATCAGCTCTTCAATAATGCGCAGGCGCGTGCCAAACGCTTCACGTTCATCGGGCGTCATCATCAGTTGCAGCAAAGGCAACGACACACCGTCCGCGAAAGCGTTCTGCATCAAATCAATAAAACGCAGCCAGTTATCTTCAACAGGCTGAGCCGCATCCGGCTGGGAAGAAAGAGGTTGGCTCATGAAGGGCTTCCGTACTCATTAGCGAGTACGGAAGCATAGCACAGCTAGTAACGGCGATTCCACTCGCCATCGGCGAGAATCTTATCCGGCTTGCCCATGAAGTAACGGTAGTAGGCGTCATACGCCAGCACGTTTTTCACGTAGCCGCGTGTTTCTGAGAACGGAATGGTTTCGATAAACGCCACTGCATCCAGTTTGCCACCGCTGTTATTCAACCAGCTGCGTACCCTGCCCGGCCCGGCATTATAGGCCGCCGAGGAGAAGATGCGGTTCTGATCGAACTGCTGATAGACGTATTCCAGATACTGCGTACCAATCTGAATATTGGTCTGTGGGTCGAGCAACTGGCTGCTGTTCACATAGCCGGGGATGTTGTACATCTTCACGGTATGGCTGGCCGTGGCTGGCATCACCTGCATCAAACCACTGGCACCGACCGGCGAACGCGCTTTCGGATTCCACGCACTCTCCTGGCGGGAGATCGCCATGGCATAGCTCTGCGGAATACCTTTATCGCTGGTGTATTGCTGATACAGATTGCGCCACGCCAGCGGGAAACGCTCTTTCAGGCTATCCCACATTTTCGCGGTAATGGTCGCCTGCACGCTTAGATCCCACCAGTCCTGCTCGTTGGCGTAACGCGCCAGCATCTGTTGCTGCGAATGGGTCTTGCTGGAGATCAGATTGGCCCACTCACTGCGCGCCAGGTTATCCAGCCCCCAATACATCAGCTCACGCACGCGCGCCAGTTCAGGCCCCTGCACCACCGAGCTGTCTGCCGCCGGGGCCTGATCGATCTGCAACGGATATTCCACGCCGAGACGTTGCGCCGCCACCATCGGGTAGAAACCACGAGCCTGCATCAGTTTACGCAGAATCTCATCGGCTTCTTCTTTGCGCCCCTGAGAAATCAGCAGATCGGCTTGCCAGTATTGCCACTCATCTTTCTCTTTGGCTTCAACCGGTAAACGCGCGATCCAGGTGTTCAGTCCACGACGATCGTTCTGACTCAGCGCCAGACGCACGCGACGCTCCACCAGCGCGGTGGATTCACTGTTCATCACCACTGCATCACGCCAGCGCGCCTGCTCGGAGGTCAGATCGGCGCCCATCATGCGCCACACCACGGTTTCCTTAAGATCCTGCTCTTCCGCCGGGCTCATTTTCTGCGCCTGCACCAGTTGCGGGATCATCATGCGCGCATTATCCATGTCTTCACGCGCGACGCGGGCAAAGGCATAACTGGTGGCCATACGGGTGAAATCGGTCGGACCGAGGCTGCTGGCAAAAGTGGTGACGGTCTGCGGATTTTGCTGCAGCGCAATCAGCGCGCTGGAAGTGGTTTGATAATCCGCCGGCAGCATTTTCGCCAGATAATTCACCAGACTGTCGTTGCCGGCTTTCATCGCCAGGCGAATACGTTCGAGAATGGTAATCGGCGACATCTGTCCGGACGCTTGCCACACCGAGAACAGCTGATCGCAGTCATTCGGTAGCGCGGAACCGCGCAGCCAGATCGATTTCGCGCCATCAAACGCCACCTGCTGCTGGCCGGTAGCCCACTTGGCGTAATACCAGTTACAGCGCGCCTGCACCGGTTTGGGCTCATCCGGGCTAAAGCTCAGCACGCCCTGCCAGTCCTGACGATGTGCCAACACGTTGACGAAGCGTGTCGAGAGTGAACGCGCCGGTGGCAGCGTTGGATATTGCTGAATGAAATTCTTCACCGCCAGCGGCGTCTCTTGATCGAGATCCTGCGCCAGCAAACGGTATTGCAGATACGGATAGAGCGGATAATCCTGCAGCGTTGGCATCAGCTGCGAGACCTGGTCCATTTGATTGTTATCCCAGGCTTGTTTGATTTGCGCATAGCGCTGTCTTTGTTGATCCAGCGAGTCGGCCCACACGCTGCTGGCCGTGCTGACCAGACAGATCCCTATCATCCAGTTACGCCACTTCTCCACTCTACTCTCCTCTCTGCTGCGATCCAGCTCATGCCAGACTTAACTCATGCTAACCAGGCCAACGGTCTCTTGCCATGTTCTTCACAAAATTTACGCAGGCGCACCGTGATTGCACACCGTCTGCGCTGTGACTGTGCAAATTATCATCACAAAATCCTATGTCATATCAATTAGCTACAGCTATTCATTTACTTACAAAAATGGCACGCGCTTTGCTCTGTTGAATTCCATCTTGTATACCAGTTGGAATTCACTCATGGCAGCAACCTTCGGATACACGCTTCAGGATTGGCAACACCGCTATCAGCAGGACCCACAGTGCATCAGCACCTTGTTGGCAGCACACCTCGACGCCATCGACCAGCAGGATAACGCCTGGCTGTATGTCGCTTCGCCCGCACAGCTGCAGGCGCAAATTGAACCCTTGCTGGCCAGTTACTTGCGCAATCCCGCTGCACTGCCGCTGTTTGGCGTGCCGTTTGCGGTGAAAGACAATATCGATGTGGCAGGCTGGCCGACCAGTGCCGCCTGTCCGGCCTTAACCTATACAGCTGAATCTGATGCCTTTGTGGTCGCACAGCTTAAAGCGGCCGGTGCGGTGGTGATCGGCAAAACCAACCTCGACCAATACGCCACTGGGTTAGTCGGCACGCGTTCTCCGTTCGGTGCGGTAAGCAACACCTTTAACCCCGAGTATGTTAGCGGTGGTTCCAGCTCCGGTTCTGCTTCGGTGCTGGCGCGCGGCCTGGTGGGCTTCTCGCTAGGCACCGATACCGCCGGTTCCGGTCGCGTCCCGGCAGGTTTTAACAACATCGTCGGTCTGAAACCGACCAAAGGCTGGTTCTCGGCCAGCGGCGTAGTGCCTGCTTGCCGTTTGAATGACACCATCTCCGTCTTCGCTCTGACGGTGGAAGATGCCTTCACCGTTGCCACCGCCGCAGGCGGTTACGATGCGGGAGACGCCTTCTCACGCAACAATCCGCACACCGCGCCTGCCAGCTTTAAGGCTCGACCTGATTTCGCCATTCCTGCCACGCCTGAATTCTTTGGTGATAAGCAGGCCGAAGCAGCCTGGTTACGTGCACTGGAGCAACTGCAAGCGGGCGGTGCGACGCTGCACCCTATCGACTTCACCGCATTCCACCAACTGGCGGAACAGCTTTATTACGGCCCGTGGGTTGCCGAGCGCACTGTCGCTGTCGGTGAGATGATCAATCGCCCGGAAGAGATGGACCCGGTGGTGTACGGTATTGTCAGCAGTGGCCTGAAATACACCGCCGTCGAGGCTTATCAGGCGGAATACCTGCGCGCTGAGCTGACGCGTCAAATCCAGCAAACCCTGGCGCAGTTCGATGCGCTTGTGGTGCCGACCTCGCCAACCATTCACACGCTGGAAGAGATGAAGCAGGAGCCGGTGCATTACAACTCGCAGTTTGGCACCTACACCAACTTCACTAACCTTGCTGACCTTAGCGCACTGGCGCTGCCTGGTCCGTTCCGCGCCGATGGCCTGCCTGCGGGCATCACGCTGATTGCGTCTGCCTGGCAGGATCGCGCGCTGGCAGGCTTCGGCATTCAGTGGCAACAGCAGATGGCGCTGACGTTAGGCGCGACCGGCAAAGCTCAGCCCGCTCAATACACCGCCTTCCCGGTGTCTGCCGATCACGTACGCGTGGCAGTGGTCGGTGCGCACCTCACCGGCATGCCGCTCAATTTCCAGCTCACCACCCGCAATGCGGTGTGGGTGGAAGAGACACAAACCGCCAGTCACTACCGCCTGTTTGCCCTGCTCGATGGTCCGATCAAAAAACCCGGCCTGCTGCGCGGTGACAGCGGTGCCGCCATCACCGTGGAACTGTGGGATATCCCACTCGCGCGCTTTGGCGAATTCGTGGCGGAAATCCCGGCACCGCTCGGCATTGGATCTCTGACGCTGGCTGATGGTCGCGTGGTGAAAGGCTTTATCTGTGAACCGGCGGTGCTGTCGCAGGCGCTGGAAATTACCGAATTTGGCGGCTGGCGCAACTGGCTGGCCTCTCAGGGGAGTAAATAACCATGTTCAGCACCGTCCTGATCGCTAACCGTGGCGAAATCGCCTGCCGTGCGATTCGCACCCTCAAGCGCCTCGGCGTGAAAAGCGTCGCCGTTTACTCCGATGCCGACCGTAACGCGCGACATGTCAAAGAAGCCGATGTGGCGATTGCCCTCGGCGGTGACAAAGCCAGCGACAGCTATTTGCGCATCGATAAAATTCTGGCTGCTGCTAAAGAGACCGGCGCAGAAGCCATCTGGCCGGGCTACGGCTTTCTCTCCGAAAGCCTGCCGTTTGCCGCCGCCTGTGAAGAGGCGGGTATTGCATTTGTTGGTCCGACGGCGCAGCAGATTGGCGAGTTTGGCCTGAAGCACCGCGCGCGTGAACTGGCGGCTAGCGCAGGTGTGCCGATGACGCCTGGCACACCGCTGCTCAACTCGCTGGAAGAGGCGCTCAGCGCGGCAGAAAACATCAATTATCCGGTGATGCTAAAAAGCACGGCGGGCGGCGGCGGTATTGGCTTAACCCGCTGTGACGACGCCGATGCGCTGCGCAATGCATGGGAGAGCGTACGTCGTCTCGGCGAACAGTTTTTCAGTGATGCAGGCGTGTTCCTGGAGCGCTTTATCGACCGCGCACGCCACGTTGAAGTGCAGATTTTTGGTGACGGCAGCGGCAAAGTGATTGCCCTCGGTGAGCGTGACTGCTCATTACAGCGTCGCAACCAGAAAGTGGTGGAAGAGACCCCGGCACCGAACCTGCCGCAGGCGACGCGTGAGGCGCTGCTCTCATCGGCCGTGCGTCTGGGCGAGTTAGTGAGCTATCGCAGCGCCGGTACCGTGGAATACATCTACGACGCCGCACAGGATGCGTTCTATTTCCTCGAAGTGAACACCCGCTTGCAGGTTGAGCATCCGGTGACGGAGTGTGTGACCGGGCTCGATCTGGTGGAGTGCATGCTGCAAGTCGCCGCCGGTGATGCCATCGACTGGGCGCGACTGCAGCAGGCCCCCAAAGGCGCATCGATTGAAGTGCGTATCTACGCCGAAGATCCGTTGAAAAACTTCCAGCCAAGTCCCGGCACCCTGACCGGCGTCAGTTTCCCGGATGGCGTGCGCGTGGATGGCTGGATCGATACCGGCACCGAAGTCTCAGCATTTTACGATCCGATGATTGCCAAACTGATTGTTCACGCCGACACGCGTGAAGCGGCGCTGGCAAAAATGCAGCAGGCGCTGGATGCCACGCAGCTGCACGGCATCGCCACCAACCTCGATTATCTGCGCCAGATTGTGGCCACCGAAGCGTTCAGCAGCGGCAAAGTCTGGACGCGTTTCCTCGACAGCTTTACCCCGTCCGCCAGCGTGATTGAAGTGCTGCAACCCGGCACCTTCAGCAGCATTCAGGATTTCCCTGGCCGCCTGGGCTATTGGGATATTGGCGTGCCACCTTCAGGCCCGATGGATGACTTCGCTTTCCGCCTCGCAAACCGCATTGTCGGCAACCACGACAGCGCCGCCGGGCTGGAGTTTACTTTGCAAGGCCCGACACTGCGTTTCCACAGCGACGCAGTCATTGCCCTGACCGGCGCAGATTGCCCGGCAGAACTGGATGACGCAAGCCTCGATTACTGGCAACCAATCAGTGTAAAAGCAGGCCAGACGCTGACGTTAGGCCGTGCGCAAAGCGGTTGCCGCACTTATCTGGCAGTACGCAACGGTTTCGATGTGCCGGAATATCTGGGCAGCCGTTCTACCTTCTCACTCGGCCAGTTTGGTGGTCATGCCGGACGCACTCTGCGCGTCGCCGATATGCTGCCGATCTCCCAGCCGCTGCTGGCCGCCTGCACCACGCCCGCGCCGATCAGTGAACCGCAAGCGCTCGATCACGTGCTGGTGCCGCACTATGGCAACGAATGGCGCATCGGCGTGCTGTACGGCCCGCACGGCGCGCCGGATTTCTTCACCCAGGCTGCCATCGACGAGTTCTTTGCCAGCGACTGGCAGGTGCACTACAACTCCAACCGTCTCGGCGTGCGCTTAGTGGGACCCAAACCGACCTGGACGCGTGCCAACGGCGGCGAAGCCGGGCTGCACCCTTCCAACGTACACGACTGCGAATACGCAATTGGCGCGGTGAACTTTACCGGTGACTTCCCGGTGATCCTGACCCATGACGGCCCGAGCCTCGGCGGCTTCGTCTGTCCGGTGACGATTGCCAAAGCGGAGCTGTGGAAAGTCGGTCAGGTAAAACCGGGCGACCGCATTCGCTTCCATCCGGTCAGCGCCGACGAAGCGGTGGCGCTGGAGAAAGCCCAGGCGCACAGCGTGGAAACCTTGCGCAGCACTCATGCGCCAGCCTTTGAGGTGCCCTCACTGGCGGCCAGTGACATCGGCTCAGCCACCTTACTGGCGGCGTTGCCTGCGACATCGACTACGCCAGCGGCGGTTTACCGCCAGGCCGGAGATAAATATGTGCTGATTGAGTACGGCGATAACGTGCTGGATCTGGCGCTGCGTCTGCGTGTGCACCTGCTGATGAATGCGCTGCGTGAACGTGCGGTGCCCGGCGTCGAAGAGCTGTCACCCGGCGTTCGCTCACTGCAGGTGCGCTATGACAGCCTGATCCTCAGCCAGAAACAGCTGATGAATCTGCTGCTGGAACTGGAAGCCGGACTCGGCGATGTCAGCCAGCTGAAAGTGCCTTCGCGCATCGTCTGGATGCCAATGGCATTTGAAGACAGCGCCACGCTCGGTGCGGTTGAGCGTTATCAGGAAACCGTGCGCGCTACCGCGCCATGGCTGCCGAACAACGTTGATTTTATTCAGCGCATTAATGGGCTGGAGAGTCGCGAAGCGGTGCGCGACACCATTTTCGATGCCAGCTATCTGATTCTCGGCCTGGGCGATGTCTACCTCGGCGCACCATGCGCAGTACCGATCGATCCGCGCCATCGCCTGCTCAGTTCCAAATACAGCCCGGCACGTACCTTTACCGCCGAAGGCACAGTCGGTATTGGCGGCATGTACATGTGCATCTACGGGATGGATTCACCCGGTGGCTATCAGCTGGTGGGCCGCACGCTGCCAATCTGGAACAAATTCCTCAAGAACGACCAGTTCGCGGCGGATGAGCCATGGCTGCTGCACTTCTTCGATCAGGTGCGCTTCTATCCGGTGACCGAAGACGAACTCACCCAGCTGCGTGATGACTTCCGCGAAGGTCGCGCCACGGTGCGTATCGAAGAGACGCTGTTTGATTTCGCCGCCCATCAGCAGTTCCTTGCTGAGCATGCGCAGTCGATTGCCGACTTCCGTCAGCGCCAGTCAGCCGCTTTCGAACAGGAAGTGACGCTGTGGGCACAGGAAGAGCAGAACGCGCCGCTGACCAGTGAAGAGACGCTGATGGCCCCGGAAGCCGACGAAGATGCGCTAGCGGTCTGTGCCGATATGAACGGCAACATCTGGAAAGTGCTGGTGCAGCCAGCTGACGCGGTGGAAGCCGGTCAGACGCTGATCATCGTCGAAGCCATGAAAATGGAACTGGCGATTGTCGCGCCGCAGGCCGGCACGGTGAAACGCATTGCCTGTCAGGCAGGACGTCCGGTGAGTCCGGGCGACACTCTGCTGTGGCTGGAATAAGGAGCTCGTATGCATCAAAGCCCACGCAGCAAAGGCCGCCCGGAAGCGCTGGCGGAGAAGGTTTATCAGGCATTGAAACAGGACATTTTTGAGTTTCGTTTGATGCCCGGTGACCGCTTTAGCGAAAACGAAATCGCCGATCGGCTCGACGTGAGCCGCACGCCGGTACGTCAGGCGCTGTTTTGGCTGGAGCGCGAGGGCTATGTCGAAGTGTGGTTCCGCAGCGGCTGGCAGGTGAAGCCGTTCGACTTCGAATACTTCGAAGAGCTGTACGACTTCCGCACCGTGCTGGAGCGCGAAGCAGTGCGCCGCCTGTGCGCGCTGCCGCCGCTGGCCTGTGCGGAAATCCTCAACGAACTGAAAGGTTTCTGGATCGATGCGCCACGCCTGGAGGATGGCAAAGCGGTGTCGGCGCACGACGAAGCCTTTCATATGGCGCTGGTAGCCGCCGCGGGCAATCAGGAGATGGCACGCATCCACGCCGAACTGACCGAAAAGATCCGCATCATCCGTCGTCTCGACTTTACCCGTGACGACCGGGTAGATGCGACATACCGCGAACACGCTCAGATTTTACGGGCGATTTTCCAGCAACAAACCGAGGAGGCACAACGCATTTTAACCGACCACATTGCCGTCAGTAAGGCAGAGGTCAGAAAGATCACATTGCATATGTTACAGCAGGCCCGGCTTCAACCCATTGAATAAAAACACTAACACATTTAGAGGGTTAACGATGAAAAGACGTTCGTTGCTAAAAGCTTTTGCGCTCTCCGCCACCGTGACCAGTTTGGGCTTTACCTTTGGTGCCCAGGCCGCTGATACCATCAAAGTCGGCATCATGTCGTCGCTTTCCGGCACCATGGCGATCTCCGAGACGCCGCTGAAAGACGTGGCCCTGATGACCATTGATGAAATCAACGCCAAAGGCGGCGTGCTGGGCAAAAAGCTGGAACCGGTGGTGGTCGATCCGGCGTCTAACTGGCCGCTGTTCGCGGAGAAAGCGCGTCAGCTGTTAACACAGGATAAAGTCGCGGCGGTGTTCGGCTGCTGGACT
This sequence comes from Pantoea sp. GL120224-02, assembly GCF_900215395.1. Taxonomy (NCBI): domain Bacteria; kingdom Pseudomonadati; phylum Pseudomonadota; class Gammaproteobacteria; order Enterobacterales; family Erwiniaceae; genus Pantoea; species Pantoea sp. GL120224-02. The sequence continues at coordinate 205,111 of NZ_OBEC01000005.1, read as the reverse complement.
TCGGTCTCACGTAAGTCAGTGCTGCCGGTGTTTGAAGAGCTGAACGGCCTGCTGTTCTATCCGGTGCAGTACGAAGGCGAAGAGATGTCGCCAAACGTGTTCTACACCGGTGCGGCACCCAACCAGCAGGCGATTCCGGCGGTGGAATACCTGATGAGCGAAGACGGCGGCAGCGCCAAACGCTTCTTCCTGCTGGGTACCGATTACGTCTACCCGCGTACCACTAACAAGATTCTGCGCGCCTTCCTGCACACCAAAGGCATTCAGGATAAAGACATCGAAGAGGTCTATACGCCGTTTGGCTACAGCGACTATCAGACCATCGTTTCTAACATCAAGAAGTTCTCTGCCGGTGGCAAAACGGCCGTGATCTCCACCATCAACGGTGACTCCAACGTGCCGTTCTACAAAGAGCTGGCTAACCAGGGCATTAAAGCCACGGATATTCCGGTGATCGCCTTCTCGGTCGGGGAGGAAGAGTTGCGCGGCATTGATACCAAACCGCTGGTCGGTCAGTTAGCCGCGTGGAACTACTTCGAATCGGTGGATAACCCAACTAACGCGAAATTCGTGGCGGATTACCGTGCTTATGCCAAAGCGCACAACCTGCCGAACGCAGGCACCGTGGTCACCAATGACCCGATGGAAGCGACTTATGTCGGCATCCATATGTGGGCACAGGCGGTAGAAAAAGCGGGTACCACCGATGTGGACAAAGTGCGTGCGGCGATGGCCGGACAGACCTTTAAAGCGCCGGACGGCTTCACGCTGACCATGGATAAAACCAACCACCATCTGCACAAGCCCGTGATGATCGGCGAAGTGGAAGAGAACGGTCAGTTCAACGTGGTGTGGCAGACCGATAAGCCAATCCGCGCTCAGCCCTGGAGCCCGTACATCGCCGGTAATGATAAGAAGCCGGATTATCCGGTGAAATCGACGAAGTAATACGCAAAATGCGCGCTGATGCCCGATCTGGCTCTGTAATGGAGCCAGGGCAAAGGCATTAGCCGCCTGCGGATCTTCTCTGGCAAAGTATGGGAGAGGATGCCGAATGTGATTAACAGCGTTCTTTGCTGGATCGGTCCCCTCTCTCGCTTACGGGAGAGGGTTAGGGTGAGGTCACCAACCGCCCCCAAGCCCAACGACATACAGGATCATCATCATGACAATCCGCCGTTATCTTTGCTGTCTGCTGCTGCTCCTGCCGTGGCTCGCCCAGGCGGGCGATGGCGCGGATTTCGCCGCTGCCAGCCGCACTGATCAGGCCAACCTGCTGCAACAGTGGGCGGCCGCACCGCAGGCCAGCCGCTTGCCGCTGCTGCAGGCACTGCGCAACGAAAGCATGGTCATCGACCAAAATAAACAGCCGTTCAGCAAGCAGGATGACAAACTCATCCCGCTGGATAGCGCACAACAGCCGACGGGTGAGACCAAAAAGCTGTTTATGAACAACCGGCTACGCGTGTTAATCGCCAGCGCCCTCGCCGCCCACCAGCTGGTGAGCGAGGATCCCGCGATTCGCCTGCGTGCCGCCCAACAGTTGCAAAACGACGGTGCCGCCGATCAGTTGCCGCTTATCGAACAGCGTCTCGCCGTGGAAAAAGACACTCAGGTTCACGCCGTGCTCGTCATGGCCGCCGCCAACCTGCAACTCGCCAGCCCGGATGCCCGCGTGCGCCTCAAAGCCGTCACACTGCTCGGTGAGTCCAGCGACCCGAATATGCAGGCCAGCCTCGATCGCTTAACGCAGGCCAGCAACGAACCCGATGCGCAGGTGCGCGCCGCGGCCACGGAGAGCCTGCAACAAATCAAACATCGCCTGATGTGGGGCGATCTCTTCGGTCAGGCGTTTACCGGCCTGTCACTCGGCTCGATCCTGCTGCTAGCCGCGCTGGGTCTGGCGATCACTTACGGCCTGCTTGGCGTGATCAACATGGCGCACGGTGAGATGCTGATGCTCGGTGCGTACGCCACCTGGTTTGTACAAAACTTGTTCCAGCAGTTCGCACCGCAGTGGCTGGCGTGGTATCCGCTGCTGGCGCTGCCTGTGGCATTCCTGATCACCGCGAGCATTGGCATGCTGCTGGAGCGCACCATCATTCGTCATTTATACGGCCGCCCGCTGGAAACCCTGCTCGCCACCTGGGGCATCAGTCTGATGCTGATCCAACTGGTGCGTATGCTGTTTGGCGCACAGAACCTGGAAGTGGCTAACCCAGGCTGGCTGTCTGGCGGCTGGCAAGTGTTGCCTAACCTGGTGCTGCCGTACAACCGTATTGCGGTGATCCTGTTTGTGTTTGCGGTACTCGGCCTGACCTGGCTGCTGCTCAATAAAACGCGTCTGGGCCTGAGCGTGCGCGCCGTGACGCAAAATCGCGCGATGGCCGATTGCTGCGGCGTGCCAACCGGACGCATCGATATGCTGGCGTTTGGTCTGGGCTCTGGCATTGCTGGACTGGGCGGCGTGGCGCTGTCGCAGCTCGGCAACGTCGGCCCGGAACTTGGCCAGGGTTACATCATCGACTCTTTCCTGGTGGTGGTGCTGGGCGGCGTGGGGCAGCTGGCGGGCACCGTGGTAGCGGCCTTCGGCCTGGGCATCCTTAACAAAGTGCTGGAACCGCAGATTGGTGCGGTGCTGGGTAAAATCCTCATCCTCGTGCTGATCGTACTGTTCATTCAGAAACGTCCACAGGGCCTGTTTGCCTTCAAAGGGAGGGTAATAGACTGATGAGCCAACCCCTGACGTTAACGCTGACGCGCAAAGCGCCGCGCCTCAGTATCAGCCTCGGCATCGTGATCTCCTTGCTGCTGCTGGTGCTGCCGTTCTGCGCCCTATTACCCGCCACGCATCCGCTGGCGATCTCTACTTACACGCTGACCTTGATCGGCAAAATCCTCTGCTACGCCATCGTCGCGGTAGCGCTGGATCTGGTATGGGGCTATGCCGGATTGCTGTCTCTTGGACACGGTCTGTTCTTCGCATTAGGCGGCTATGCGATGGGCATGTACCTGATGCGCCAGGCATCGGGCGAGGGCTTACCGGCCTTTATGTCGTTCCTGTCGTGGAATGAGCTGCCGTGGTTCTGGGCCGGCACGCAACATTTTGCCTGGGCGCTGTGTCTGATCATGCTGGTGCCGGGTTTGCTGGCGCTGGTGTTCGGCTACTTCGCCTTCCGCTCAAAAATCAAAGGCGTTTACTTCTCGATCATGACGCAGGCGCTGACCTATGCCGGCATGCTGCTGTTCTTCCGTAATGAAACGGGCTTTGGCGGTAACAACGGTTTTACCGGCTTCACCACCCTGCTCGGCTTTAACGTTACCGCCACCGGCACGCGCATTGGATTGTTCGTCGCCACCGTGCTGCTGTTGTTCATCAGCCTTGGCATTGGCTTCACACTGGCGCGCAGTAAGTTTGGGCGGGTGTTGACGGCGGTACGCGATGCCGAAAACCGCCTGATGTTCGTCGGTTACGACCCTAAAGGCTTCAAGCTGTTTGTCTGGACGCTGTCGGCGGTGTTGTGTGGTCTTGCGGGCGCGCTGTATGTGCCGCAGGTCGGCATTATCAATCCCAGTGAAATGTCGCCGACCAACTCGATTGAGGCGGCTATCTGGGTGGCACTCGGCGGGCGCGGCACCTTAATTGGCCCGCTGTTAGGGGCCGCGATTGTGAACGGGGCCAAAAGCTGGTTCACCGTCGCCTTCCCGGAATATTGGCTGTTCTTCCTCGGCCTGATATTTATCCTCGTCACGCTGTTCCTGCCGCGTGGTGTGATTGGCCTGCTGCGCCGGAGGCGTGATGACTGAGCAACTGTTTACCCAACCCCATCCCGCCGATCGCCATCGCGATCAGAGCGATCCTGTGCTGCAACTGGAGAAGATCAACGTCTCATTTGATGGCTTCCGCGCGCTCACCGATCTGTCGCTGAAGATCGGCGTCGGTGAACTGCGCTGTGTGATCGGCCCCAACGGCGCGGGCAAAACCACGCTGATGGACGTGATCACCGGCAAAACGCGTCCCGATAACGGGCAGGTGATCTATGACCAGGATACCGATCTCACCCGCATGTCGTCGGTGGAGATCGCCCGGGCCGGCATTGGCCGCAAGTTCCAGAAACCCACGGTTTTTGAAGCGCTCACCGTATTCGAAAATCTGGAAATCGCGCTGAAAAACGATAAGTCGGTGTGGGCTAGTTTGCGTGCACGGCTTAACGGTGAACAGCAGGATCGCATCGATGAGGTGCTAAAACTGCTGCGGCTGAGCGGTGAGCGCCAGCGCAAAGCGGGCTTGTTGTCGCACGGTCAGAAGCAGTTTCTTGAAATCGGCATGTTGTTAGTGCAGGACCCGCATCTGCTACTGCTCGACGAACCCGCGGCAGGTATGACCGACGCGGAAACCGAGTACACCGCCGAGCTGTTCCGCAGTCTGGCAGGCAAGCATTCGCTGATGGTGGTGGAACACGACATGGGTTTTGTCGAGACGATTGCCGATCATGTCACGGTACTGCATCAGGGCCAGGTGCTGGCAGAGGGATCGTTACGCGAAGTGCAGGCGAACGATCGGGTCATCGACGTTTATCTGGGGCGCTAAGATGCTGCAAGTATCCGAACTGAATCAATATTATGGCGGCAGCCATATTCTGCGCGGTCTTTCGTTTGAGACGAAACCGGGCGAAATTACCTGCCTACTGGGCCGCAATGGCGTGGGTAAAACCACGCTGCTGAAATGTCTGATGGGGCTGATTCCGGCGAAATCCGGTGAGATTCGCTGGCAGGATAAGGTGATAAACAGTCGTAAGCCGCACCAGCGTGTACAGGCGGGCATTGCCTATGTGCCGCAGGGCCGTGAAATCTTTCCGCGCCTGACGGTGGAAGAGAATCTGCTGATGGGGCTGGCGCGCTTCCCGGGGTCGCAGGCCAAATCCGTGCCCGAGGAGATTTACGAGTTGTTCCCGGTGCTGCGCGAGATGAAAGCCCGACGCGGCGGCGATCTCTCCGGCGGGCAACAGCAGCAGCTGGCGATCGGTCGGGCGCTGGCTTGCAAGCCACAGCTGTTGATCCTGGATGAGCCCACCGAAGGGATCCAGCCGTCGGTGATCAAAGAGATCGGCGCAGTGATCCGCCAGTTAGCCCAGCGCGGTGATATGGCGATCCTGCTGGTGGAGCAGTTTTACGATTTCGCCGCCGAGCTGGCCGATCAGTATCTGGTGATGTCGCGTGGAGAGATCGTGCAGCGCGGCGCGGGTTCCAATATGGAAGCAGAAGGCGTGCGCGGGTTGGTGGCGATTTAGAGGTCTGGGGCGGATTGCCAGCCCCGGAACGGTACCAGCCTGCTCTGAACTTTCAGTGCGTGTTGTCAAAAACGGCACGATGGTAGAGGCCAGAGCGCCTCTACCCTGAAGCAACCCCTAGCCAGCTCTAAAGCGTAAGTGCGTGTTGTCAAAAACGGCACGATGGTAGAGGTCAGAGCACCTCTGCCCTGAAGCAACCCCAAGCCAGCTCTAAAGCTTCAGTGCGTGTTGTCAAAAACGGCACGATGTTAGAGGCCAGAGCGCCTCTGCTGCTGCAAGGGCTATCCGCAGCGCTGAGGCTTTTACGTTGGGCCAGGAGCCAGGCGCAGGGATGCGACTGGCAGTTCGGGTTGGCCAGGACGGCCTTACCCGAACGGTCCGTCGGCACGACGTGGAAGCCGAAGGCACCGCGTCAGCGGCGCGAGGACGGCCCGGCAGCAGCAGAGGCGCTCGGGCCCGCACTCCGGAATGCTTACCCAAACGAAAAGGCTGTCACTATTAACAGCGACAGCCTTTGCAAATATCGCCCTAACTAACAAGCATTACGCTATAAATAACGCCGCCACAGGCCAGCGCCTATCGGTGTAACGGCGTAGTTTGTTGCGCGACGTTACTGAGCCGGTTTCGACTCCAACTGGAATACGCTGATATTCTCCACCAGCGAGCCGACCTGCTGATTCAGCGCGCGTGCCGATTGGGCGGACTGCTGCGACAGCGTGGCGTTCTGCTGGGTGGCGGCATCCATATGCGTCACCGCCAGGTTCACCTGCTCAATACCCACGCTCTGCTCCGCGCTAGCGGATGAGATGTTCTCCATCAGCTCGCACAGCTGCTTCACGCTCTCGACGATCTCCTGCATCGACGAGCCCGCGCCTTTCACCAGCGTGTTGCCCTGTGCAATCAAACTCACCGAACGATCGGTTAAGCCACGGATGTTGCGTGCCGCCGAAGCCGAACGCTGTGCCAGCGCACGCACCTCCGACGCTACCACCGCAAAGCCACGCCCATCATTCCCAGCGCGTGCCGCTTCGACTGCGGCATTGAGTGCCAGAATATTGGTCTGGAACGCGATGCCATCAATCACCGTCACGATCTCGTTGATCTCACGCGAGAACTGGTGGATCTCGCCCATTGCCACCACCACTTTTTCCACCACCTCGCCGCCCTCGCCGGCGCGCTGGCGGGTATCACGCGCGATATCGCTGGCATGGCGTGCGTTCTCGGCATTGTTTTTCACCACGGAAGTCAGCTGCTCCATTGAAGCTGCGGTCTCTTCCAACGCACTGGCCTGCGCTTCGTTGCGCGCCGACAACTCGCGGCTGCCGTGTGCGACCTGATCGGTGGTATCGGCTATTGCCTCAGTCCCCGAACGCACGCCGGTCACAATACGCGTCAGGTTATGGTTCATATCACGCAGCGCCGCCATCAGCTGTGCGGTTTCATCACGTCCTGAGACCGCAATCCGGGCTCGCAGATCACCTGCCGCCACGGTCTTCGCGACGTTAATTGCCTGCTTCAGCGGACGCGTGATGCTCTGCACCAGCCAGGCCGTAATGCACACACCAACCAGCAAGATACAGCCCATCGCGATCAGCAGTAGCATGCGGGTTTTCTGGTAATGGGCGAGGTTGTTGGCTTCTATCTCCTGATGCATCTGCTGCGCGCGTTTCAGCGTGGCAGCCACCAGATCGTCGATTTGCTGTGTCGGTGCGCGGTCGATACCGGTGACCAGATGGTCAACGCGTGCCGCACTGTTAATATCGCTGATACTGTAGTTTTCCAGCGCCGCCAGATATTTGCTCTCCAGCCCGGCATGCACCGCGCGCGCCTGTTCCACGGGAGCGTCAGGTAACTCCAGCGACGTCTGAATCTGGCTCAGCTTACTCAGCAGCGCCTGCGTTTGCTGGCTCTCTTTCAAAAACGCCTTTTTGTACTTATCGAAGGTCTCCTGCCCTTGGGTGCCGCGCAACAGGGTATTTTTCCACTCCTGTACCTGTATCTTGAACTGCACCTGCGCACTGCGCGCGGTGTCGATGCTGTCGGCAATCAGGACTTCACGTGCCATCACGTCCTGATTGTTTTCCAGCGCCTGCATATTGACTTGCAGTCCGTGCAGTCCCATCAACAATGTGGCGAGCAACAGCAGCGTGGCGAGAAAACCCAGCCGCTGGCCAATTTTAAACTGATTGAGCTTCATAAATCTGAACCCTGGTAAAGAGAGAGGAGAACCAATGTGACGAATGTCACAGGCGTTATCGTCCAACAGGGCAGTTGGCTTTATAGGATTGGCAAGGATATTGCGTGACAGTTTCGTGAATAGCGAAGCGGTAAAAATTGAGGCGGCGCAAGGGCCGCCAGTGATTACAGAATGCCGGTCTCGACGCTGAAATGTCGCTTCTCGCCGGGTGCCAGCTCAATTAGGGTTCCAGCACGCTGTGCCGCCTTAAATCCTTCAGGCCGACAAGTTGAGGGCAGCACGTAAGCCGCGACCTGCTGATCGTGATTATGCAGCAGCCAGCGTGTGGCGTGGGGGAATTGTCGGCTATCGAAGCGCGTCATCAAGGCATAACCTTCCGGGGCATGCAGTTCGAACTGCACCTCGTTGCCGTATTGCGGCAGATTATCGGCAAAAAACACGATTTCCGGATCGCACATCTCCGGTTGATCTAGCTGCTGCAATGCCTGGGGATCGCGCGCCAGCCGATCAGTGTACGCGGTCCACTGGGGCGTTGGTTTTACATGTGCCGGGATCGAGGTGCGTAACTTGAACGCATCCTGCGGGATCGACTGTTTAAAGCGGCCATTGGCCAGCCAGGCGCTGTTCAGATGGCACATGTACTGCAGCGGCATTGGCACGCCCGCCAGATTGGTGACGTTCATCTCAATCTGCAAGCGCGGCGCGTTAGCGTGCAACCGCACCGCTGGAGAAGCCAGATAGTGATGACCAAAACCTTTCACATATTCGGTTTCCCCTTCCAGAGAAACGCGATCTTGCTCCAGCACCATCCACGCGCTGTCCATACGTGCGCAGGCCATTTCACCGTGCAGCGGATGTTCGTCATCGGGCGCAGGACAGCCGTTCGCCAGCAATCCAGAGTGGAAGGCAAAACAGCCGTAAGTATCGATAATCGAACTGCCTGGCAGCGGCTGTTTAAAGCTGTGCCCCATGGTGAGGGAATGGCCATCGAAGGTCGCATCCCACACCATTTGACCGTAAAACGGCAGCACAATCACCGTGCCACGCTGGTTGCTGATACGCACCGCTTCGACACCCGCCGGATAGCGAAACAACTCGACGTGGAAATAGTCATTGTGCAACAGCGTGCTGGGCGTTTCATGAAACTGCTCACGACGCAGCGGCAAACGGGTTTTCATGGCATCTCCTCAACCAGACGACCTGCCTGCATCGCCTGATTTTTATGGCGCAGTTCGCCCCAGAAATAGAAACCAACCCAGGCGAAGCACAGCAGCGACACACCAAAGGCCAGCTGCATCGACCCGAGATGATCAGAGGCGAATCCCTGTATAGCCGGGATAAACGCCGCGCCGACAATCGACATGACAATAAACGCGCCTGCCACTTCGGTGTACTTGTTATCCACCGTGGCCAGCGTGCCCGCGTAAATCGTCGCCCAGCAGGGTCCAAACAGCACACTGACAAACACTGCCGCGTAAACAGCGGTAAAGTTTGGCACAAACATCACCCACGCGAGGGTGATCACGCCGAGTACCGAGTAGGCAATCAGCACTTTTTCCGCACGGAACCGTGTCATCAGGAAGTTGGCGACAAACTTACCGATAAAGAAGCAGATAAAGCTGTAAATCATAAAGTTAGACGCGTGGCGTTCGTTTGTCGCACCCAACGTCAACGCCAGACGGATGGTGAAGGACCACACCGCTACCTGCATGCCGACATACAGGAACTGCGCCACGATGCCGCGTTTAAAGTGGCGATTACCGGCCAGATAGCGGAAGGTTTCGCCCAGCGACGGCAGTGACTTCTCACTCGACGCCGGTTTGCAGCGCGGATAACGGGTAAACAGAAACAGCAGCATCACCACCACTAACACCATCACCAGATATTTATACGGCTCCAGCGTGTGTTCCAGCATGCTCAGGCGGAAGGCATGTGCCTGCTCGGCATTCATGCCCGCCATCTGCGTATGCAGACTTTCGCCGTCCTGGAACACCAGATATTTACCCAGCACGATGCCCATCAGCGCGCCAATCGGATAGAACGTCTGGCTGATGTTAAGACGCAGCGTGGCGTGATCGCGATGGCCTATCATCGAGCTATAGGTATTCGCAGCGGTTTCGAGAAAGCTTAAACCAATGGCGATGGCGAAGATCGCCGTGAGGAACATGGTGTAAGTCGCCATATGTGACGCCGGATAGAACAGCACGCAACCGACGATATACAGCACCAATCCCATCAATATCGCCAGCTTGTAAGTGGCTTTGCGGATCACCAGCGAGGCGGGAATCGCGATCAGGAAGTAGCCACCGTAAAAGGCACTCTGCACCAGCGCACTGGCAAAATCGCTCAGCGCAAATACGCTTTTGAATTGCGTAATCAGGATATCGTTTAAGCTCGCGGCACAACCCCACAATGGGAACAGGCACGAGAGCAAAATGAACTGAAACAGTGGCGTCTTATTCAGATAGCCGTCAGATTGCTGAACAATGTTCTGTTGCATGACTCGACCTCAGTTTAGGTTGAGAAAACGCTGGAAGGTTTCCGCGTCCGGGTAGGAACGTTGCGTGCCGCGTCCAGTGACGCTGCAGGCGGCATAGGCCGAGGCTTGCGCCATCGCCGTGGGAATATCGCCGGTCTTCACCAGCGTGTGCGCAAAGCAGCCGATAAAGGCATCACCGGCACCGCTGGTGTCCACCGCCTTCACTGACGTTGGCGCGACCTGATGCAGCGTGTCGCCCGCCATCCACAGTGAACCGCGCGCACCCAGGGTGATAATCAGGTTTTTGAGGCCGCGCTTGAGCAGCGTCTGGCCTGCACGGATCACCTCATTATCGGTTCCGACCGGCATGCCGGTGAGGATCTCCAGTTCGGTTTCGTTAGGCATAAAAAAGTCGCACTTGCAGGCGTAATTGATATCGAGATTCGCCACTGCCGGCGCCGGGTTGAGGATCACTTTGATGTCATGCTGACGGGCAAAATCAATCGCGTAATAGACGGTTTCCAGCGGGATTTCGAGTTGCAGGATAATCAGTTGGCACGCTTTCAGCCCCTCGGCCGCCGCATCAATATCGGCCGGTTTGAGCTGCTGGTTGGCGCCTTTGATGATCAGAATGCGGTTCTGCGATTGATCATCAACAAAGATCGGCGCTACGCCGCTGGAAGTGCCCGGCGCGGTGGTGACAAATTGGGTATCGACGCCCTGTTGTTTCAGGTTCGCCACGGTGTTCGGCGCAAACAGATCGTCACCCACTTTGCTCACCATCATCACGCTGCCGCCCATTTTCGCCGCGGCCACCGCCTGATTTGCGCCTTTGCCACCACAGCCGATGGCGAAATCAGGCGCTTCCAGCGTTTCGCCCGCTTTCGGCATCTGATTGGTGTAGGTAATGAGGTCCACCATATTTGACCCAATAACCGCGATATCCATTGTTTACTCCCCGGTGAATTTTTAGCATTTAAATGTTATTTAAATCACACTAGCAGGTATACAAAGTAATCTGTGTGACAAAATTCACATCCTGAGCAGCGTATGAAAACGATTTTTCTGACAGAAAGGCCCGCAACAATGTTATTATTTTAACAAAACAACATCAGCGCCGTTGACGCTTTCAGCGGGGTGTGGGAAGTTTGCGGGGCGATTTCATTACAGGTAAGATTGAAAAACTGCCGGCTAGATAAGTCGCAAATCATTAAAATATGAGAGATTTACCTTGGTTTGTCGGTGGCGCTTCTCTCGCGCCGACGGGTAAAACTTTTCCCCTCAGGATAGCCATAACACAGAGATGCTCATGGAAACCCGGCGCGAAGAACGTATTCACAAGCTGGCGCAAGCACTGAAGCGCACCGATAAGCTGCACCTGAAAGATGCGGCGCAACTGTTGGGCGTCTCAGAGATGACTATTCGTCGCGATCTGACTGAGCCAGCTTCGACGGTGGTCCTGCTCGGGGGCTACATTGTCAGCGATCCGAAAAGCCATGCCGGGCACTATTTCGTCTCCGACCAGCACGGGCAAAACGCTGCACGCAAACAGCGCCTGGCGCAGGCCGCAGCCAGTTTGATCAGCGAAAATGACACGGTGTTTTTCGACTGTGGCACCACCCTGCCTTATATCGTGGATGCAATTCCGGACACGCTGGCGTTCACCGCGATTTGCTGCGCCATGAACACCTTCCTCGCGCTGAAAGAGAAACCCGCCTGTAATGTGATATTGAGTGGCGGCGAGTTTCATGCCGATAACGCGCTGTTTACACCGATTGGCGCTCACTCGATCCTCGACGATCTCTGCCCGACGCTGGCCTTTATCTCAGCCGCGGGGATCGATCCGGAACAGGGCGCAACCTGCTATAACATCAATGAGCTAGCGATGAAACATCACGCCATGCTGCGTTCGCGCACGCGCGTGTTAGTGGCGGACAGCAGCAAATTTGGCAAAGTGCTGCCCGCGCGCATTGGCGAGCTACGCCATTTTGATTTACTGGTGAGTGACAGCGCGCCAGAACCGGCGCTGAAGAGCTGGCTGGCGCAACAGAACATCCCGCTGCGCCTGCCTTAAAATTATGCCTTGCGATCGATCACCGCGTCGCCGTCGCGCAGACGGCGCAAGTTATCGCAGATCCCTTTGATAATTCCCTTCATTGAGACATCGGTGACGCCGCCAATGTGCGGCGTTGCGATCACGTTATAGCGGAACACCGGATCTTGTGGATCGGGTGGTTCCTGCCAGAACACATCCAGCCCGGCTCCAGCCAATTTTTTTGTCTCCAGCGCTGACAGAAAGGCCTGTTTCTCGATCAGTCCACCGCGTCCCAGGTTGATCAGGAAGCTGTCTGGTTTCATCTGCGCCAGCGCATCAGCATTAATGATGTTATGCGTCGCCGCATTGTCAGGCAGACTGAGCACGACAAAATCGGCTTGCTGCAACAGTTCCGGCAACTGCGCCATATTGCCGACCCAGTCGAGTTGATGTTGACGCGCAAAAGCTTCATCCGCTTCACGTTTTACCCCGATCATGCGCATACCAAACGGAGCAAGTCGCTTCGCCAAAGCTTTGCCGATGCCGCCCAGCCCCACCAGTCCCACGGTTTTGCCCATCAGGCCTAAGCCAATGGGTTGACCCAGTCTCTGCTGCGCCAGGCAATCGGCGATCTCATGCTGGCGACGTGCCAGGCCAATCATCATCCAGATCCCCAATTCCGCCACCGAATCGGCATTACCGGAATGGTCGGAGGGAACATTCGCCACCATAATGCCGGCCTTTTTGGCCGCTTCAAGATCGACACCTTCCAGCCCGACACCCGCCTGCTGCAACAGCTTCAGGCGATCGGCCGTGGCGATCAGTCGGGCATCCACCCGGCACATACCAGGAATTAGCGCATCAAAACCGGCCAGACTCTCCGCCGCATGGCCCGCCGAGGCAATAAACTCCATATCCGGTAACGTCTGACGAATGGCCGGAATTAATCCGCCCCAGGCATGTTCATCTGCAGCAATCAGCACTTTCATCGAACCCCCTCCGTTTTCCAGGCAAAAAAGCAGCATAGCGACTGTTGAGTGAGAATCAATCAGTTATCCCCTGTTCAACCCCACTCCAGAAGATTCAACGCCATGCGGCTGTGATTGCCAGGTGAAAACGGCTAAACTTCAGCATCTGAGGTTCCACCATTCACAGACCAGAGGCTCATTACAACGTGGCTCAATTCGTCTATAGCATGCATCGCGTCGGCAAAGTGGTTCCGCCGAAGCGTCACATTCTGAAGAACATCTCTCTTAGCTTCTTCCCTGGCGCCAAAATCGGTGTACTCGGCCTGAACGGCGCGGGTAAATCCACCCTGCTGCGCATCATGGCCGGTATTGATACCGATATCGAAGGGGAAGCACGCCCACAACCGGGCATTAAAGTCGGCTATCTGCCGCAGGAACCCAAACTCAATCCAGAGCACACCGTGCGTGAATCTGTGGAAGAGGCGGTTTCTGAAGTGGTTGGTGCGCTGAAGCGTCTCGACGAAGTGTACGCACTGTATGCCGATCCTGATGCCGATTTCGATAAACTGGCTGCCGAACAAGGTCGTCTGGAAGAAGTGATTCAGGCGCACGATGGCCATAACCTCGACACCCAGCTGAACCGTGCTGCTGATGCGATGCGTCTGCCAGACTGGGATGCCAAAATTGGCAACCTGTCCGGTGGTGAGCGCCGCCGCGTCGCGCTGTGCCGCCTGCTGCTCGAAAAGCCAGACATGCTGCTGCTCGACGAACCGACCAACCACCTGGATGCAGAATCCGTGGCCTGGCTGGAACGTTTCCTGCACGACTTTGAAGGCACCGTGGTGGCGATCACGCACGACCGTTACTTCCTCGATAACGTTGCAGGCTGGATTCTGGAGCTGGACCGCGGTGAAGGTATTCCGTGGGAAGGTAACTACTCTTCCTGGCTGGAGCAGAAAGATCAGCGTCTGGCGCAGGAAGCTTCTTCTGAAGCGGCGCGTCGTAAGTCGATTGAAAAAGAGCTGGAGTGGGTACGTCAGGGCGCGAAAGGCCGTCAGTCTAAGGGCAAAGCCCGTCTGGCGCGTTTCGAAGAGCTGAACAACACCGAATACCAGAAACGTAACGAAACTAACGAATTGTTCATTCCACCAGGTGCGCGCCTCGGCGACAAAGTGCTGGAAGTGACCAACCTGAGCAAATCGTATGGCGACCGCGTACTGATCGACGATCTGACCTTCTCGGTGCCGAAAGGCGCGATTGTCGGCATCATCGGCCCGAACGGTGCCGGTAAATCGACCCTGTTCCGCATGATGTCCGGTCAGGAACAGCCCGATTCTGGCACCATCGAGCTGGGCGAAACCGTCAAGCTGGCGTCTGTGGACCAGTTCCGTGACGCGATGGACAATTCGAAAACCGTGTTTGAAGAAGTGTCAGGTGGTCAGGACATTATGCGCGTCGGCAACGTTGAGATGCCAAGCCGTGCCTATGTCGGCCGCTTCAACTTCAAAGGCACCGATCAGGGCAAACGCGTTGGCGAACTGTCCGGTGGTGAGCGTGGTCGTCTGCACCTCGCGAAACTGCTGCAGGTTGGCGGCAACCTGTTGCTGCTCGATGAACCGACCAACGACCTGGACATCGAAACCCTGCGCGCGCTGGAAAACGCCCTGCTGGAGTTCCCAGGCTGTGCCATGGTGATCTCGCATGACCGTTGGTTCCTCGACCGTATCGCCACCCACATCATCGATTATCAGGATGAAGGTAAGGTGGAGTTCTTCGAAGGTAACTTTACCGAGTACGAAGAGTACAAGAAACGCACCCTCGGCGCTGACGCGCTGGAGCCGAAGCGTATCAAGTACAAGCGTATGGCGAAGTAATTGTTATGATGTGAAAAAGGCGCCGATTGGCGCCTTTTTTATTGCTGGAGGGTTAGGCCCCCAGCATCTGCTTCACCAGTTCAACGCAGCGCAGGAAGCGCGTGTCGTAGTCATCCTCTTTGACATGGACGAAGTCGATATTGTTTTCACGCAACATGGTCACCAGCATCGACTGAAACTCGCGACGATCCATTGAGCTGCCCAGGCTGCGCAAACCGTCAGCCACCCACGGCACATTGTTCTCCAGCAAGATCACCAGATCGAAACGGTACTCATCGATCAGCGCCTGCACAAACGGATGCTCGCGCCCTTCATACTTGAGGCAAAACGCCTGCGTGGTGACAAAATCGGTATCGATAAACGCCACTTTGCTGGCGTATTTCACCGCGAAATCAATGTACTGCGCCTGCCCTAAGGCAATCTTGTCGTAGTCTGAATACTGCAGCGCCATCTCATCGCCACCGAGGTGCGAGAACACATAATCGCGGCCATATTCCCACGCGCTGGTGGTATTGAAGATATTTGCCAGCTTGTTGACCAGCGTGGATTTGCCGCTGGATTCCCCGCCTAGGATCGCCACGGTGCGCACAAAGAACGGCTTCACTTCGGTGGGAATATATTCCCAGTAGCGGAACGGATCCTGGCGAATCTGCCCGCCGCTGATGTTCATAAAGGATCGGTTGGGATCGATCACCACCGTCGAGATGCCGAGATGCTGTTGATACATCGCCGCATCCGGCTCTTCACTGGTGTAAATGCAATCCGGCTCAATGCCCTGCTCGGAGAGGAATTTCTTTACCCCTTCGCTCCACACATCCCAGCCGTGTGGATAAGGTTCGATCCCCTCTTCATCAAACGAGTGGATGCGGATGTTCTTCTGGTACTTGAAGGTCTGTAACAACCAACGCAGACGATCGCTGACGGTCGGCTGCTGTGACATGGCACTGTTTTCAAACAGCTCACGATCGCGCGGATCGTCATGGCCCATGATGATGTGCAGCTCATCCACCTGGCTGCAGGCGCGCTGGATCAGATAGATGTGGCCGGTGTGCAGCGGGTAGAACTTACCGAACACCACGCCAACGGTTTTGTCACGACGGGGGAATTCCAGCCCAAGAAATCGATGCAGTGCTTCCAGCTTTTGCGCGCTGGGGCTTTTGATTTTGGCATTCAGCAACTGGCTCAAGTAGCCTTTGGTCATCCCGCTGGCATCTGCAACCTGCTGCAGCGTATGGCCCTGCTGGCGTATGGCGGTTTTCAGGTAGTCGAACGATGACATTTGGTGCCTCCTGCATAGGAAAGAATGGGATGGGGTATGCGCTGGCCCCCACCCCGGCCCTCTCCCGTTTACGTGAGAGGGAAAAGTCTGTGCGGTACGTTTATCAAGATGCGCATGAATGCGCACGCTACAGTGACGGTAAAAGGCAGGGGCGGCAGGTATGCCGCCCGGCGAAATTACAGCTCGTCTAATATCGCCAGCGCATCCGCCAGCTTCTTCGCGCTATACACCTTCATGCCTTCAATCGCTTTCTTCGGTGCATTGCCCGCCGGCACAATCGCACGTTTGAAACCGTGCTTGGCCGCTTCGGATATGCGCTCCTGACCACTTGGCACCGGACGTATCTCCCCCGCCAGCCCCACTTCGCCGAAGATCACCAGATCCTGCGGCAGCGGACGATCGCGCAAGCTTGATACCATTGCCAGCAGCAGCGCAAGATCAGCACTGGTTTCGGTGACTTTCACACCGCCGACCACGTTGACGAACACATCCTGATCCGCCATCTGCAAACCACCGTGTCGATGCAGCACTGCCAGCAAAATCGCCAGACGGTTTTGCTCCAGGCCAACAGCGACGCGACGCGGGTTGCCCATCATCGAGTGATCCACCAGCGCCTGAATCTCCACCAGCAGCGGACGCGAACCTTCCCACACCACCATAACCGAACTGCCAGAGGTGACTTCATCTCCACGTGACAGGAAAATGGCGGATGGATTGCTGATTTCACGCATGCCCTGCTCGGTCATGGCGAACACGCCCAATTCGTTCACCGCACCGAAGCGGTTTTTATGACTGCGCAGCGTGCGGAAACGGGAATCGGCATCGCCATCCAGCATCACTGAACAGTCGATGCAGTGCTCCAGCACTTTTGGCCCGGCCAGCGAGCCATCTTTGGTCACGTGGCCGACCATCACAATCGCCACGCCGCGTGTTTTAGCGAAGCGCGTCAGGTAAGCGGCAGTTTCACGCACCTGCGCTACGCTCCCGGGCGAAGACTGGATATCCGCCATGTGCATCACCTGGATGGAGTCGATAACCATCAGTTTCGGCTGCTCCTGCTCGGCGATCAGACAGATCTGCTCGATGCTGGTTTCCGACAACATATTCAGGTTTTCAGTGGGCAATCCCAGACGATGGGCGCGCATCGCGACCTGTTGCAGTGACTCTTCGCCAGTGACGTACAGGGTTTTCATCCCTTCGGACAGCTTGCACATCACCTGCAACAGCAGCGTCGATTTACCGGCTCCCGGATTACCCCCGATCAAAATCGCACTGCCTGGCACTACGCCGCCCCCCAACACGCGATCAAACTCTTTGAAGCTGGTGGAGAAACGCGGCACGGCTTCGAGGCTGATCTCGGACAGCTTCTGCACCCGGCCGGGTCCCGCGCTACCGGCATAGCCACTCAGGCGCTCATTACGCGCTGCCGCAGGCGAGGCGGCAATACGCACCTCGGTGATGGTGTTCCACGCGTTGCAGGCGCTGCATTGCCCCTGCCAGCGTGGATAATCTGCGCCACACTCGTTACAAACGAAGGCGCGTTTTGCCGCTTTGGCCAAATCAAATCCTCAGTTAACGCTCTTCGTGAATCAGGCTGCCGGTCAGGATGCAGAACACCCCCATCAGATCGGCATGACGGATAATGATCGACGCCTGCTCATTCACTTTTGGTTTAGCATGGTAAGCGATACCCAATCCCGCCGCCTTGATCATCGGCAGATCGTTGGCGCCATCGCCAATCGCAACCGTTTGTTCTGGCGCGATTTCATGACGTTCAGCGAGATTCTTCAGGGTATCGGCTTTAAATTGGGCATCCACAATCTGCCCCAGCACTTCGCCCGTCAGCTTACCATCGCGCATTTCCAGCTCGTTGGCGACGGCCGCAGCCAGATGCAATGTCTGACGCAAATGGTCGGCGTAGTAAGTGAAGCCGCCGGAGGCAATCGCCACCTGCCAGCCCAGCGCCTGCAGTTTATGTACCAGCGTGGTCAGGCCCGGCATCAGAGGCAGCGTATCGCGTACTTGCTTAAGGATGTTGGCATCAGCGCCCGCCAGTTTTGCCACGCGCTCACGCAGGCTGGCTTTGAAGTCCAGCTCACCGCGCATCGCGCGTTCGGTGACTTCTGACACCTGCTCGCCGCAGCCCGCCAGTTTGGCGATCTCATCGATGCATTCGATCTGAATCGCGGTGGAATCCATATCCATCACCAGCAATCCTGGGGTTTTCAGATGCGGGATCTTGCCAAGCGGCGCCACATCAAATCCCACATCGTGCGCCAGTTTGGTCGCACGGGGCGTCAGCGAACCGGCCAGACGAACCACCTGATACTCATCGACATTCCAGGCACTAACGATCACCATCGCCGCACCCAGCAGATGCTGATAATCGGTCAGTTTTTGTTTATCGAGTCCGCGCCCATACAGCAACCAGCCAGTCCGACCGGCACGGTAATCCAGCGGCATCACTTCATCACCGCTGAGAGAAAGGGGTAGACCCGGCCAGAGTGAAACATCGGCGGGCAGATCGCACCAGGTAAGACGATTTGGCATTACAGCTCCTGTAGGGACAACAAAACCACGCAAGAGGCTACCTTGTCTGCGCGGGTTCTGGCAACATAATTGCCAGCCTTTCTGCTGTTACGTCACACGGGTTTCTGATGGTTAAAACCGCACTGAAATTTCGCCTGCATCGCACGGTGATTGTTCTTATCTCGCTGGCCCTGTTAGTGGTGCTGATGCAAGGGGCATCCTGGTTCAGTCTCGGCCACCAAATGGCACGCTCTGAGCAGGTGGAAGAACTCGCGCATACGCTGACGCGCCAGGTGGCATTTAGCCTCAAACCGCTGATGGACAACAGCGACGACAACCGTACGCAAATCGAAGCCATCCTTAATCAGATGACCGATAACAGCCGCATTCTGGATGCCTCGGTGTATGCCGACGACGGCAGCCTGGTGGCGCACAGCGGCGAAAGCATTAACGTGCGCGATCGTCTGGCGCTGGATGGTAAACGTGCCGGCAGCTACTTCAACCATCAAATCGTACAGCCGCTGGAAGGCAAAGAGGGGCCACAGGGATTCCTGCGCGTGACCCTGGATACCCACGTGCTGGTCACCGAATCACGCCAGGTGGACAACACCACCAACATTTTGCGGTTGATGATGCTGCTGGCGCTGGCGATTGGCATCATCCTGACACGCACCCTGCTGCGCGACCGCCGTACCCGCTGGCAGCAATCACCGTTCCTGCTCACCGCCAGCCGCGCGGTAAAAGAGGATAAGGAACGAGAGGAAGAAGAAGCGGCCACTAACTCAGAAAATGAAAAAAGCCTTTAAGCCATTTTGCGGATGGTCTCATCCAGCGTATCCAACTGCTGCCATGCTTGCGTGGCGATACGCTGGAAGTTGGCGCTGAACGTTTCGTCATCCGCAATCGCCTGCCAGTAGGTTTTCGCCATAGTGCTGGCAGCACGCCACACCTCACCTGGTAATGAAAAATCCAGCGTTAATGACAGTTCATCACGCATATGCCCCTGCGCGTTCGGTGCCAGTGCCATAGGCAGCATGTCGTAGGCTGGCGTCAGACTGAATTTTTCCTGGTCGGTGAAGAAAGACAAATTCCCTGCGTGCATATCACTGTTACCAATCAGGCGACCAAATGCCCATTGCAAGGTGCCACGCTGTAGGGTGACATCATCAATGCGCTGCTGATGGTGCAGTTCACGCAGCGCGGCAGGCCAGTGTTGTTGATGACCAACAAACTCTGCGCTGACGGCCTCAAGTGAACTCATCTCACGTCGACCACGCTCACCGATGCGATCAAAACGCTGCACTTCGAGAAATAACTGCTCTGCACCTTCAATCAACTGGCTCTGCGCCGCGGCCACGCCTGTAGCATGCAAATGCTTTAATGCCAGATGTTCCGCACTTAGCAAATCGCGCCAGCGCTGCGCATTATCACTGTGGCGCGCCACAGTGAATTTCACCAGACAGTGACGATCGCCATTGTCTGTCGCGGCATAACAGAGGAATTTAGGTTGCTCGCCCCCCGCTGATGACCCGGGCTCATCCCCACTCAGCGCATGATGTGCTCGCTGCGGATACGTTAACGTTTTCTCTTTTTCGCTGATGGCGTGCGGTGCTTCCTGCTCTAACCAACGCTGATAGGTGTGTTCACCGATGATGAACGCGCCCGGCATATCGACACCACCGCTTGCCAACGCCATTAAGCACTGATCATCACTCCACAGGCGAATGTCATCATTCAATCCTAATGGGTGGGCATTCTCTCTACCCCACTGACGACCGATAAAGCCCTGCGGGCGCATATCCTGTAAAAACCACGGCAACCCTTCGAAAAAGTGGCCTCGGCCCTGCTCATCCTGATGCAGGCAACTGCCCTGCGGCCAGGTGGGTAACAAAGCACCCGCGGGCTGCGCCTGGCCTTGTGCAGAAATGCGATACAGTGGGAAGCGGCTTTTGCCGCGAATCGGACGGAGCAAGGCATAACGCGTCGCGCGGGCTTTGCCCCATTTCACGATTTGGGGCTGTTGTCGTAATTGCCGCGACAACGTCGCCTGACTAATGCCAGAGCGTTGCAGTAAATCGGCTGCACTGAGCGGCCCCGCTAGCAGCAAACTTTGCAGATCGGCCATTGTCGTTCACCCTATCAGCGTCTGATGAATAGATTCGTGAATAGATTTATGCATAGATTTTATCATAAAAAAAGCCCGCACAGCGGGCTTCTTCGAATCATCACAACGTTAACGGTGAATAGATACTTTTAGCGTTCTGTCAGCAACGCCTGCAGCTCTGCCAGGGTCTTCACCTGCCAGGTCGGTTTAATATGTTCCGGTAACGGGCGTGTGCCGTGATCGATCCAGCAGGTTTTTAGCCCGGCATTCATCCCACCCAGAATGTCAGACTCAGGTGTATCACCGACCATCAACACCCGGCTGCGATCCGGGTTGCCAAGCAACGCCAGCGTGTGGTCGAAAATCGCCACATCCGGCTTCGGTACGCCGACCTGCTCAGAAATCACCAGCTCATCAAAGAACTCGCGGAATCCGGTACGTTCCAGACGTGCTTGCTGCAAAGCGGTGAAGCCGTTGGTAATGATGGCGATCTTCACCTTTCCCTTCAGCGCATTGAGCAACTCAGCAGCACCGTCGAGAGGCAGGCAAATATCTGCCATCGCACTGAGGAAATCACTGTTCAGCACTTCAGGCGCGACGCTGAGTTTCTCACCCCACAGGGTGAAACGACGTGTTTGCAGCTGCAAGGCTGAAATGGTGCCGTTTTGATAATCGACCCACAGCGGTTTGTTGATCGCCTGATAATCGGCGTAATCCTGATCGCTGAAGTGCACGTCATAGCTGGCAAACATACGCTGTAAACCGGCGTAAGCGTCAAAATGAAAAAGTGTGTCATCCGCATCAAACAGGATGCAGTCCCAGTCGTTTAACATAGTGTCCCTTTTTAGAGAGTGAGCGCCATGATAATGGCATCTTCACGACCGTTGGCGGTGGGATAGTAATTGGGGCGTACGCTGACCTGATGGAAATCCAGTTGCTCATACAGCGCAATCGCCGGGTGATTCGAGGCTCGCACCTCTAGCCACAGCGTCATGACATCGCGCTTTTCCAGCTCAGCAATCAAATGTTGCAGCAGCTGGCGCGCATAGCCACGGCGCTGAAAATCGGGATCGACCGCAATGTTGAACAGCGAGGCTTCATCCAGCACCACTTGCGTAATGGCGAACCCTGCCAGTTTACCTTCGGCTTCCAGACGATAATTCACAAAACGTTCGCCCTGATTACTGGCAAACGTCTGCTCGCTCCACGGAAAAGCGTGGCTGCGACGTTCAATGGCCAGCAGCTGCGGCTGGTCTTCAGGGGTGACTAAAGAGATGGCTGTCATGGTTACACATCTGTTGCCACAGGGCGCGTTTTGCCGCACCACTGCTGATTAATTCGTTGAAAACGGCGGTGGAAAAGGTGATGCCGTTAAAGGTGTATTCGCTCTCGACGCCCAGCAACCAACCGGCACAATCCACCTGCTCAGGCAGCATCGGCAGCTGTTCCGGCGTCAGCGTCATCACCTGCGAAGGCTGAATATTCAGGGCATGCAGGACATCGCGAATTAAGGGTTCCTGCAGCGCGGGGGCATGTTCAGCCACCATCACCAGGCGGGTGTCCGGGGCCAGCGTCACGGCAATTTCTCCCTGCAGCACGCGCGGACGCCGCAATTGATACTGCGTAATCCCCATTTGCTGTAGAAGCCAGTCGCGCCTTGTGCTCATGCTATTACCCGTTATGCTGCCAGAATGCGACGCTATGCTAGCAAACCCATCGAACATGCGCCAACAAAGCACTATAATCCCCGCTCTGATTTAACAGGAGCGTTCCATGTCTGCTTTTACCCCGGCCAGCGAAGTCATTCTGCGCCACAGTGATGAATTTACCGCCCGCCATGTTTTGTTTGCTGGCGACCTGCAGGATGACCTGCCCGCCCAGCTGGAAACCGCATCAACGCGCGTGCACACCCAGCAGTACCATCACTGGCAGAACCTGAGCCGTCGCCTCGGTGAACGTGCGGTTTACAGCATGGTGGCCACTGCCGCCGATGTTGAAGGCTGCGATACGTTGGTTTATTTCTGGACGAAGAACAAGCCAGAAGCGCAGTTCCAGCTGCAAAACCTGCTGTCGCTGATGCCGGTCGGCTGCGATATCTTTGTGGTCGGTGAAAACCGCAGCGGCGTGCGCAGTGCAGAAGGCATGCTGGAAGACTGGACGAAACTGGAAAAAGTCGACAGTGCACGTCGTTGCGGTCTCTATCATGGTCGTCTGGATACACAGCCAACCTTTGATGCCAGCAGCTACGGCAATAGTTACATGATCGAGCACCTCACCATCCACACGCTGCCGGGTGTATTCAGCCGCGATGGTCTGGATATCGGTAGCGATCTGCTGCTCTCCACGCTGGAGCCGCACTTCCGTGGCAAAGTGCTGGATATCGGCTGCGGCAGCGGCGTGCTGGCCACCGTGATGGCACAAATCTCCCCGCGCGTGCGGTTGTGGCTCTGTGATGTGCATGCCGCAGCGATTGAAGCCAGTAAGCTGACGCTGGCCGCCAACGAACTGGAAGGGGAAGTGTTCGCCAGTAACGTCTTCTCGGATGTCACCGGCCGTTTCGATATGATCATCTCTAATCCACCGTTCCATGACGGCCTGCAAACCAGCCTCGATGCGGCCAACACGCTGATTCGTGGTGCCTTGAAGCATCTGAACAGCGGCGGTGAACTGCGTATTGTGGCTAACGCCTTCCTACCCTATCCGCAGATTCTGGATGAGACCTTCGGTAACCACGAAGTGCTGGCGCAGACCGGACGCTTTAAGGTCTACCGTGCCGTCTACGGACGCGGCGCCAAAGCGCGTAAATAACCCATTTTGCGCTTTCCGACGGTGAAAATGTTGTTTTTTGCAGCAATCGTTTCATCGTCGTGAAATATGTATTGACGCAAAGAGTAAAATCTCTAGAATGCGCCTCCGTGGTTAGCAATACTTTAGAGTGTTGCAGGGTACGCGACGGTGGCGGAATTGGTAGACGCGCTAGCTTCAGGTGTTAGTGTCCTTACGGACGTGAGGGTTCAAGTCCCTCCCCTCGCACCAATAATCACAAAGTTTATATCATAGCACTGAGCGATGGTGGCGGAATTGGTAGACGCGCTAGCTTCAGGTGTTAGTGTTCTTACGGACGTGAGGGTTCAAGTCCCTCCCTTCGCACCAATGCGATGGTATAAACAAGACAAGTAAAGACAACACAATGCGATGGTGGCGGAATTGGTAGACGCGCTAGCTTCAGGTGTTAGTGTTCTTACGGACGTGAGGGTTCAAGTCCCTCCCTTCGCACCACGTTGTCTTACTTTCCTGGCAGTCAATTCCCAATGTTGAATTAAACCAAAAAAATCACGCGCTAAGCGTGTTTTGTCGTTTCTGCCGTTCGAAAACGGCATCAAATAATGTGGAAGTTCACCGTAACGGCCGCAGCGCCCCCGGCCAATGCCAGGCAAGAAGGCAGCAGCAGATAGTGACGCAGACGATGATGGAACAGCATCACTACTGTCATCAACAGCGCAACAATCATCACCACGCGCCACTGGCTGAAACTCGGCTCCCACAGCGCAAAAATCGGTAAAGCCGCACAGGGCAACAAGACTCCCCAACCGCTGTCTAGCCGCTTACCCATCATCCAGCTCACGCCCCATAAGCCGCAGGCAGCCATCATCGCCATGATCATCGCGCAACCCTCAAATGATAAATATTCGTATTATCATATGACAATATTTCTCATCTTGCAGCGAATTTTTTATCGAGGGATGCGTTGGATGACAGATTTACTGGAAAATGCTAAATTGCCGCCGATAACTATTTCGATAACACGTCAATAACGTGCTCACTATCCGATTTGCGGGAGTATTTCCCACGGGTAGCGCTTTGATATTTCAGGGCTGTGAAGAGTAATAATAATGAAATTACAATCTTATGATGAGTTGAAACACAGCAAATATCGGCTTTCGCTGATGCTCTTTTTGTTTTTAAATGTCGCCGTTTCGCTTTTTTGCCTGTTACCTTTTTTAGGCACAGATAGCCCGGTAAGCTCGCTGCCAGTAGGGATTGTCGCGGCTTTCAGCCTGACATTACTGACCGTTTGTCTGATGATGCCAAAACGGAAATTACCGCTATTAAATCCTGTTGCCATGATATTAGGTGCGCTCTGGGCATGGCACATTAACCACAGGTATCATCAGGTTTTTTATTTTGATGGCAGCTTTTTAATAATCAGCTTGTTAAGCGTATTTTTTGTCAGTGCCATTGCGCTCAGTGATTATTTGATCGCATTTTGTTTACACATTACGCCCCCCGTATTAACCGTATTGCTATTAGATGATGGTCAGCATTTAATGATGATCATTTTTACGATCACGCTGCCGTTGATTGGTTTCTCGCTGCATCATTTAATGCGCCGCCGCTTTGATACTTTTACCCGACGACTGGTTAGCCAGCTATATGAGGAAAAAGAGAGTTTTAGCGATTTGAGTATGCTGGATCCGCTCACTGGTTTGTATAACCGCCGTGGCCTGAAAAATCGCCTCGACACCATCCTGGAAAACCACGCGGGCAGTCATTACGTACTGCTGCTGGATATTGACCACTTCAAAGCCTACAACGACAACTACGGTCATGCGATGGGCGATCAGGCGCTGGCGCGGGTATCGGTTGCCATTCGTGATGCCGTGCGTTCACGCGATGTGGTAACACGGTATGGCGGTGAAGAGTTTCTGGTGCTGATGACCAACGTTAATGCCTCGATTGCGATGAAGCTGGCGGAGCGCATTCGTCAGTACGTAGTGGACCTCGAAATCCCGCATCGCTTTAATGAAAAGGTCTCCACTCATGTCACCATCAGTGCCGGGATCGCGCCTATTTTTGGCGATGAGTTTGACCAGGCGGTGGCAAATGCTGACCGCGCATTATACGTCGCGAAAAATCAGGGGCGTAACACCATACTCGCCTGGGAAGATTTGCCGAGGCTGACGCAAGTCAGTAATGACCTGATGTAACCGGTAGATGAGCGAAGCCATTTATCACGGAGCAGCATCGGATCCTGATAAGTGGCGCCATCCCCCTTCTTCGCTTGATGACATCTTGTTCGCATTGACAGTAACGATTATCATTTGTCTCACGATTCCCGTTATCACTCAGGACCGGCATGACCATCATTACGCGTCAGGATCATCGCGTTAGCGACCATCCTCTGATTTTTATGCAGAGCGACCGCAGCTTAGCGAGCGCACTGGAAGATCTGATGCGCGAGCAACGAAGCTACATGCTGGATAACGTCAAACTCGGCCAGGCCGCTCCCGTAGGGACCTTGACGCTGGCCGAGTGGTCCACTCCGCTGCACTATCGTCGCCTGACACAGCGCTATAGCGATTATCTCTATCGCAATCACCCTGATGTGCAACAGGAAGCCAAACCGCTGCAGTCACTTTGGGCACAATGGTATTTTGGCTTGCTGTTGCCCCCGCTGATGCTGATGTTGCTGCAGGAGCCGCGGGCATTGAAGTGCGCCCCCCATCTGATTCATGTGGAATTTCATAAAAACGGCCATCCCTGTGCTTTCTGGATTGATGTGCAAGAAGATGAAGAGGCGCGTTACCTGAGTGCACAGCAGCGCATTGACCGCCTGATTCAGCAATGCCTGATCCCGGCTGTCAACGGCATGACGCAGCACGGTGATATCAACGCCAAACTCATCTGGAACAACATGGGTTATTCGTTTTACTGGTTCCTAGGTGAACTGAAAGGCCAGTTATCCGCGCCCGTCATCACTCAGCTGGAACAGGCATTGTTCTTCACCCAGACTCTGCTGGATGGCAGCGACAATCCGCTTTATCGCACCATGATCCCGCGTCATGGCGAGATGGAACGTCGCAGTTGCTGCCAGCGCTATCGCATTCCGGACGTGGAA
Source organism: Pantoea sp. GL120224-02 (assembly GCF_900215395.1). NCBI lineage: Bacteria > Pseudomonadati > Pseudomonadota > Gammaproteobacteria > Enterobacterales > Erwiniaceae > Pantoea > Pantoea sp. GL120224-02. Next base: position 178,456 of record NZ_OBEC01000005.1, on the reverse strand, counting down.
CGCTGTGGTAACTGCACGTTAAAAGTGGTTTAACCGGCGCGCATTCTGTTACAGATTCTCTTTTTATCCCGTTTACACTTTTCCCCCCTTATGGCAGCTTTTAGGCTCTGTTTTTACCGGAGAAAAAAATGAGCCTGGAGTCGGTACGGCACTTCTTTGCCGAACATGCACCGGATATCGACATCATCGAGATGCCGGAAAGCACCGCCACGGTAGAACTGGCCGCACGCGTCCATGGCGTGATGCCGGGGCAAATCGCCAAAACCCTGTCGTTGAAAGTGAAGGATGCCATTGTGCTGATCGTCACGCGCGGTGATGCCCGCCTCGACAACCGCAAGCTGAAAGCCGCACTCGGCGCTAAGGCCCGCATGTTGAGTGTGGATAAGGTGGTGAACTGGACCGGACATCCGGTAGGCGGCGTCTGCCCCTTTGGACTGGAAAATCCGCTGACCGTTTATTGTGATGTGACCCTGCGCGGTTTTGATGAAGTGCTGCCCGCGGCAGGTTCGATTCACAGTGCAGTGCGCATTTCGCCGCAGCGCATGGCTGAGCTGACTGCGGCGAAATGGGTCGATGTCTGCGAGGCGCTTTAACGCTGTTCGCGCGCCACGGCACCGGATATTTCAATACCCCGCGTCTCTCGCCCAAAGGCGACAAACACGCAAATCAGCACCGCCACCGTACCGGCAACGATCGCCATCCCCAGGCCGTAGTTGCCGCCGTGAGCCTCGGCAATGCGTGACTGCAAGGTCGCATTGACCGAGGCAATCAGATTACCCAACTGATAAACAAAGCCCGGCAGTACCGCACGTGCATTCGCAGGCACCAGTTCGGTAAGATAGGTCGGCACTACGCCCCACGCGCCCTGCACCATAAACTGCATCAGGAACGCGCCGATGCCAATCATCCAGGATCCGCCGGAAAACGCCCACAGCGGCAACACCGGCAGCGCAAGGAAGGAGGCAAGGATAATCGCTTTCTTACGGCCAATGCGTTCTGACAGCGCACCAAAAGTAATCCCGCCCAGCATCGCCGCAATGTTGTAGCTGATGGCGATGATGCTCACGGTGTGCGGATCAAACTGATGCTGCACTTTCAGGAAAGTCGGATAGAGATCCTGGGTGCCATGGCTAAAGAAGTTAAAGCACGCCATCAGCAGCACCATGTAGATGCAGATTTTCCAGTGCTGACGAATAATCGGCAGCAGCGCCGTGCTCTCTTTACGCTCGCGTGCAGCCAGCCAGACCGGGGATTCCGGCACTTTAAAATAGATAAACGGCAGCAGCAGAATCGGCAATGCGCCAATCAGGAACATGCCGCGCCAGCCTACCGACTCGAAAAACAGTCCGAAAATGATCGATGCCAGCAAGTAGCCACAAGGGTAGCCCGCCTGGAAGATGCCGGACATCAGCCCACGCGAGCGATCCGGAATGGTTTCCATTGCCAGTGACGATGCCACGCCCCAGATGCCGCCCATCGCCACGCCGTAAATCACGCGGAAGGCGAGGAAGGCGGTGAAGTTCGGTGACCATGCAGAGAGCAGCTCAAACAGTGAGAACATCACGATATTGAGCATCAGAATCGGGCGGCGGCCATACTTCTCAGCCAGACGGCCAAAAATCAGCGCGCCAATTGGTCGAACCGCCAGCGTGAGCATAATGGCAACAGAAACATCGGAGACACTGGTGTTGAAATACTGGGCAAGATCGCTGAGTACAAACACCAGGATAAAGAAGTCGAACGCATCCAGCGTCCAGCTGGCGAAACTGGCAAACGCCACGTTTCGCTGGGTCGCAGTCCAGTTGAACATAGGGGTATCCTGTCTGATTAGCTTCCGGTTCATTGACCAGAATTTATTGGAACGTTATCCGGCGAATGATTTCGCTGGTTATTATTGTGTTAACTATTTGTATATAGCATGTCAGAAAGGGGGGCTGCGGCGGGGAATTGTCAGGGAGTGATTCGCGGTGTAAGGAAGCGTGTCATCGAGTGAAACATTGCACCGCCGTACAGCAGTGCCATCTGAAAGGGCAAATTCCTGGCGGTATGGCAGGAAGACGGGTGCGGCTCAGTGTGCCGCACCCATCTATGGGCATTCAGCGCTGCAGTTGATTAAACGCCTTCTCAATCATCTCCAGCAGCAACGGATTGTTGACGTTCTGCATCACGTGCACCAATGCCCCGGTCTGCTCCGGCACGCCAATGTCCAGGCGCAGTGGCGACCGATACCGCCAGCTCTTGCCGCGCGTTGCGCCAGCACGTAACTCAATATCGACAAAGTAATCCACCCCATCCGCCACGCGCTGATTGAGTAGCCAGGCAATCACCAGCGCGTCGTGGATCCAGCAGCCCGGCAGATGGCGAGTGCGAATCGAGTAGTCAATCCACGGGCGCAGCGTCTCGCGGACAAATTGTGGCAATGGGTGGTTGTTGGTCGTCAGACGATTAAGATCCTGATGGGTCATCAATGTTTGTGTGGTGGCATCCATTGGCACCAGCGTGATGGCTGCTCCGCTGTGCAGCACTTGATGCGCCGCTTCGGGATCCAGACCAAAGTTGGTGTCTTTGATGTAATCATCTAAAGCGAACACACCGCCCATAATCACAATTTCTGCCACGGATTCAGCCATCTGTGGATAACGCTGCAACGCCTGCGCCACATTAGTCAGAGGACCGATCGCCACCAGAGTAAATTCGCCGGGATTATCGCAAATCAGCTGGCCCATTACGCCTGTGGCATCATTGCCATCTGCCGCGAGCAACTGCGGCTTACGCACGCCCCGCCACAGTTCAGCGAGGTTCGCATCCTTGACGCCATCGAGGCGTGCGCGCCAGGGGGCGGGGTCTTCGCGGAGTGCCTGTAACGCGCCCTGCACTACGGGAATATTCAGCCCTAATCGCTGGAGTAAATCTTTGGCAACCTGCGCCCCTACCGCACTCGGCGTATTGCCAGTGACGGTGGTAATCAGTTCAACCGACAGCGAAGGTGATGCCAACGCCAGTGCCAGCGCCAGGCCGTCATCGGTGTTCGCCCCTGCAATTCCATTTCCCGGATCACAATCAATAATCAGTCTTTTCATAATGTTATAAGTTTATTTTTGTTGAGTAAGCAGGCAACCACAGGACTCACCGATTTCAAGATAGTGAGGGAACTCTGCCAGTTGGGCTTCGCCATCCCCATTTTTCAGCATGGCGATAGCGCTGCGTGCCATTTCCCGCAGCGGTTGACGTACGGTCGTCAATGTCGGGACATGGAACGCGGATTGATCGGTGCCGTTAAAGCACACCAGGGCGACATCCTGCGGCACGCGCAAACCGTGTTCAGAGAGCGCACGGATACAGCCAATCGCCTGGCCCTCATTGCTGGTAAACAGCGCGCGCGGCACCTGTCCGCTGGCAATCATACGTTTTGTGGCGTCATAACCGCCTTGTCGCGAGTAGCTGGCAGGGAAAATCAGGGCTTCATCTGCCTGCAGGCCTTTCTCTGCCATGGCATCGCGCCAGCCCTGAATACGATCCTGGGCATTCAACATCTCCAGCGGACCGCTGATCATGCCAACTTGTTGATAACCGTGGCTGAGCAGATGTTCAGTCACCTGACGCGAGGCCTCGCGCTCATTGACCCGCAACATGCTCACGCCAGGACGGGGGGCAACACGATCCAGCATCACCAGCGGTGTACCACTGGCCTGAATCACATCAATGTATGGGTGGCGATCGACACTGGTATAAAACAGGCCATCCACCTGACGATTCAGCAAGCCCTGAATCAGTTCCAGCTCACGCTTGCGATCATCTCCGGCATCCCCCAGCAGCATCACGTGGCCGTGATCCAGCGACTCCTGCAGCAGCATATGCGCCATCGAAGCCACGAAGGGGTTGCTGATATTTGGCACTACCAGGCCAAAGGTTTTGGTGCTGCCGGATGCCAATGCTCGCGCCACCGCATTCGGTCGATAGCCGGTCTGTTTAATCGCTTCCAGCACCCGCAGCCGCGTGGCTTCCGCCACCGGGCGCGGTCCGTTGTTAATCACGTAGCTCACGACTGCCACTGAGGTGCCGGCGGCTTTCGCCACATCGCTACGTGTTACATTTCCGCCTGGGGATTTCGCCAATGCTCTTGCCTCTGCATGAATGCCATTGGCCGGAATAACCGGCCAATGGCACTGTTTCACTTACAGCGTGTTGCGCGTCAGATCGCATCTTCCGGTAGATTCAGATCGCGCCCACGCGTTTCCGGTGCCACAAACGTGGTCAGAAAACCGATGGTCGCCATCGCCGAGAAGTACACGGCAATCGCCCACCAGTGTCCGGTGAGCGATAACAGCGCCGCAGCCACCAAAGGTGCTGTCCCTCCAGAAAGGATAGACCCCAGCTCTTTTGCCACCGCCATCTTGGTGTAACGGTGTTTGACACCAAACATTTCCACACCCCACGCGGCCTGCACCCCAAAAATACCGAGCGAGGCCAGCGCCATGCCTACGACCATCACCGGGATCACAATCGCCGGGTCACGGCTGTCCATCAGGCTGAATGCCGGCCAGGCGTAAATCATCAGCAGCAGACAGAAACCACGGTAGGTGATACGGCGGCCAAAGCGGTCAGACATCCAACCGGCAAACGGAATAATCAGGAAACCCAGCAGCGAGGCAATAAACACCGCCGTCGTTGGCACCGACTTATCGAGCATTAGCACTTTCGCGACATAACCGACGATAAAGCCCTGCGCCAGATAGGAAGGACCGTTTTCGCCGATACGTAAGCCGACCATCGTCCAGAACGCACGGCTGCGCTGCCAGAAACTGCGGGTATCAACCTCGGCGGCGGCATGCTGCAATGTGGCGCTACGCTCTGCCTGCAGATGCGCCTGCTGGCGCTCAAACACCGGGGTTTCACGCAGATGGCGACGCAGCCATAACGCGACCACGGCAATCAGCACGCTACTGAGGAACGGAATACGCCATCCCCAATCCAGCAAGGTTTGTTTATCCATCTGAATCACCGCCAGCCACACCAGCGAAGCGATCAGCGTGCCACTATTCGAGCCGAGGGCAATCACGGAAGAGACCAGACCGCGACGCGCAACCGGGGCATATTCGCCCAGCATCACGGTGCCACCAGACAGTTCCGCACCGGCGCCCAACCCTTGGGTAAAGCGCAACAGCACCAGACAAGCGGGTGCCCAGACGCCGATCGTGGCGTAAGAAGGGATGAGACCAATCAAGGTTGTCGATGCGCCCATCAGGATGATGGTGGCGATCATCACGGTCTTGCGACCTTTGCGGTCACCGATCCAGCCAAACAGCAGCGCACCAATTGGACGTGCAATAAACCCGACGGACCAGGTGGCAAAACTGGAGAGCAGCGCCATAGCGGGTGTGGCATTGGGGAAAAACACATCGCCAAAGATGATGCCTGCTGCCAGGCCATAGAGTGCGAAATCCGCATACTCCATTGCCGTGCCGAGCCAGCAAGAGAAGGTGGCGCGCCAGAAATCTTTGCGGCCAGAAGAGGTTTCCAGCCGCATGTCAGCAGCTGAAGAGGTGCTCAGTGAAGTTTGTTGCGAAACGGACTGATGTACCGTCATGACCTTTTCCCTGAAATAGGTGAAAACAGCAAACGCCCTTCCGTGGGACGGTTCCCTTGCAACAAGCGGAACTCCCCGGTGAAGACGTTCAGTAGGCAAACCTGGATGAAAGTCAAAAGAACTCCCTGGTGTTGGAATTCACTCATTCGCCTGTTCTCGTCGATGTTTTTTTCATCGATCGCATTAATAAGGCAAATGTAACCACGTCATCTCAAGGCCAACTTTGTCTCTGGCACCGTGAGTTATCACTGTGGACACAGTCTATCTACGCGCGTAGATAAATCAAGTGATAAAAGTGAAAATAATTAATTTATCTTCACTATAGCTCGGGATTAGAAAGCAAAAATGGCGTTAATTCATAACATTACAGCTCATTCAAACCAACAGCAGCGCATTAACCTCAATGCAATTAACGAGCGTTGCTTATCATTAGCTGAGTTGTGGCTGATCCTTCATCGCGCTTTTTTTCGCACAAATCAGTTAAGCTTTAATGACAATTGCGAATTAATCTTAAAACCCTTTCGCCAGTGCGGTTCAGCTATCACCTGCATTACACTGGGTAAAAATCACACAGGGCGCCTATGACCATCATCCTCATGCGACACGGTAAACCTGACCATCCGGTCAGCGGGCGCTTTACTGCGCGAGCGCTGGCCGACTGGTGTGAAGGCTATGACCTGGCCGACATTTGCGACTCGCCGCCGCCGCGCAGTATGGCCATCGCTCGAATGGCCCGCGTGATCGCCTCCAGCCCGCTACCCCGCGCGCGTTCATCGCTCACGCGTCTCGGCCTGCAACCGCATGAGGTGGATGAGGTTTTCAGTGAAGTGGCCATGCCGCTGCTGCCGTTCGAACGCCTGCACCTGCCGCTGACTGTTTGGCTCGCTCTTTTGCGCCTGTTATGGTTATGCGGTTACGCCGGGCATGTGGAATCGTTGACTCATGCCCGAGCACGGGCGCGTCAGGCGGCAGATAAGTTGGTCACGTTATCAAAACAGGGAACGGTGTTACTGGTGGGGCACGGCATCATGAACAAAATGATCGCCCGGGAATTGCGTAAACGCGGCTGGCAGGCGGAAAAACATGCCAGCAGCCGCCACTGGAGCAGCGCGATTTACCACCGCCCGTTTATTTAACCCTGTTACGTCCAATCAAACGTCGCGATCAGGTGCCTGACGAACGTTGCCACAAGGAGATCCCCCGCAGTCAGTTCAACTGGAAGTAACTCAGCACCTCACAGCCTTTTCCGACGTTCGGGGTCGCTATCACTTTCATTTGCAGCAAATCAATCACGCTTAATGATCCATCGCCTTCATTGGCAATCAACAGCGTTCGATTATCAGCACTAAAACAGCCATCCATCGGTTTGTTGCCGACCGGAACATCCCCCAACGGATTGAGTAAATCATCAAACAGTGTGATGAGCGGCTCCTGATCGCCAATTGCTACCAATCGCTCACCGTTGGCGCTAAAACGTACCACCTGGCAGGGCTGTTGATGGGCCGTGAGTTTAATGCGCTGGCGAATACGATGGCTTTGGCGATCGACCACATACAGTAACGGCGCGTCGGCCGCGCTAGCGACCAGATAAGGATGCTTCGGCGAGGCCGCGATACCGGAGATCGGCCCCGGCAGCAGAATGTTGTCAATGATGCGCCCTTCTGCCTCGCACAGATCCACCACCGTGATGCTGGCGTCTTCTTCGTTCTCTGTGAACAATTTACGCCCGCTGGGTGAGAGCGTCAGACGATGCGCATTGTGCGATGGCAGCTTAATCATTTTTTCCACCCTATCGGTAACGGGATCGATGACTGCCACGGCCGCACTGTTTTCACAGCAGAGGTAGACTTTGCCATCGCGGCCCAATTGGCCACTGTGGGGCGACTGCAACGGAGATAAGTCGATAAAACCGCTGATCTGGCGTTTGCGTAGATCGATCACCGCCACTTTGTGACCGGGGTGGGGATTGTCTCCATGAATGCCATCACCATAGATCGGCACATAGGCTTTATCTTGCTCAGGCAACATCAGTAGCTCATGCGGACGCGGCGGAAACGCATTCAGCTCCTGTTGCACGGCAAAGGTGTCGGGATCGAGAAACAGAACCCGATTCCCCTGCTTATCGACCGCCAGTAATCCACGGTTGTGTGGCTGCATAGTGCCTCCTTTGTGTTAACCACCTCGTCTAAGCGTAGTTAACCTGCATCAGGAAGGGGCAAATCCCTGCCAGGCCAGCGAAAAATGTAGCCGCTTTAAACCATTTGAATGCGGGGATTTTTTATCTAAGCCGCAGCCAGCGCCAAGGCCAAGTTATTTTATTAGGAATAGTCCTAATGATGATTAATTATAAAATCAGTCGGCCATTCAATTATTTCCGGGAAATTTTACCCTTAACGGATCCTTCATTTTCCGTTTTATCTGAAAGAAAAAAAAAGTCATAGCCTCTAAGGCCAGAATGCTTTATTAAGCTGATGTGAGTACTTTTTACACACAGCCGTGAGGAAACATAAGAGCGCATAAGCTGCCAGCATCAGGGAATCCTTGCCACCATAATCACAATAATCAGGTGCACCATGAATAAAAAACGTCTCCAGCCAGCGCTCGCGCTCTGGCAGAACTGGAAAAGAATCGCTTTTACCAGCCAGACATTACTGCAGAAAAAACAGCATACTGCGCTCTGCGCGCCGGAGTACGATCCTCGCGAAGAGGACAATATCGTGTTGTTTTCTGGCGAAAAGTCGCTGCCAGAAATACCGAAAAAAGTGTGGATGTATTGGGATAATGAATATTTACCGAAATCCATGATGTTAAATATTCAAAAGCTGCGCAAAGATAATCCTGATCACGATATCTATTTGCTCAATCGATTAACGGTAAAAGAAGTTTTACCTGATTTTATTTTCACCTCAACATTATTAAGCGAACAGCAAAAAAGCGAAGTCATTCGTCTGGAACTGCTGTTGCGCTACGGCGGTATTGCCATTGATTGCAGCACGCTGTTATTTGAAGATCTCTCATGGGTACATCGTGCTCATCAAGAGCGCTGCATGGATGTGATTGGTTATTATCGTGAAAACTCCACCGTCAATTATCTGGCGCCAGTGATTGAAAACTGGTTTCTGGCGGCGGCTCCGAATAACCCGTTTATTCGTGAATGGCAGAAGCAATACGCCCCCATCAAACATCTGGGTGAGCAGAATTATTTCAACGAGCTCAACAAGCGCGATGACTTTTCACTCCTGACCCAGAAAATTGATCAACCTCAGCAGCAGTTGGGTTCACTGGCACAACAGGCGGCGATGCGGGAATATCGTCGGGTGAATCTCTATCTGCGCAAGTGTGAAGCCAACGCTTACTATTATCAGCGTTTGAGCGGCTGGAAAAGCGAGGCGTTTGCACATGCCATCCTGTTCAACCAGCGTCCTATGACACCACCACCGGTGATTAAGCTCAGCGGTAACGAACAGATGCACCTCGACTTCAACCTGCGTTTAGGCAATTACAACCGCAGCAGCCTGCTGGGTGAGATGATGCAGCCGCATGCGGCGATGGCGTTGGCTTCACCCATCAACAAAGCGCGCGCGTAGCCAGTGGATAAAGGTGGTCACCGCCCGTGGCACCTGTGCCGCATACGGGCGTACCACCCACAGCCGATCGGCAAAAGCATCCACGGTTTGCCACTGCGGCAGAACCTGTTGCAACGTGCCTGCTGCCAGCGCCGCCGCGGCGCTGAAATCGGGCAGCATGGCAATGCCCAGCCCTTGCAACGCGGCATCACGGATTGATTCGCTGTTATTGGTGGCAAAATTACCCTGAATTTTCACCTGCACGGATTCACTGCCGCCACTCACCGGGCGGAAACGCCATTGTGGCGATTCCAGACCACGCGGGTAGTAGAGGCAGTTATGTTGCTGCAACGATTCTGGCACCTGAGGCACACCGTTTTGCGCCAGATAAGCCGGCGAGGCCACTAACAGCGCGCGCGTCTCACACAGCGGCAACGCCACATGGGTTTCGGGCAATGTCTGGCTGTGGCGGATGGCGAGATCAAATCCTTCACTGCCTAACGACACTAAGCGATCGGTAACATCCAGCTGCAGCCGCACCTGCGGATACTCTCGCAAAAAATCACCGATAATCGGCACCAGCTGCTGACGTGCAAACGCCACCGGCGCGCTGACACGCACCAGGCCGCGAACTGGCCCGGCCTCATCACGCACGCTGAAAAAGCTTTGGGCGATGCGCGCGAAAGGATCGCGCAACTCATCCACCAGCTTCTCGCCCGCCGAGGTCAGACGCACGCTGCGCGTGGTGCGCTGCACCAGTGACACCCCCGCCATCTCTTCCAACTCTTTAATCTTTTGGCTCATGGCCGCTTTGCTGACATCTAATCGTTCAGCTGCACGAGTAAAACTGCCCAGTTCAGCCAGCACCGTTAGCCAGTGCAAATGCACCCAGAGCGCATCAGTTTTGATTTCTTTCATATGGATTGTTCAAAATAATAAATAATCATTTCAACCAGCGCGCTTTTTCTTTCCTGCAGCAAGCGGCAGCATAAAGCCACATCCTACTCTTATCTTGTGAGCAAAAAAGAGGGTTTATTTATGCCGTTACTGACTTTTGATGTGATTCAGGGCCGTTCTGAATCAGAAATTCGTACCTTGCTGGACGCCGCGCACCGCGCGGTATTAACCGCGTTCAAAGTACCCGCGCGGGATCGCTATCAGATTGTTCATGAGAATAAACGTTATCAAATGGTGTTTCAGGATACCGGGCTGGGTTTCGAGCGGACCGATAACCTGGTGATGGTGCGCGTGTACACCAGCCCAAGAAGCGAAGAACAGAAAACGCTCTTCATGGCAGAGTTAGCGCGCGAGTTGCAGGAAAATTGTGGCGTGCAGGGTAACGATCTGATGATCAGTTTTATCACTAACAGCAAAGGCGACTGGAGCTTTGCCGACGGCGAAGCGCAGTATCTGACTGGTAAGCTCTAATCCCTCCTCGCCCCTCGCTGGCAGCGACGCGTGCGTTGCTGCCAGGTCAAACCATAGTCAATCTAAACCTGCCTTAAACGGATCGGAACCCGCCGCACAATTCTGTGTGGTTATGTTGCAGCACTGTGACAGCCCATATAAATTGACGCATAACCCCCAAAGAGGGCCGAGGGCGCAGGGATGGCGTCACTAATTTATGTGAGGATCAAACCTTGTCCGAGTTGGTTTCGGTTGTACTCTTTTTAGCGGCAATCGCCGTTTACTCCTGTAAAGCCGGGCGAAATAAATTCTGGTTTATCCTGATCTTAGTGCTGCTCACGCTGTTTATCGTGCTCAATGCCACGCTGTTTGCCAGCAACTATTTTACCGGCGATGGCATCACCGATGCGGTGCTGTATACCCTGACCAACAGCCTGACAGGTGCCGGCGTCAGTAAATATGTGGTGCCCGCCATTGGATTAATCATTGGCCTGTTTTTGCTGTTTTGCCTGCTTTCCTGGCTGCTACGCCGCCGTAGACGGCCGCATCATTTAGGCTGGAGTTTACTGGCTATCGCCTGCGCGGCAGGTTCGGTGCAAACCACACCTGCTTTTCGTCAGGTGAAAGATCTTATTGCCTCGCACTCACGTCTGGCCGACTCTGATTTCGATAACTATTATAAGACGCCCAATAAAACCATTCCCGAACCCAAACTTAACCTGGTGTACATCTACGGTGAGAGCCTTGAACGCACCTATTTTGATCAAGATGCTTTCCCCGGACTCGCGCCGGAACTGAGTCGCGAAAAAGACCAGAGCATCGATTTCAGTGAAACCGAACAGTTGCCAGGCACCGATTACACCATCGCGGGGATGGTGGCTTCGCAATGCGGTATTCCCCTGTTTGCGCCTTTTGATGGCAACGCCTCGGCCTCGCTTTCCAGCTTCTACCCACAGAATATTTGCCTCGGCGATATCCTGAAGAACTCCGGTTATGAAAACTGGTTTATTCAGGGCGCGGATTTACGCTTTGCAGGCAAGGACACCTTCCTGCTGTCACACGGCTTTTCGCCCGCACATATGTATGGTTCAGAAGAGTTAAAGAGCCGGGTTGCCGATCCTGGCTACCGCAACAACTGGGGTTTTTACGATGACACGGTGATGGATGAAGTGTTTGATAAGTATGAAGAACTTTCACGTCAGCAAAAGCGATTTGCCTTATTTACCCTGACGGTGGACACCCATCATCCTGACGGCTTTATCTCGCGCAGCTGTCAGCGTAAAAGTTACAGCTACGATGGAAAACCCAATCAATCCTTCAGCGCTGTGGCATGCTCACAAGAGCATGTCGCGCGTTTGATTGCGCGTATCAAAGCGTCGCCCTGGTTTAAAAACACCATCATCGTGGTCAGTTCGGATCATCTGGCCATGAATAACACTGCGCATCAGTATCTGATTAAGCAGCCGCGCCGCGATCTGTTTATGGTGATTCGTGGTGACGAGCCACAGGCGGAAGTGCTGGATGGCAAACGCAGCACCCTGGATAACGGCGCGACGGTGCTGGATATTCTGGGTGGTGATAAGGCAATTGGACTCGGCCGCAGCGGCCTCTCTTCAACATCTTTATCGGCTCAGTTTGAAGACATGGCGCAGAAGGTGACGGCATGGAAAGCCGATATCATTCAGCTGTGGAAATTCCCCAGTAAGATGGATGTCTTCACCATCGATCAGCCCAAAAACACCTTCAGCTTCTCGGGATCAACCTTCAAATTGCCGATTCTGTTCCGCGTCGGGCAGGATCGCGTCGAGCCACTGCCAGAAGGCGAATATTCTGCTCCACTGCGCTACCAGCTCGCGGACTTTACCGCCTCGGATAAATTCGTCTGGGTCGATCGCTGCTTCAAGATGGGCCGCTTATGGCAGCCTGATTTGGCCCTTTCTACCGATCTCTGTGTCGCCATGGGCCAGATGGGCGCAAAACCGACGGTAACGCGCATCGATAAACCGCAGTGGAAGGGCAAAGCGCAATTCCCGAAAGTCGAGGTGAGTGCCGCGACTTATCAACTTAACGAGCAGCAGATTCGCGTGGAAGATAATGCGATTCGCTATAACGCCGACAGCTTCCTGCTGACCGTGCCTGGCGCCCCCACTGGCGTGAAAGGTTTCACCGGGATTTCACGGCCCGAGAGCTGGGGAAGATGGTCGAATGCCAATCTGGCACCGGAAGTGAACATCGAATATGTCGATCCGTTGCCCGCCCGTTTTGATCTGGTGATCACCGCACGCGCCTATGGCCCTAATGCGCATCGGCCCATCCCGGTGCGCGTCGGTGATGAGGAGCAGAGACTGAATCTCGGTGATGAATTCTCTACCACCACGCTGCACTTCAGTAACCCCAACGGCAGCCACAATTTGGTTATCGCACCGCCGGAGCCCCAGCCCTCCAACGATGGCAATATCACGGGCCAGGACCCGCGTAAATTGGGTATCGGTATGGTAGAGATAAAAATAATTCCACAGCCGTAACGCGAACTATTTCTTTCACAAACCAAGGCCTGCCTGTGCGCAGGCCTTTTTATTAGCCATTCACGTTACTCATTGTAAGCATTGATTTTTTCCGAGTTAGCGCGCAAAATCCATATTGTCACATTGAGAAACTATCACCCTCTGGATACGCTTGCTTCTTCATGGAACGACACCAGAGGAAATAAGGATGATATTGACAATGCTTAACACTCATAAAGCCTATAAAGCCTTGCAGGACGCGGGCGTTGCGGACAAGCAGGCCGAAGTCATGGTGGATATTTTTGCTGACATGCAGCAAGAAAATGCCTTAACCAAATTCGACTTGTCGCAAGCAACGGAAATCTTAGTACGAGAACAAAGAGCGACTAATCAGCGCATTGATTCTCTTGAAGGGCGTGTTGACAAGTTCGAAACTGAGGTCAATCAGCGATTTGACAAAATCGATGCAAGGTTTGACAAAATCGATGTGAAATTTGAAAAGATCGATGAAAGATTCGACAAAATCGATATGAAATTTGAAAAGATCGATGAAAGATTTGAAAAGATCGATGCAAAATTTGAAAAAATAGATGAAAAGTTTGAAAAGATCGACCAGCGGTTTGAGAAAATCGATGAAAAACTCAGCCAGCACGATGCTAAATTTAACGAATTAGATCAACGCATGCAGATTGGTTTTACCGAGCTAAAACAAGACAATGTCTGGATGAGACGCATAATGTTCACTATCGCCACCACAATGATCGCGTTTACCACCAAATATCTGTTAAGCAACTGAGCCGGGTATCCCGCCCGGCTGTCAACATGCTATTAACGCTGCGCCTGCAACTTTGCGCGCTGCGTTCCATCCTCATTGAAATTGTCTGCTGCCAGCCAGCGCTCAAAGGCCTGTTTCAACTGCGGCCACTCTCCATCAATAATGGAGAACCAGCAGGTGTCACGGCTGCGGCCTTTGTACACGATGGCCTGACGAAAAGTGCCTTCAAATTGGAAACCTAACCGCAATGCTGCCTGGCGTGAGGGCTGGTTGCAGCTATCGCACTTCCATTCGTAGCGACGATAACCCAACTGCTCCAGTGCGAAGCGCATCAACAAATAGTGCGCTTCCGTTGCCATACGGGTTTGCTTGAGCAGCGGCGAAAAAGCCACATGCCCGATTTCGATTGAACCGTGCGTGGTATCGATGCGCATCAGCGCCAACGTTCCGACGGCACGCTGAGTCTGCAGGTCAATCACCGCGAAATGCATCGGATCGCGACCCTGCTCGATCTTGCTGGCATAGGCCAGATAAGCATCCTCATCGGTGAAAGGCTCAGCAAACATATAGGTCCAGTCACGCCCGTCGCTGGCCTGCGCATAGGCAGCATAGAGTTCGCGCCCATGGCGTTCAGCACTGAGTGGTTCCAGTCGGCAGTAGTGGCCGGTAAAGGTCTCATAAGCGGGCCAACTGCGCGATTGCCACTCTGGCAAAGGTGCGCCTACCGGTTGTCCGTACTGGTTAGTGTGTTGCGTCATCGCTCAATTCCTTTGTCAGAGAATACCTGTTGCACAGCGTGCCAGTTCGCTGGCATGTTAAAAAGCACCACATTCAGTGAAATTTATGGATCCACGAAGAATCATAATGAATGAGAGTGAATTGCACAGCCTGCTACTGGCACCGTTACTTCCCGAGGGCGCACTTACGCTACAGCAGCAGCTGTTACAACGCATTAAACAAGCCATTCTGACAGGCGCACTCTCCGCAGGAACGCCTTTGCCCTCAACACGTCAACTGGCTGCCGACCTTAAGGTGTCACGCAATACCGTAACCGGCGTCTGGGCACAGCTTCAGGCCGAAGGCTTTTTGATTAGCGATCGTCAGGGCAGCCGCATCAGTCCTTTCGCGCAACCGCCATCCTCCCCTAATCACGACGTCAGCGCCAGTGACCTTCTGTTACCGCCAAGAGTGGCGCAGCTTCGCTCCAACCACCGCCCCCTAAGCCAGGAGATGGCGCTGCGGCCCGGTGTTCCCGCGCTGGCACACTTCCCGCTGGCCCAGTGGCGACGAACGCTTAATCGCGTGATGCAGCATCAGCCACAGCAGCTCCTCGGCTACGGTGATCCGCTCGGCGAGCCTGCTCTGCGTGCCGCACTGGCCCAACATCTGGCACTGGCGCGCGGCGTCCGCTGCACACCGGAGCAAATCGTCATTACCGAAGGCGCGCAGCAGGCGCTGACGTTGTGCGTGTCTCTTCTAAGCCAGCGCGGCGACATAGGTTGGGTGGAAGAGCCGGGCTATCGCGGAGCAAAAGCCGCCATGCGCCTTGGGGATATGCGCGTTGAGCCTATTCAGGTGGATGCACAAGGCCTGGCTCCGCAAACCCGTGACTGGCAACAGCGCCCGCCGCGGCTGATCTACAACACCCCAACTCATCAATATCCTACAGGCGTGGTGATGAGCGCGCCTCGTCGTATGGCTCTTCTCGCCACAGCGCGCCAACATCAGTCATGGATTATAGAAGACGACTACGACAGTGATTTCCGTTACAGCGGCGAACCGATCGCTGCGATGCAAGGCATGATGCAGCCATCATCGGTGATTTATGTGGGATCGTTCAGTAAAACGCTGTTTCCGGCACTTCGCATTGGATTTATGGTGCTGCCGCCCCAGCTATTGGCCCTGTTACGTCCGGCCTTGCATGAGTTACTGCGCGGGGGAAATCGCCCCGAACAGCAAGCGCTGGCCCAGTTTATTCACAGCGGGGACTACAGCCGTCATCTGAGCAAAATGCGTCGCCTCTATCGGCAGCGTCAAACCAGCTTGCGCGAAGCACTGTTGCTAACCCTGGGGACGCAGACGTCGTTGCTGGGCGGCGAGTGCGGCATGCATCTGGTATTGCGCCTGGCTGATACACAACAAGATGCAGAAGTGGTGGAGAGGCTGATGGCCAGCGGCTATGCGCCCGGTGCACTGTCGGGGTTTTATCTGGGAGAGGAAAAGCAACAAGGGTTGGTGCTCGGGTATGGCAACAGCAGTACCAGTCAAATCATTGCCGGCGTCGCGCGCATCGCGCAATGCCTGGACGTGAAGTAGCGGCGGCCTGATAGCCGCCGCGACAAAGGATTAACCTTTGAAGAAGATGTCGCCAGATTTACCCATCACAATTTTGCCGCTGTCGTCGGTGATCAGGATGTAGTTGGCATTGATATAAGCCCAGTGTGTACCAGGCTGCGGTGCTGGCAGGTGGCGTGGCTGCCACTCCACGATGGTGTACTGCTTTTTACGATACTCATCGGGTACCACATCACCGACTTTGTACTCTTTGTAGTCGATAATGATGGTATTCAGATCGTAATTATTTTGCCCGGCAGGGGCATCTTGCATCCCATTCTGCGATGGGCGAATCGGTGCCACATCACCGCTGGATTCGGCTGGTTCATTGCTGGCCGGGGCATCCACTGCCGGAGCCTGAGTTTGTGCGTCGGGTGCGGTCTGCTGCACCTGAGGTGGCGGTGGTACGTTATCCGTTTGCTCGCCTTCAGCCAGTGCGGCTGGAGTCAGGCTCAAAGCGCCCAGAAAAATTCCTGCAGAAAGAAGGGTGACGTGTGTCCTGCGCATTGGTGATTTCCACTCTGGTTAATTATTAACTGTCCAATCTACTGACAAGTGCAGCACGCACAAGGTTCCCCCAGCGCGTTTTGCGCGTCAAATTTCGCTACACAGCATACCTCAGCAAAAGCGACTTTTGGCGCAGTAAAATTGCAAGCAACCATGTTCGCTACTCTGCCTGATTCTTCTGTGCCAGATCCATCAACAGAGCAATACCCAGATAGTTGCTCCAGTTAAAGGCGTTCTGCAGCACCACAATGGCATTGCCATTTTGCTTATCAAATCCGATAAAGCTGGAGTAACCGCCAATGTAACCCACCTGGTAAGTGATTTTCTGATCACCATAGGTGTCTGTTACCCAGGCAATATTCTGAGACTGATTGCCATGTTGCTCGTAACCGTGATTGACCTGCGCAAAAGCCGCATTGATGGGTGCGCTGGCGTCATTTTGCAGATGCGCATCCAGATAGCGGATTAAATCACGTGCGTTGCTATACAAACTGGCGGCGGCCACCATGTTATTGCTGAATGCCCAATCCGGCGTCAACTCACCACGCGGAATCAGCTTTGGCTGGTCGCCCGCATGGCCCAGCGCACGCATCGGATAGCCACGCAGGCTTTGTGGTTTGAAGCTGCTGCTGGTCATGCCCAGGGGTTGGAACAGATTGCGTTGCGCCAGGCTTTCGATGCCCTGATGCAGACGATGCTTCAGAATATAGCCGAGCAGCGCATAGCCCAGATTGGAATACTGCGCCGCGGGTTTTGCTGGTGCGTCAAAATCAGCCAGATAGCTCAGCACTGCATCGCTATCGAGGTTGCCGTAAAAATTCTCACCGCTGCGCAGATACGCCATAAATTTCATAAACATCGGTAAATCCATATCCTGACGCGGCAGGCCAGAGGTGTGCGTGACCAGTTGCAGCAGCGTGATGCGTTTTGCATCTTCACTGAGCGGCACATCCGGCGGCAGCAGCGTAGCAAGCGTATCGTTCCAGCGCAGCTCACCGCGATCCACCAGCTCAATGATCACCTCCGCCGTTATGCCTTTGCTGAGCGATCCAAGCGCAAACAACGTATCGGGTGTGATCGGATAACGGTGTACCGCATCAGTTACGCCAAAACTATAAAACTGCGCAGGCTGGCGCTGATGGATAATCGCAATGCTGATGCCCGACACCTGCTTTTGCTGCATGTAATGCCGCACGATGTCATCGACGTTTTCATTGAAGGTCGCATGGGAGAGATAGACTTTATCGCCGACCGGCGCAGAAGTTTGTGACAGCGTGCCACAGGCGCTCAATAGCAAACTGAAGCACAACAGCAGCGATCGCGGAATGATGCAGCGCATCACCGATTATTCCTGGTGAAAGTTTTCATAGCAATTGATTTATAAGATATTTTTTATTTTTAGCAAAAAGTGCGATGGGTGTTTGTGGCGAAATATAACACAGAAGAGGTGAATCGCCACCTGCCAGAAACAGGTGGCGAGGCGGGATTATGGGTTGACCGGAATCACCGAACCTTGATAGTGCTGGTTGATAAATTCAGCAGTTTGCTTTGACTCCAGATCTTTGGCTAATTCGAGAATCCGCGGATCATGGGCCAGTTTTGGCGTCGTCACCAGCACGTTCGCATACGGATTATCTTTTGCCTGCTCCAGCGCCAGCGCATCTTTCGATGGCACTAACCCCGCCTGCAACGCGTAGTTACCGTTAATGATCGCCAGTTGCGCATCATCCAGTGCACGCGGCAGCTGTGGCGCTTCGATTTCAATGATCTTGAGGTGATGCGGATTGTCACTGATGTCTGCCGTCGTCACCAGTGAACTGGCGTTGCTGCCCTTGAGCTTAATCAGACCGCTATCCTGCAGCAGATACAGCGCACGGCTGAGATTGGTGACATTATTGGGCACCGCGACCTGCGCGCCATCAGGCAGATCTTTCAGGGATTTCACTTTATGCGAGTAAATACCCAACGGCTCAATATGCACCGTCGCCACCACTGCAAATTTCTCCCCCAACGCTTTTTCTTGATCGCGCAAATAAGGCACATGCTGGAAGTAGTTTGCATCCACATCGCCGCGCGCTAACAGTTCATTGGCGTTAAGATTTCCGTTGAGCTCAATCACCTTCAGATCGAGCTTTTTATCGGTTTGTTTGATGTGGTTGAGGATTTCGCTGTGCGGCACCGGATCGGCCGCCACACGCAAGGCAGTTGCCGAAGCATAAGTGCTTAATACCGAGAGCAGTGCCAGGGTTGCTATCACCTTTTTAGTCATGTGCTTTCCTTACTTTTATTATGATTGAACCGTGTTCTGGGCGTCGGCGTAGTAACGCGCTGCCACGTCGCGATGCGATCGCAAACGCCCTTTGAGATAGTTCCAGCCCACTTCACGCAGCAAGGGATTGGCGGGATCGCTGGTCGGCCCGTGCGCTTCTGCCGCCAGCTGCGGCGGTAATTGATAAATCGGCACTTCGGCATCCAGCTGTGCACCGAGGAAAAAGGCGATGGAAACACGCTCTTTGCGTGCAGGTGGCGATACCACACGGTGAACCGTGGCACGCAAATAACCATTGGTCGCAATCTCCAGCAATTCGCCGATATTCACCACAAATGCGCCCGGTTTCGGCAATGCATCCACCCAGTGACCCGGCATCACTTCAACCTGTAAGCCGGGCTGCTCATCCTGTAGCAGAAACGTCAGGAAGCCTGAATCTTTGTGCGCGCCGACGCCCTGCTGGCTGGCATCGCTGGCCTGGCCGGGATAACGAATCAGTTTCACATGCTCGTTGGGATGCGTGCCGTACAGTGCATCAAATGCATCTGGCGGCAGCGACAACGATTTGGCAAACGCACGCAACAGGCGCAGTGCAATCCCGGTCATCGCCTGCTGCCAGGCGTGGATCACTGGCCTGAGTTGCGGCAGCGCCTCTGGCCATAGATTTGGCCCCTGCAGACGCTTCCAGGCGGGATCGCCCGCTTGTAACGCTAACGCCACACGTTCCGCGCCAATATCAAACTGCTCACGCTGGTCGCGTTGCTCACGGGTATATTCCACGCCAGCTCGGTTGTAGCCGCGGAAATGCGGTGAGTGGATCATCGAGACACGCTGCTTCTCCTCATCCGGCAGGGCAAAAAACGCCTGGGTGATGCTTTGCACGTTCTGCAGCAACTGTGGATTGATGCCATGATTGATCAGGTAGAAAAAACCGACATCGCGCGCCGTGGTGCGCAGTTCGGCGAGATAAGGCGACTGATCAGCATCCGGGAGTTCCAGCAGTGCCAAATCCAGCACCGGCAATGTTTCTGCCATACAATTTGGTCCTTAACGCAGTAAAGTTCTGCGTTTACGCTGCCACTGGCGTTCCATTCCAGCCAATACTGTTGCGCAATATGTTATGGCGAATGATTTTTAGGAAAGCTTCAGCAATCTATATGCAAAAAGCGGTAAATCCGTGCCGCTTACCGCTATAATCGCGCCGTCAAAATTTTGCCTACCCGCACCGCACAGGAGATGCCGTATGAACCAAGGCCCGTTAACCGAGAAAGAACTGAACTGGCTGGAAGATATGCTGGAGAAATACGGCAATGAACAGTCGGTGGTGGATACTTCCGAGCTGGATGGCATGCTGACGGCTCTGCTCTCCGGCCCGAACGATATCGAACCGAGTGAGTGGCTGGTGGCGCTGTGGGGCGACAAGAAACACATTCCCAAATGGGCCAACGAGCGTGAAATGGATCGCTTTATAGCGCTGATTTTCCAGCACTTCAACGACATTGCTGAGCGTCTGGCTGATTTTCCGGATCAGTTTGATCCCCTGTTTGGCATGCAGGAGATGGAAGGTCAGGAGTTCACTGTGGTGGAAGACTGGTGTTATGGCTATCTGCGCGGCGTAGCGTTAGATCAAGATTGGGATCAACTGCCTGAAAGCCTGCAACCGGCGATGGCCGCCATCACGCTGCACGGCAGTGAAGCGGAATTGGCAAAGCGTGAAGCGTTCTCGCCAGAGGAGTTTGAGGCCAGCATTGACGCCATTCGCCCGGCGGCGCTGGAGTTGCATGAATACTGGCAGGAACAGCGCATGGCACAGCCCGATCCGGAACCCCAACTGCCACACTTCGCGGGCGAGAAAACCGGCCGTAACGATCCCTGCCCGTGCGGCAGCGGCAAGAAGTACAAGCAGTGTTGCGGTAAATAACGCCTCATCACCGTGAGAGGGCGCCAGGTCGCGCCCTCTCCTCAATCTACTTTCAATGCTGCAACTTCACTGAACCCAACTCAGGGCGTGTAGGGCGATTAGGCCCTTGTGCCGGCTTCACAAAATCTCACAACGCATTAAGAGGCGGGCTTCACCTCAGTGACCAGGGTCGGCAATTGCCATGCACCGCCAGCGCGAATCGCACGACACATGCCGGTGGTAGCATCACTGCTCTGCACGAAATCCTTGCCATCCCATACCCAGGCCGCTGTACTCCAGCAGTCGCCAATACCGCGGCCTTTCTGCGCCTCGGAAATCACGCCCTGGCTGTAATCGGAACCGGAATCGGTGATCAGCTGCGGTTTACCCTGAAATGCACGATCCATCAGCCAATAGCCATAGCCTTCGTTATAGGCACCGCGCCAGCACAGCGCGGCAATCAGCACATGCGTATCATCCACTGGCGTTAACGTGAGCGGCTCAGCGCCCTCTTCAGGTTGATCATCCGTAGGGTCCAGATTATCGCAGCTGTCGTCATCGGTCAGCGAAGCAATCAGCTTCGGCTTGAGCAACGCCAGTTCATCCGCACTCAACGGACGAGGCGCGGCTTTCTCAACTTTGACCTGCTGAATCACCGGCATTGCGACCGCCGCAGGAACACTGTTTTCAGGCTTATTGCCCTTGCGCACCAGCGCGCCAGGCGTACTCAGACGACCCTGTGCATCGTCCATCTTCAGCAGCGTGGCAAAGGCACCATTGCTGGAAAGCTCGAACGGCTCTTCGCCGCCGCGAAACTCCACTTTGCTACTGCCTTTGATGGCATTAATCAGCGCCAGCGTTTGCGCATCGGTCAGCGTCCACTCATCGTTCTCGACTTTGGTGACCTCGCCCTGCGCGTGATCATCAATCCACAGCGCCAGTGCATCCACTTGCCTGGAGTCATCATCGCCAGTATCGGCCAGCACCACGCGTCCATGGGTCGGTGCATTGGGCCCGCCCTCACGTGTGAGCAGGACTGAACCACCCGCGCCCTCTTCAGCGCTGTAACCCGCAGCGCGGCAGGTTAAGGTATTGTCGCAGGCGAGTTCCCAGTCTTTATGGCTGAAGGAGACGCCATCTTCATCTGCCAGCAATGGCACGCTCAAACTGGTGAGCAGCGCGAACGCCAGCAGCAATCGGGTTTTCATGCCATCACTCCATAACGGTAAAGGTGGCTAGTGTGATGATTTTTAGTGCGCGGGAGAAGTGAATTTTTTGCGCTGATAGGTTTTCCATGATCCTGCGTGATAATGACGCCACACCAGTGAATCGGATGCCCCGCAAGAAAATAAAACTCACTGTTTCCTCTTTTTTTAATAGATTTTTTTAATAAGTGAACGGCAACTGGCGCGCTGATATTAGAGCAGAAAAGGAGTCTGAAGTGGCATGACCGCTGGGTTGATGGAAACATCGGCGTTAACGTTTCACGTAATGAGCCACATTGGCTTGAGTGGAACGCGTTATTTGGTCAGGTATTGAACGACTCAAAGCTTGCGCACATACTCTCATCACATTCATTGAACGCCCGATGCCTTATGACAATTGCCAATATTAATCCTGCCATGCTCAGTTGGTCCCGCGAACGGGCAGGTTTTACCCTGGATAAATTGGCACAAAAGTGCGGCATCAGCCTGGAACGTCTACAGGAATGGGAAAGTGGCCAGCAACCCTTAACATTCAATCAGGCAATGGCGTTTGCTGGCAAAGTACATGTTCCCTTTGGCTACCTTTTCCTGCCCCATCCTCCCGAAGAACAACTGCCCATCCCAGACTTGCGCACAATTGGCAGCAAAGGGCCACTGCGCCCAAGTGCTGAATTGATCGACCTGCTGAAAGTTATGCTGATGCGCCAGGAATGGTACAGAGAGTACTTACAGCAACAGTTAATTGCGGCACCCAATATTAGTGGGCGTTTTACCGTCGGCAGTTCAGCTAACGCGATAGTTGAGGATATGCGCCACAAGCTTAATCTACCGGCGCACCCAACACG
The DNA here is from genome assembly GCF_900215395.1 of Pantoea sp. GL120224-02. Lineage (NCBI taxonomy): Bacteria > Pseudomonadati > Pseudomonadota > Gammaproteobacteria > Enterobacterales > Erwiniaceae > Pantoea > Pantoea sp. GL120224-02. The sequence continues at coordinate 155,557 of NZ_OBEC01000005.1, read as the reverse complement.
CGGTACCTGGGAGAGCTATTACAATGAATTGATAAAGCGTATCGAAGATCTCGGTATTCTGGTAATGCGAGCGCCTTATCTCAATCATCATACGCGTCCTTTCAACGTGGATGAGTTTAGAGGATTCGCCATTGCGGATGATTTTGCTCCCATTATTTTCATAAATCATGCAGATACACCCGGCGCTCGACTAGTTACGTTAATTCATGAGCTTGGTCATATCTGGATTGGACAATCCGGTGTTTCTGATGGAGGCACATCAACTCACAGACAGGAAGAAATCCTGTGCAATGCCGTTGCTGCCGAATTCCTGGTTCCGGCGAGTGAATTCCTCTCTTTATGGAATACCTATAAGGAAAACTGGCGCGAAAATCTTGCCCCGCTGGAAGGGCATTTTCATGTCAGTTGTTGGGTCATCGCCCGCAGAGCTTTGACACTTCAGTTGATTTCCCATGAGGATTATCAGCAATTTATCCAAGAGCAGAAACTTGCCCATCAACAGCGCAGTAAAAATGATAGCGGCGGTCCCAGTTATTTCAGAACGAAGAAGGCACAAATAAGCCCCTCTTTTTCTCGTGCTGTCTTAAGCCAGGCACTGAGTGGTCAAATGTTATTACGTGAAGCCAGCGATTTGCTGGATGGTATGCAGCCTTCCAGGCTATCAAAATTTGCAGAGGAGATGGGGCTTTGAAATATTTGCTGGATGCAAACACTTATATCATGGCGAAAAACTTTTATTACGGAATGGATATTTGCCCCGGCTATTGGGAATGGCTGGATAGACAGTTTGCATTCAACATTGTCGGCAGCGTAGACATGATCGCCCGCGAATTACGAGACGGAAATGATGAGCTATCAGACTGGGTAAAAGCGAGGCCTGCACATTTCATTGCTAATGATGATCATGATACCCAGCTGATTTTTCAGCAAATAGAGGAAGGTGTAATGAAAGCCGATTTCAATCCAGGGTCACGCGATTTATTTCTGGCAAAAGCTGACCCATGGATTATCGCAAAAAGTAAAAGCATCGGGGCTACCGTTATCACGCATGAACTTCCTCTGCCTGCCAACGCACGCAAAGTGAAAGTGCCCAATATCTGCCGCCAATTTGGTGTTCCTTGCATGACCACATTTGAGTTTTTAAGAAAGCTCAACGCGCGTTTCGTGCTGGAACGGCACGATTATTAACCGCTACTGCACGTGAAGTGATCGCGGGGCGTTGGTATTACTCATACAGCCAACGCCCTGCTTTGGCGGATTCAATCAGCATACCCAGGGTAAAGTCCGGCACCACCGGGACTTCTCGCTTATTGAAGGGATTCAGGATCTGCGCCAGTGACGGTTCTTCCGGATAGTAGGTATCAATCATAAATCCGCCGCGATCCACCTCGAATTCGCTGAAGAACTCGTCCATTAATGCCTGCACTTCTTCGCGCTCGAAGTTAAGATCGGTATCGATATCGATCTGTGGCGTCAGCGTTTTTTGTTTAAACAGATAGACGCCGTCGTAGCGACGTACTAATTCGTAGATACGCTGGTCGATTTCGTCGGTCATGATCCACCTCCTGTTAAACGAGCGGCTATTCTGCCATGCAATCTCATCCGCCTGGTAGCGTAAAAGATAGCGCGGTGCCGCTACGCTAACGCATCGGTCACAGCATCCATGGCATCCAACTCCTCACGGCTTAGCAGTTTCTCAATATTCACCAAAATCATCATACGATTATCCACCACACCCAGACCCAACAAATAACGGCTGGAAAGCGCTGCCGAGACATCTGGCGTGGGTTTGATCTGCTCGTGATCCAGTGACAACACGTCCACCACGCCATCCACGACAATACCGACAATGCGGTCGCTGAGATTCAGCACAATCACGACGGTGTTCTCATTCTGGTGAACCACCTGGAGGCTGAACCGCACGCGCAAATCTACAATCGGCACGATGACACCGCGCAGGTTGGTCACACCGGTGAGAAAGTCCGGCGCATTGGGCACGCGCGTCGCCCGGTCGCAGCCACGGATCTCCTGCACTTTGAGAATATCGATGCCGTACTCTTCATCGCCGAGACGAAAAATCAGATACTCCTGCGCTGCCGTATCACTCTGAAGCGCTTTCGATAATGTCATGCTGCTACCTCCTGTTGGCTGACACGCAGACGGTCAGCGTTTTCCTGTGGATGCGCTAAGGTTGCCAGCTCAACCACATCCAGAATCAGCGCCACGCTGCCATCACCGAGAATGGTGGCAGCAGACACGCCGGTCACTTTGCGATAGTTTTGTTCGAGGTTTTTCACCACTACCTGCTGCTGGCCAATCAGCTGATCGACCCACAGCGCGTAGCGACAGCCGGCGCTCTGCACAATCACCACGATGCCGTTATCACTCGGGGCTTGCCCGCTTACCGAAAAACGCTGACGCAGCATCACCAGCGGTAAATACTCGCCACGCACCTGCAGCAAACGTTCGTCACCCACATAGCGGTACAGCATCTCCTCCTGCGGCATCAGCGATTCCATCACCGCACCCAGCGGCAACACATAAATCTCCTCGGCTACCCTGACCAACATGCCGTCGAGGATCGCCAGCGTCAGCGGCAACAGGATGCGGACTGTGGTGCCCTTTCCCTGCCGCGATTGCACCTCCACATGGCCGCCCATCGCCAGAATATTTCGCCGCACCACATCCATACCCACGCCGCGCCCGGAGACATCGGTGACACTTTCTGCGGTGGAGAATCCGGCGGCGAAGATGAGCATCCACACTTCGTCATCGCTGAGCGTGTCGCTAATGCTCATGCCCTGCGAGCGCGCTTTGGCGAGAATTTTTTCCCTGTTCAAGCCCGCGCCATCATCCGTTACTTCGATCACGATATTGCCGCCGTGATGTTCAGCGGAGAGCGTCAGATTGCCGGTGCCCGGTTTGCCCTGGGCAATGCGCTGTGCTTTGGCTTCAATGCCGTGGTCGAGACTATTGCGCACCAGGTGAGTCAGCGGATCGATAATGCGTTCAATCAGGCTTTTATCCAGCTCGGCGGAACCGCCTTTCAGCGTCAGCTCAATCTCTTTGTCGAGACGCGAACCGAGATCGTGCACCAGACGAGGAAAACGGCTAAAAACGTAGTCCATCGGCATCATACGAATCGACATCACCGACTCTTGCAGTTCACGCGTGTTGCGCTCCATTTGCGCCACGCAGTTGAGCAACGCGTCATGATTGGCGTTATCCAATGTTTGGGTGAGCTGAGACAGCATTGCCTGGGTGATGATCAGCTCGCCGACCTGATTAATGATTTGATCGACTTTGCTAACGGCAACACGAATGCTGCTGGATTCCTGGCTGGCCGCACGCGGCGCGGTAGAAGGCGTGGGTGCCGGGGGTATAGACGTGGCCGTAGACGTGGCTGGCGCCGGAGCAGTAGAAGTGCCCGGGGACGCGGTTGGCGCCGGAGCAGTAAGCGGCACCGTAGATGTCGGCGCAGAAGGTGCAGCCAATACGGAAGCCGTGGGCTCGGGTTCCGCAGTCAATGTGGGGGCAGCAGGTACGGCGACCACCGGTTCAATAGCGATCTGCGTGTCATTCAGCACAAAACCAAGCACCGCACGAATATCGTCGGCTGGCGTAGCGGTGGCGAGCACCACTTTCAGGCTTTTCGACGTCTGCTCCTGATGGCGCAGCGATCCGAGGTTTTCCAGCTCTTGTCTGAGCAGCGTTTGTTCGCCTTCTTCGATATCACTCAGCGTAATGCATAATTCAGCTTCAGCGGCATCACCTGCTATCGCAGCTGGCTCGGCAGCCTCAAGCGCAATCTGCCGCAGGGCTTCGCAGATGTATTGAAAGCGCGCCTCATCGGGCGGCTGAGACGCGCGGTACGCGGCAAGCTGGTTTTGCATGATGTCTTTGCTCTCCAGCAACAGCTGAACCGTTGCCCGGTTAAGCCTGCGTTCACCGCTGCGCGCCTCATCCAGCAGGTTTTCCAGCAGATGGGTGGTTTTCTGCAGCGCATCAAAACCAAAGGTACCCGCCCCGCCCTTCAGCGAGTGCGCGGCGCGAAAGATGGCATTGAGCTGCTCAATATCGGGCGCGGCAATATCCAGCTGCAACAGGTGCAGTTCCATCTCTGCCAGCAACTCTTCAGCTTCACTGAAAAATATCTGCGAAAAATCATTCAATTCCATCGGAGTGTCCTTCAACAGGCTGAATGGAGGCATCCTGCAATAGGGCATCAGGGTGCTGCGCGAGGGTATTTTCCATCTGGATCTCCTGCTCTTTCATGTGGCTGAGGACAAGAATGCTGATGCGGCGATTACGCGGATCCTCTGGTCTACTTTCTTCCAGCGGCATACGGCTGGCGGTGCCAATCACCCGCAGAAAACGTTCATCCGCCAATCCGCTATGGGTCAGCACGCGTCGCGTGGCGTTGGAACGTCCCGCTGACAGTTCCCAGTTGCTGTATCCACTGACACCGCCCGCGTAGGGCAGCGAATCGGTGTGGCCGGTCAAACTGATCGCATTCGGCAACTCGTTGAGCAGCGGCACCAACGCCTCCAGAATGCCCAACATGTAGGGTTCGGGCTGCTCGCTGCCCAGCTTGAACATCGGGCGCTGTTGCGAATCGGTAATCTGAATCAGCAGACCATCCTGCGTGAGCGTCAGCAGCAGATTTGACTGGAAATTATTCAGTCGGGGATCGGTGGCAATCATCTGCTGCAGTTTCTGTTTTGCCCGCTTCAGGCTCTCCATCTGGCGCTTTAACGCATCCAGCCTGCTTTTATAGACTTCGCCCTGCTGTTTAATCAGATCGTCCCCGCCGCCGGGAATGACGCTGTCGCTGAGGCTGGCTTTGTTGCCCTGCGCCAGCGTGGTTTTTAACGGGGTGCGAAAGTAATCGGCAATCATTTCGCGTTGCTGCGCGGTGGACTGCGACAGTAGCCACATCACTAAAAAGAACGCCATCATCGCGGTGATGAAATCGGCATAAGCGATTTTCCACGTCCCCCCATGATGCGCATGTTTATGCTTTTTACGGCGGCGAACGATGATGACCGGGCTGCCGTCCTTCATGCGCTGGCGTCCGACGGCTTCATTTTGCTGGCGTTCGATTTCACGCTACGCACGTGCTCTTCCAGCTCTTCAAAGGAGGGGCGTTCGCTGGTGAAGATGGTTTTGCGACCAAATTCCACCGCAATCTGCGGCGCATAGCCATTTAGGCTGGAGAGCAGCGTGACTTTGATGCACTGCAAAATTTTGACCTGATCGCTGCTCTTCTGTCGTAGTAGCGTGGCGAGCGGCAATACAAAACCGTACGCCAGCAGGATGCCAAGGAAGGTGCCGACCATGGCGTGGGCGATCAGCACGCCCAGCTCGGAGGCCGGTCGATCGGCGGCGGCCAGCGCATTCACCACCCCCATCACCGCCGCTACGATTCCGAAAGCGGGAAAGCCATCACCCAGCGTGTTCATGCTGTTAGCCGGCACTTCCAGCTCCTCTTCGCAGGTTTCAATCTCTTCATCCATCAGCGCTTCGATTTCATGCGCATTCATGCTGCCGGCGATCATCAGGCGAAAATAATCCAGCACGAAATTTTTTAGCATGGGGTCATTGAGCAGACGCGGATAGGCGCTGAAGATCTCACTGCTTTCCGGTTCTTCAATGTCCTCCTCCAGCGACATCAACCCTTGCATGCGACTCTTCGACAGCAAGAGGAACAGCAAAGCCATCAAATCCATGTAAATCGCTTTGCTGTAGCTGCGGCCAACAAACAGCTTTACCAACGCTTTGCCCGTGGCCTTCAGCGACTTAATATTGTTGCCCACCAGAAAGGCACCCATACCCGCGCCACCAATGATCAGCAGTTCGATAGGTTGAAACAGCGCGGCCATTTGACCGCCAGCCAGCATAAATCCGCCAAACACTGTTGATATAACAACAAGATAGCCAAAAATAACTAACACGATTGCTCCTTGTATTATTGATAGCCCGCGCCAGACTGGCCACGGGCGTATGACTTTCTTGTCACTGAAATAAGGCTAGCGCCTCAGGCAATGACCGGCATAAAAGCGGCGGCGGCCTGAATGTGCCGTTGATTAACGTGGTCAACCTGAGATTTTTTACTGGCGCGTGAGGGTGGGCTGCACAAACTGCAGGTAAAGGGTTTCTTGATGTTCTCGGTGATCACCACATATCCCCCCTGACAGATCCGGCACGCTTTACGGGAAATAATGCCGCACTCAATAAAGCGAACTAACGTCCAGGCGCGCGTCAGACCTAATATGGGCTCCTCATGACTCTGACCGTAACACTGTTCCAGATAGAGCCGATACGTTTTCATCAACACGTTAATCGGCGGACCTTTTTCCGTCACTTTCAAATACAGGTAGATGTTATAAAACATCGACGAGTGAATATTCTGTTCCCACGACATAAACCAGTCTTCGGAGAAAGGCAACATGCCTTTCGGTGGTGGGCATCCACGTAACTCCTTATACAAGCGTAATAGTCGTCGTCGACTTAGAGATGTCTCAGATTCTAAAACCTGCATACGTGCTCCGAGAGAGATCAACTCCATGGCGATTTGAACGTCATGCACTTCCTGCAATAAATTTCTTTCACTCATTCTCGCCCCCTTAATCCACAGCCATAGGTTCTTTATTAATTGAATTAAGCAAATCCGTCGACAAGATAATGCCGGTGTGAATTTTCTGCAGAGCCTCAATCCGCGATTCTTTCGTGAGATTCTCAATCAAGACTTCATCATCAATGCGTAAGCGGCAAATTAATTGATTGGTCGAGGCCAGCTTCATCAATTGGGGTAACGTCAGCGCCTTCAAATTATCAGTGGTAGACTCCGATAATCCAAGGCGAAAACCTGCCGCAAATTTATCCTGTCGAATTAATTGTTGCGCCAGTAGAAGGTAAGATAAATTCATATCGTGGATATGCTGAAGATACTCATCAAAGTCAGACATTGATAACACCTTATATTTATCGTGCAAAGCAGAGGTCATTAAGAGAGGAATATCCATTCCCCATGTGATGCTGATAATCGTGTGGTCGTAGGGTGAACATTTTTGTGACTATCGATCATCCCAACAGCCGACGATTGAGCCGCATCCAGCAATGAAAAAATGATAGCCATCAGAAATTTCCGTAACAACACGTCAGAAAACCCTCACATGAAAAACCCAACTAACCAAATGATTAATAACGATAATAATATTATTAATTGTTATTAATTATCGATGATGTCCTTTTACAACTTTGCAGGTGCTGCATCACATTAGATTGCTCCATCATAATCCATTCGACTACGCAAACGTTTTATTGCCAGACTGTGAAGTTGACTCACTCGTGTTTCCGTAATGTCGAGAAGTAAAGCAATCTCGCGCATATTGAGATCATAGTGATAATAAAACTGTAAGATGCGCTGCTCCCGCTCAGGAATATAACGTACGTAGTCAGCAATACGCTCAATCAAATCCTCCTGAATAGAGTGATGCAGGGGGTTCAGCAAGGCATGTTCTTCATCAGCTTGTTCCCAAAGATCGGCATAATGCTCTTGCAATTCATCCATGGAAAAAAGTTGGCTGTTGTTATTATCTGCCAGCATCTGTTGAAAATCCCGCAGCGATACGCCCATTCGTTCGGCAATATCTCTTTCACTGGCACTGGCGCCCTGCTCCTGTTCAATTATCTGGATAACCGCAGATATCTCACGCGAATGGGTTCTGACCCGACGCGGCACCCAATCACGTTCTCGCAATTCATCGATTAACGCCCAGCGCACGCGTTGTGTAATCCAGGCGCTGAGCGTGACACCTTTCTTCGCGTCATAACTGTCAACCGCAGCAATAAATCCTATCGCACCTGCCTGAATGAGATCATCGAACTCGACGCTAGCCGGCAATCTTTTTTGCAGGCGTAACACTTCCTGCCGCACCAGATAATGGTAGGTTAGCCACAGTTCGTTTTTATCATTCAGACCGGATGCGTTATATAACCTATCCATATTGCCACCCATCTGATAGTCTTGTTATTAATTATCAGCTGAGCGTTATTATTTATATAGCGCAATAAGCTCTTAGTACCTGGGCTATTTAATCTCTTTATTTCACTAATGGGTAATACGTTAGAACGATTCCCACTGCGTATTCTCTTTTTCCGATATCAGATCCTGATGGCGGTTATTCACTTTATTGACCAAACGAGCCGGTTGTGCGGAGCCTTCATGAGTTAACACAAACTGTGCCACCAGCTTCTCCAGCGCGTCGGACTGCGCTTCTAATCCACCAGCCGCCATCGCGGCTTCTTCCACCATCGCCGCGTTCTGTTGAGTCACCAGATCCATTTCGTTTACCGCCTGCGAAATCTGGTTGATACCGGTGCTCTGCTCATCTGACGCTGAGGTAATTTCCCCCATAATCTGCGTCACCTGCGCCACCGAGCTGACGATATCCTGCATCACGACGCTGGCCTGGTTCACCTGGCGCGATCCCGTATCCATATTGCTGACGCAGGTGTGGATCAGCTGATTGATCTCTTTGGCTGCATCAGCGCTGCGCCTGGCGAGGTTACGCACCTCTTCAGCCACCACCGCGAAACCACGTCCCTGTTCACCGGCGCGTGCCGCTTCGACTGCGGCATTCAGCGCCAGGATATTGGTTTGATTAGCAATGCTGTCAATCACGCCGTTGATATCGGCGATTTGGCGCGAGCTGACGGTGATCTGCGCCATGATCTGCTCCAGACTTTGCATCACATTGCCGCCCTGCTGCGCATTGTCGCTGGCACTAACCGCCAGCTGGCGCGCGGTGTGGGCGTTGTCGGCATTCTGCCGCACCGTGGTTTTGATCTCCTCCATACTGGCGGCGGTCTGCTGCAACGAGGCTGCCTGCTCCTCGGTACGCGCAGATAGATCGCTGTTGCCCTGGGCAATTTCCTGCGCATTGGTATGAATGTGCTGCACACTCTCACGAATACTGAGAATGGTGCCGGTCAGCGACACGCGCATTTGTTCCAATTCGCTCAGCATAGTGCCGATTTCATTGGCGCTGCCGATCTCGACGCGGCGGCTCAAATCACCTGCCGCCACGCGTTTCAGTACCTCAACCGTGCCTTCCATACGACGCACCAGCGTCTTGCGCAGCCAGATACGCACACTAATCAGTAAGAGTGCCGCCAGAACGGTAACGCTGATCCCAATCACCAGCATGGTGCGGTAATTGCTCGCCGCATGGCTGACATACTCCTGATTCTGCTTAAAATTAATCTGGTTATAGCCCTCAATGCGTTGATTCAATGTGGTGCGCAACCCCAGTTCACTTTCCAGTGAACCGCGATAACTCTCCTGGCGCTGGAGCTGATCCAGTTTAATCTGCACCACGTCATACACCGCTTTAAAAGCGGTGTTCACCTCTTCGGCGACTTTGGTTTCCTCTTCGCTGTTGAACGGTGAGCTCATAAACTGCTGCATATCTTCTTCAGCGCTTTTCAGGATCAGCGCCGTGGTTTGCAGCAGCGTTGGCGAGGCCGTTTCTCCCTGCGCCTGCAGCAGCATAATGCCGTTGGTGTTAGCCAGTGCTGCACTGATGTTATAGGCAGCATCGCGCATCTGATTATTACTATACGAGGCGATCTGTATTTTATTAAAGTTCTCGTTATTGGAATAAGCGTTAAATAGCGAAAAAGTGACGGTAGAAAAGAGGACGACAGCAAACATCACGATAATCAAGCTGACCGCAGTGTAGATTTTTATTTTATTAAACATAGGATTTACTCTCGCGCTACACGATGATATTGAGAATCAGAAAGGTAAATTTATAATTTATTGAACAAGTTCATTTTTTGCATCGACTGAAAGACCATCATCGACGCATTTAACGCATATTCAGACATCTTAGAATCCATAATTAACGATGTCATGGTGCCGTAATCTGCGCCAATCGCATTTTGTACTTTGACGATGGTGTCATTGATCAAACTCTCACCGCTTAAATCGAGGCTATCAAGTTGCTGCAGATGGGTGCCCAGTTCAGCCTGCGCTTTGCCCAATCGATCCATGCCTTTGTCGACCGCCTGGCTGGCAGCGCTCAGGGCTTTCTCCAGTTCGTCTCTGTCGATAGGATCACGGCTCAACTCCGCCACCGCCTTATCCAGATCGGCAAAGATGTCACCAAATACCGCATCGCCCAGTCGGCTAACCGACATGCCAGTGCCATCTGCTACGGTTTGCTGGCGCGCTTCGCTACCGCCCTGATAATTTCCTGCCGCATCAAAGGGTGCAGTATCAGTATGATAACCCGAGAAAATATAGCGTCCCTGACTGTCGCGCGTATTAGCAAGATCAAATAAGGTGCCGCGAATGCCGGATAACTCTTTTCCCAGCGCAGCGCGGTCTTCTGCGGAATAGGTATCGCTTTTCGCCGCGATGATTTTCTCCGTCAGGCTGGTAGTGATGATACTGCCGACGCTGCTGAGAATACTCTCCTCGTGCTCCATGGCACTGCGCGCGCCGGATCGCACGCTGCGGTACAACTCCAGTTTTGCCAGCGCGTCCTGGTTTTTTACCGCGTCGGTGGCACCTTGCGGATCGTCTGATGCGCGTAACAGTGATTTACCTGCCGAGAGGCGCAAGTAAATATTGTTATTCTCACTCACACGCTGCGACATACTTTCCGCATTCTGTTTGAACATATATAAAGTGCTTAATCGCATCGCTGACTCCTTTATTTAATCGATAGCAGCGTGTCAAATAACGTGGTGGCGGTTTGCAATATTTGACTGTTGGCCTGGTAGTACTGCATAAACATCTGCATATTCACCATCTCTTCATTCATATCAACGCCGCTAAGCGACTGTTTGGTGTTGAATTTGTCATCGAGATCTATTTTGGCCGATTCCAGTCCGGAATTAACCGCGCGCGCATTGGAGCCGATGGTGCCAACCAGTTGGGTATAGGCATCGGTGAGCGTATTTTTGCCGATCAGTTTTTCATCCTGAATTTTCAGCATCAGTTCCAGATTTTTGTTATTGGAACTGCCGCCAGCAGGATCATCAGAGGCGGCAAATTTGCTGGCGCTGTCCAGGGCACGGCCAATCCCTTCAGCAGCACCGGCCATCGGATTGAGGCTAAAGCTGTCGCCCGCATTCACGCCAGCAGGTAGATCGATTTCCACGCCGTCAAATGACAGCATGCCGCCCGTCACCGTCGCCGGAACCGTGCGACCATCCGCACCGGTAACATGCCAGTCTGTGCCATCAAAGCTGACGTTATAATCTTCGGCATTCACCGCTTTGTAGTCGGTAACACGGATGGAATCGAGCCGGCCGCTGCCGGTGTTTTGGCTATTAGCGAGGGCTTTGATCTCCGGCAGCGAGAACAGATCCTGACCGGGATTGCCGTCCGCATCGAAGCCCGCATGGTGCTGTTCGTTTAAGCGGCTCGCCATCATAAAAGCGATATGGTTCAACTCATTGCGCGCCACCGCCAGATCGTCATTACGGAACTTAAATAATCCGGCGAGACGGCCTTTGGTGACGCTGGTTTCACTCAGTGGCTCAGGCTTGCCATTGTGACCCACGTAAGAGACCACGGTTTTATTGGGATCGCTGGCGGACGGCGAGGTTTGTAACTTATAGGCGCGATCGCCGGCGATAAGGGGGCGCCCATCAGGCAGAGTCACATCCACACGGCCCGATGCTTTGTCTTCAGTGACCTCAACACCCAGCTGTTCGCTGAGCTTTTCCAGCAAGCCATCGCGTTGGTCCAGCAGATCAGCGGGGGGATTACCGCCCTGCGCCTGCACTCGCTCCAGCTGTTTATTGATATTGGCTAACTGGTCGCTGTAGCTGTTGATGTCCTTCACGCTCTGCTCAATGTGCGTGTTGGTGCTTTTCTCCAGCCCAGTGAGTTTTTTACCGCTGTCGTTAAAGCGCTGCGTTAATACACCCAGCGCACTAAATAGTGCGGAACGCGCTGGCCCATCAGAAGCATCACCGCTCAGCGTGGCCATGGCCTTGAACAGATTGTTAAGTGAAACCGAGACGTTGTCGGATTCGTCGCCGAGCATGTTGTCGATTTCAGACAGTTGCTCCTGTCGCCCTTTCAGCCCGGCCCAGTTGCTGATAGAGCCGCGCAGTTGTGAATTGGCAAATGCGTCATAAGCGCGATCGACGCCATTCACCTGGGCACCGTAACCAAAAAAGCCCAGCGAGGTATTCATGCCGCCTGATTCACCAATCAAAATATTGCGGCGGCTGTAGTTGTCGGACATGCCGTTAGTCAGATTACTGCCCACCACACTCAGGGCCGCCTGACCGGTGCTTAAACCACTTCGGGCTAAATTAAACAGGTTGTTCATCGCTATCCACCGCTTGTCTTTGAGGTTGCTCTCTACCTTTCATCGGTGATTCGCCGATTCTCTAAAACACCGGATTAAAATATTTTCGTCAGATCACTTTGATAGGCGGCAGCAGGTTGTTGCAGCGTGGTCTTAACCTTATTAATCAGCGAGATAAGCTTTTGCGCATAAGCGGGATCGGTGGCATAGCCGCTGGATTGCAGGGCGCTAGCACCCTGCTCCGCTGAGGTGGCGCGCACCACTGACTGGTAGCGCGCGTTGTGGCTTAACAGCGCGGCATAATCGCCCAGCCCCTGCTCGTAAGAGTCATAGACGCGAAATACCGCTTTTACCTGCTGTTTCACGCCATTGATGTATTCGCTGGTGGTAATTTCACTGGTTTTTCCCCGCCAGCCCGCGCTGGCTTTAATGCCAAACAGGTTATGACTCGGGGAACCATCGGCGGCCGGAATTTCACGCTGGCCCCAACCCGACTCCAGTGCCGCCTGCGCCACGATCAAATGCGCATGCAGGCCGGTTTGCTGCGCCACCCGCTGCGCAGCAGGCAGTAAGCGTGCGATAAAGGGATGTGTGCTTTCAGTCTGAGGAGAAAAGGCCAGCGGCGCAGGTAAGCGCAGTGGACCACTGGCGCGGCGCGGCGGCGGGATCGGGGAGCGCATATCGCCACCACCTGATTGCCGTACAATCATTTCGGCAAATCCCAATTGGCCACTACGGGCGATTTCCTGCGCCACCTGCTGGTCGTGCATCGCAGTAAACATGTCAGAAGCCGCGCTGTGCATTAGTTCATCTTTGAAGGTGGCATCGCGCATGCTCTTCATCATCATCTGCACAAAAATGCCTTCCATCTGCTGTGCAGCAGCCTGCAGCGCTTCAGGTGAGGAGCGCTTTGCTTCGCGCTTGAGCGCATCCAGCGAACGCAGATCAAATGCCGGACGATCGGCGATCATCATTCGAACTCCAGACGCGCGCGCAGGCAGCCCGCATTTTTCATCGCCTGCAGTATCGCCATCAACTCATTCGGCGTAGCGCCTAAGGTATTTAACGCTCGCACCACATTGTTAAGATCGGTGCTGCTGCGTACATTTTGCAGCGCACCGCCGCTATCACGCACCGAGATATCCGTTTGCGGCGTCACCACCGTTTCACCGCCGGCAAACGGCGTGTTGGGTTGGCTGACCACATTACTTTGCGCCACTTCAACCGACAGCGATCCATGCGCCACCGCACAGCTCTCCAGCGTAACGTGGCGATTGATCACCACCGATCCGGTACGCGAGTTGACCACCACTCTGGCATCCTGCACCGCCACGCGTAGCGGGATGTTCTGGATATTGGCGAGAAATCGCACGCGGGAAGGGCCATCAGCGGGCGCAAACAGGCGCACCGTGCGCGCATCTTCCGCGATGGCCGCCCCTCCGCTGTAACGCTGATTGATGGCATCGCTGATCTGCTGCGCCAGCGAGAAATCGGAGTGATTCAACTGCAAACGCACCACGCTCTGCTGAGCGAAATCATTCGGTACTTCACGTTCAACGGTAGCACCCGCACTGATTCGGCCGCCATTCAGTTGATTGACTTGCACGCGGCTGCCGCCTGCCTGCGCACCTGCGCCGGAGATCAGCACGTTGCCCTGCGCCATGGCGTAGATCTGGTTGTCGGCGGCCTTCAGGGGCGTCATCAGCAAGGTGCCACCGCGCAAGCTTTTGGCATTGCCCAGTGAAGAGACTAAAATATCCAGTTTTTCACCGGGTCGCGCAAACGGCGGCAGCTCCGCGGTCACCATTACCGCCGCAATATTTTTGAGCTGCATATTGGTGCCAGGCGGCACAGTAATACCGAGCTGCGACAGCATGTTCGTCAGGCTTTGCCCGGTAAACGGTGCCTGCATGGTTTGATCGCCGGTGCCGTCCAATCCCACCACCAGCCCATAGCCCATCAGCGCGTTAGAACGCACGCCCTGCACGGTGACCAGATCGCGGATACGTTCGGCCTGTGCGGCGGGCAGCACGCTAAGGCTCAGCAGGCTGACAATAAAAACAACAAAGGCTCTGTTCATGGTGATCTCAAAAAGGTGAAAGGTTGAGAAACAGGCGCTGCAGCCAACCCATGGTTTGGGCTTCATTGATGTAGCCATCGCCGACATATTCGATGCGTGCATCCGCCACCTGCGTGGAAGGCACGGTGTTGCTGCCGCTGATGGTGCGCGGGTTCACCACGCCGGAAAAACGAATGAATTCGGTGCCTTGATTGATGGCGATCTGCTTTTCGCCCACCACGCCAAGATTGCCGTTGGGCAGCAGCTGATTCACCGTGACGGTAATGGTGCCGGTAAAGGTATTGCGCGCCGCCGCACCACCTTTGCCGCTGAAATCGTTCTTGCCTTTGGCATCCAGATCCCACTTGCCGTCACCCAGCCAGCGATTAAGCTTGTCCGGCACCGAGAGCAGCTCCATGCCCGCCGAGCCATTACGATTGGCGTTGGCCGACGCGCTTTTGCTGGCGCTGACGTTTTCCTGCAATAGGATGGTTAAGGTGTCACCCACGTTGCGCGGGCGCCGATCCTCAAACAGCGGCTGATAGCCGTAATTCATGCCCTGCCCCGCCATAAACAGCGAACCGCCGCTGGCGAACGTTGCCATCGGTAACGGAGCGGCCGAAGTCGGCCCCGCTACTAACGGCTGCTGTAAAATATGTGCACAGCCGCTCGCCAGCAGCGCGGCACTGACAATCACCACACGTCGCATGTTGATTCCTGTGTTGAGCACTACAGCTGCGTGAGGCGTTGCAGCATCTGGTCAGAAGCCGATACCGCTTTGCTGTTGATCTCATAGGCGCGCTGCACCTGGATCATGGTGACCAACTCTTCCGCGACGTTGACGTTGGAGGTCTCAACGTACTTTTGCTTTAGCGAACCGGCATCTTCCATGCCCGGATTCAGCTCGTTCGGTGCGCCAGATGACTGGGTTTCGCGGTACAGATTGCCGCCCACGCTTTCCAGCCCGGCTTCGTTGATAAAGGTCGCCAGGGTTAGTTGGCCGATTTGCTGTGGCTGCGCCTGACCGGGCTGCGTCACGCTAACGATGCCGTCATTGCTGATCGACAGGGTTTTCGCATCCGGCGGGATCACAATCCCCGGCTGCACCGGATGCCCCTCCGCATTCACCAACTCACCGTTCTCGTTTTTATCGAAGTGCCCATCGCGGGTATACGCGGTGCTGCCATCCGGCATTTGCAACTGGAAGAACCCTTTGCCCTCAATCGCGACATCGGTTTCATTGCCGGTTTCGTTATAGCCACCCTGGGTGTGGATCCGCTGCGTCGAAACCGGGCGCACGCCGGTGCCCAACTGCAAACCGCTGGGCAGCGTGCTCTGTTCCGAGGCCTGCGCACCCGGCTGACGCAAGGTTTGATACAGCAGATCCTGGAACACCGCGCGCTGGCGCTTGAAGCCGTTGGTGTTAACGTTGGCGAGGTTGTTGGAAATGACATCCATATTGGTCTGCTGCGCTTCCAGACCGGTTTTTGCAATCCATAACGATCGGATCATTGAGATCTCCCTGGCAGGCGCTTAGCCCACGCTTAATAACTGATTGGCTTTCTGCGCGTTTTCATCGGCGCTGCGAATCACTTTCATGTTCATGTCGAAACCGCGCGAGTTAGCGATCATCTCGGCCATGGTGTGCACCGGGCTGACATTACTGCCCTCCAGCGCTTCCGGGCTGAGACGCAGCGTCTCATCCTGCGCCAGCGCATTCCCCGTTGCGGCGCGGAACAGGCCGTCATCGCCATGCCGCAACTCGCTCATCTGCGCACTGACCAGCTTGATGCGACCGACCGGCACCACAGCGGTGGCATCATTGCCAGCACCCAGCGCGGAAATCGTGCCATCGGCGGCCACGGTGACGTGCGATTGCGGTGGCACCGTCAGCGGTGCGCCATCGCCCATCAGCGGCCTGCCGTTGACGCGCAAGCCCCCTTCGTTATCAACCTCGATGTTGCCGTTGCGGGTGTAACCTTCGCTGCCATCTTCTAACGCCACGCTAAGCCAGGCGTTTTGCGGCAGGGCCACGTCGAGACTGCGTCCGGTGTGGGTAATCGGCCCCATGCTGCTGTCATGCATCGGGGTCGAAGCCGCCACCAGCGCACGCGTGGGCAGGCTGTCACCGTTGACCGGCACGGCGCGGAAGGCCGCCAGCTGAGCGCGAAAGCCAGCGGTGGAACTGTTTGCCAGATTGTTGGATGTCACGGCCTGGCGGTTTAACGCCGCCTCCGCGGCCGTCATGGCGGTATAAATGGCGCGATCCATCGTCGATGTCCTTAGCGCAGGTTAGTCAGCGTTTGCAGCAGTTCGGATTGGGTTTTGATGGTCTGAGAATTGGACTGGTAGTTGCGTTGATAGATGATCATGTTGACCATCTCCTGCCCCATATCGACGTTTGAACCCTCCAGCGAACTGCCCTTGAAACTGCCAAAGCTGCCGCTTCCGGCAATGCCAAGGAAGGGCTGACCGGAGCCGGGGGACTCCGCCCAGGCATTGCCGCCCTGAGGCGACAGACCGCCGCTGTTGGGGAAATCAGCCAGCACAATCTGCGCCACGGTCTGTTTTTTGCCGTTACTGTAGGTGACCACGATCTCGCCGTTATCACCGATGACAAAGTTTTGATACTTGCCCGGTGCCTGGCCATCGATCTCGTTGAGCTTGATGCTGCTGTCACCGCTGTACTTGGTGATAGCAGAGAGATCCAGATTGATGTCCAGTGGCTCCGATCCGTTCAGCGACAGGCCTTTGATGTTGATGTTGGCATCCGGCATGTCGATCTGGCCGCTGGAATTAAAATTCAGCTCCAGTTCGCTGTAACCAGCGGGATCGGGCGCAGTTTCATCGCGCGCATAGGCCTTCCATTCCCCCTCCGCAGTCTGCACAAAGTAGAGTTTGATAGTGTGCTTATTGCCGAGACTGTCAGTGGCTTCAATCTGGCTGCTGTAGTTATAGGTTTTTTGGTCTTCGTGATTAAACGGGTCGGTGATGACGTTATCGTCGTCTGCTTTCAGGTTGCCGTTCAGTGATCCTTTGGACGAGGCATTTGGCGGCATATCGTCTGTGGGAATACGGATTTTGTCCACCGGCGCGCCGGGTTCAATAGTCGGCGGCGTACCGGTCGCCTGAAAGCCAGTGAGGAACAGGCCATTGCTTTTGTTGTAAATATTGCCGTCAGCATCACTGTCGAACTGACCGTTGCGTCCGTAAAACACGCCGCCGGCCTCGTTCTCCATGCGGAAGAACCCGCGCCCACTCAGCGCCATGTCCAGCTTGCCGCCGGTGAAATTGATCCCGCCGTCAGCGAAGTTCTGGTTGACGTTGGAGACCTGTACGCCCAATCCCACCGACCCGGCGAAAATATCGGAGAAGGTGATCGAGCCGCTTTTAAAGCCACTGGTTTGCGAGTTAGCAATGTTGTTACCCACGACATCGAGGGCTTTGGAGGCGGCGTTGAGGCCGCTAAGACCTTGTGAAAAGCTCATAATGTTTCCCAGAGAGTAAGTGAGGCACTATTTTTGGATTACCACCACATCGCCGATACGGATGGGATCGTGGTCGAGCAGATGCAGCACCGCGCCGTCCGGCGTAATGGTGACGCCCTGCACTTGTTCCTGAATCAACCCGGAGATTTTTGGCGGCTCGCCGTCAGGGTTTTTCGCGTCAAAGCTCAGGGTGTATTCCCGATCCTGCGGCGGGCCGGGTTCCGGCTGGAAGTTTTGTAAATCGTCGAGGGTGAAGGTCTTCACGCCCGCCTTCACGTTCTTCAGCTGTGCGGTGTAGCTGTTGCCTTCGGCATCGGTGAGCGTGACGGTGACCGTTTCGGCTTCGCCCCCCAGCAGGAAACTAAAGGTGTCGTTCGCCTCATCCCCCTCTTCAGCGCCACCAAACGACACTGTCGGGTCGCCCTCGATCAGAATGCTGCGGCCGACCCATGCGGCGGTCCCCATGCCGCCCAGTTGCGCCATCAACGCCTGCACATCCGCCACTGAGCTATTGAGTTTTTCGACGCCCGCCGCCGTAGAGAACTGCGCCAGCTGCGAGGTGAGCTGGTTGTTGTCCATCGGATTGGTGGGATCCTGGTTTTGCATCTGCGCCACCAGCAGTTTCAGAAAGCTGGCGCTAAGATCGCCTGCACTGCTGCCCGATCCGTCGCCGCTGCCATTGTTGTTATTGACCTGAGAAATCACGGTTGCACTTCCTTATTGGCCGAGAGTGAGCGTTTTCTGCATCAGCGCTTTGGCGGAGTTCATCACTTCGACGTTGGCCTGATAGCTGCGTGAGGCCGAGAGCGTGTTGACCATCTCGTGCACCACATTGACGTTGGGCATGCGCACATAGCCCTGCGGATCTGCAAGCGGATGGCCCGGCTGATACTCCAGACGTTCGGGTGCACTGCTCTCCACCACCTCACTGACCCTGACGCCGCCGATCTCACTGCCCGGCGCGGCATCAACACGAAACAACACCTGGCGGGCGCGATAAGGCTGCTGATCGGGACCCGCCACACTGTCGGCATTGGCCATATTGCTGGCGCTAACGTTGAGCCGCTGCGATTGCGCCGCCATTGCCGAACCGGCAATATCAAATACGCTAAATAACGCCATTTATTTACCCCTGACTCAGCACGGTCATCATTTTCTTTATATCCGCCCCAAGAAAAGTGAGGCTGGATTGGTATTTCAGGGCGTTATCTGCAAAATTAACGCGCTCGCGATCCATATCGACGCTATTACCATCGGCACTGGGCTGATCGGGAATGCGATATAACAGGCTATCGTCATTGAAATTTGTCGATTTCGCCGCGATATGACGGTCTGCGGTTAATGACAAAGATACCGCTGATTTACCAGCAGCAGGAGATGCCATGACACTTTTTAATTGCTGAGAGAAATCGATATCCCTTGCCAGGTAGCCCGGCGTATCCGCATTGGCAATATTGGCCGCCAGCACGTCCTGACGGCGAGAGAGTATATTGAGCGCATGCTGTTGAAAGCGAAACGCCTCATCGAGTTTAGTGTTCATAATAAGGGAGATCCTGCCTCTCGTTATCCAAACATCAGCAGTCTAATCAGGAATAATGAAATATCACACTGTGAAGAGTGCACAGAAATAGGGGTTATTAGTCTGTTAAATACATACCCGGTTAATTACCTTCATAAACGAGACTATTTAGCTCGTTTGAATATTCATTATTCCATTTATCATAACGGGGATGACGATATAAAAGGCATCCTGATGAGACATGATGTTTTACGCCCGATCATTTTATTTCTCGTAGCCCTTTCCGCGCCGGCGCAAGCCAGCACTGCGGCTGAGCAGCGCTTGCAGCCTAAGCTGGATGCGTTATTAAAACTCCCCGATAACCAGGGTGAGATTGTACGCAGCGCAACGCTGCTGGCGACGTCAGAACAGCTGGCAGCCCTGTGTGATGCGCCCGTATTGAGTCTGGCGGGTAAAGATTCGCGTCTGACCGGTAGGCGAACGCTGGTCGCACGCTGTGGTGCGCGTAAGCACTTTTTAGCCATCCGTATTCACGCTCAGGGACGCTGGTGGGCAGCACGAACGTCTTTGCCTGCCGGACATGTGCTGCAAGCGGGCGATATCGTGGCGCAGCGTGGCGATCTGGCCGGGCAACCTGCGGGTTTGATCTTTCAGCAGCGCGATATCCTCGGCCAGCGCCTGATACGTGACGTTGAAGCGGGCAAGCCGCTGTTATCTCAGCAATTGCGCCAGCCGAGGTTATTGCGTGCCGGTCAGACGGTGGAGGTATTCACACTCGGCGAGGGATTTCGTGTGCGCAGTCAGGGCAAGGCGCTGCATCATGCGGCGGAAAACGACACGTTGCGAGTGCAGATGCGCAATGGACAGACGCTAAGCGGGCTTGTCAGCGCCGGCGGTTTGGTGGTGATCTCGCTAACACAATAATTTTTAGATTTCTCAGCGATCCCCGATGTAAAGGCTATACAACCTATTGCTTTCGAGGATCCCATGATTGACCGAACTCAACCTGTTTCACCCATTGCGGGCACGCATGAGCTACCTGCCCGCTCCACACCACAATCACTCCGCGCCCGCCCGGATGCGGAGCGTCAAAGCACCGTGAGCCTGAGCAGTGTGATGAAACAACTCCAGACGGACGATAGCCGCGATGTGAATGTCGCACGCGTTGTCGAATTGCGCACCGCACTGGAAGCCGGTGATTTGCCGATTGCCGCAGAAGAGATCGCGCGCGGCATGGTGCACTCCCTTATCTCGCCACAACAGTGAGGTGTTTAAGTGATGGAGACACTGCATACAACACTGCTTCAGATGAAAAGCGCGCTGGAGGAGCTGGATGCCATTATGGTAGCCGAGGCGAATCAGCTTGATCGCCCCCAGATTAACCCTGTGGCGCTGCAGGTGCTCACTGACAGCAAGAGTCAGTTACTTGCGACCTTGCAGCATCACGATGAGATGCGGATCCAGCAGGAGACACGCTTAGCCATTGCCGCGCCCTATCCGCATCGCGTGCAGTTGTTTGTGTGCTGGCAGCAAATCACCGAGCGCGTCCGTCGCAGTAAGGCTTTGAATAGTGAGGTGGAGGCGCGTTTGCAACATCATCTGGAGAAAACCCAGCGGGTACAGAAGGTGGTGGATCAGGTGGGGCATCATCATACGCTATACGGGTCTGGCGGGGAGTCTGGCCCAGCTGTGGTGGGCAGGAAATACGATATCAGTGTTTAGGGGGCTGGGTGCGGGCTCGCGCCAGCACCCATGTCCTACGACACCGCATAAGCACGAGCAGAGTGACGGGATTTACGCAGCGCGGCGATCTCACTTTGCAGCATTGCCAGACGAGCCGGAATGCACTGCATCAACTGCGCAGCCTCCGCCAGTAACTGCGCTAAACACACTGCATCCGCCTGACTGAAATCACACGCACACAGCGCTTTCATCCGCTGTGTATACTCCACAATCTCCTCGCTAAACGCCTCCCACCCGTCCTGATGCGCCAGTGCAATCAGCCGCTGGTTCAGTGCCAGCAAGGCTTGAATCTGCTCTTTCACATCACTGAGCATATTTCACCTGCGGATCAATGGCTTTCCAGGTATCGGACATCTCCACCATTAACGTAATCAGTTGCGGCAACGACTCAGCCGATTGATTGACGCTCGCCAACAGCAAATTGCGCGACACATACTCATACAACCGCTCCAGATCGGCGGCGATCTGCCCGCCCACCTGATGATCAAGCCCGGCACGCAAACCGTTATCAATGATGTTAATCGCACGTGAGATCATCTCACCTCGCCGGGCAACATTGCCGGTTTGAAAATAGATCTCAGCGCGGCGCATGGCATTGATCGCGCCTTCGAACAACAGCGCGATCAGCTGGTGCGGTGTTGCGCCGCTTACCTGGCTCTCTAATGAAACCGCAGAATAGGCGCGGTTACCGGTTTGACCGTACATCGCCCGTTCCTCAGCCTAATCCTGCCAGCGCACCCTGCAACTGATTGCTCATTGCCTGCATATCCGTCATCGCTTTATCCAGACGCATAAACTCTTTCTGCTGGCGCTTCAGGCTCTCTTCGATGCGCTGTTCCATGCGCTCGATCTGCTTCGCAACCCGCGCTTCTTGATCTTTAAGCCCTTTAACAGTCGAAGCGATGGTGCCTTCCGTTTTGGGGATCGACTCGTTATCGCCCAGATAAGTTTTGAACACCTCGCCCATCTGGCCCTTGATGCCCTGCGCACCGTCTTTACCAAGGAACAGCGCTTCCACCTCTTTCGGGTGCTCTTTCAACGCGGCATCCAGCTTTTTACTGTCGATACTCAGCGTGCCCAGCGTCGCGGTGCGATCTTCGCCGGGCTTTAACTCCTCGAACTTCACGGTGATACCGATACTGGCTAGCGAGTGATACAACTCGCTCGACTCACCATAGTTGCCGCCGGCAGCCGATTTCATCTGGCTGTTCAGACGGCGTAAGGTGCCATCGCTGAACAGTGGGCCATTTTGCTTGTTCTGCTCATCGGAATTTTTTTCCGGTGGCTTATAGGTGCTGGCGCTGGCGGAAGTACTGAGGAAGCTGTTGTAATTATTGATGAACTCCTCAATCAGGCTTTTCACCTTTGAAGTATCCGCCGTCACTGACAGCGTTTCAGGCTTAAACTGACCGGGATCGTCCGGATCTTTTTCCGAGACTTCACGCAGCTCAAAAGTAATGCCTTCAATCGCATCGCTGATGGTGTTTGAACTGCGCTCCACCGTGATGCCATCGATTTTCATCAGTGCATTTTGCGCAGCGCTGATCTGCTTCATGCGCGTTGGATCGTAACCCGGATCTCCCGGCACATTGGCGGCTTTGGGATCGTAGTTGAGTACACCGGCCAGCTGGCTATCTCCGCTGACTTCCATCTTGATTTGGCCGTCACTGCCGGTTTTTTTCGAGGTCACCACCAGCTGAAACTTGCCGCCTTCGGCAGGCATCACTGAGGCGCTGACATCGCCATTCTGCGCATTGATCTTCTTCGCCACTTGCGCCAGCGAGGTTTCATCATCTTTCAGCTCCACCGACAGCGGTTTACCGTTGCCCAGCGTGATGGTCAGAGTGCGCGTTGCCGAGCCATCCCCCAGCTGTGCGCTGTTACTGTCCTGCTCCGGCGAGCCAATTTTGTGTGCTTTTGCCAATTTTTCGACAATCACTGAATAGCTGTCGGGAATTGCGCCTTTTCCGGCGGTGGCTTTAAAAGCTTTGTTATCGCCAATGCTGACACCGTTAAAACCTTCATTCTGCAGCTTATCCAGATTCGATTTTAACGAGGCCAGTGAATTAGAGATTTTTCCCCATGACGAAACCTGACCGTTAAATTTATTCTGCTTATTTAAATAGGGATTCAGCTTCTTGCTCTCCCCATTTTTTATCTGCTCCATCAGTGCGGGGATATCTAAACCGGATCCGCCCAATCCTGAAATAGGTGTCGTCATTTTTAAATTCCTTAATTCATCGAGGGTATCAACTCTTCCCATCGGTGCCGGCAGGATTTCGCTTAATAATTTACACAATGATTTTCATCCATCGTCTTAAGTCTCGATATAGCGACAAACCTGTCGTGATTTTTTGCCTTTGCATGAAAAAACAAAAAATTATTTCAGCACCTGATGGCTGCCCCGATGAATAAGGTATGCGTCACCTCTCACGCATATTCCCGCTGCCATGCTTAAGCAGCATTCACTGGAAAAAAGGATATCGATTATGGCCCAGGTCATTAATACCAACGCACTGAGTCTGATGGCTCAAAACAACCTGAACAAATCACAGAACTCACTGGGAACAGCGATTGAGCGCCTCTCTTCGGGCCTGCGTATTAACAGCGCCAAAGATGATGCCGCCGGTATGGCCATCTCTAACCGCTTCACCTCATCGGTGCGCGGTTTAACGCAGGCAACGCGCAATGCCAATGACGGCATTTCACTGGCGCAAACCACTGAAGGCGCGCTGGAAGAAGTGAATGAAAACCTGCAACGTATTCGTGAACTGACGGTGCAGGCGAAGAACGGCACCAACTCCAAAGAAGACCGCGAGTCGATCAAAAAGGAGATCACCGCACGTCTGGATGAGATTGGCCGTATCGCCGAATCCACCAACTTCAACGGCGTGAAAATGCTGGATGGATCGCAGGAAAAACTGTCGATTCAGATCGGTGATAAAGATGGCCAGACCATTGATATTAAGCTGCCAAAAATGGCGCTGGGTTCGCTGGGTCTGGATACCTTTGCTAAAGACTTTGAGAAAATCATCGACAGTCTGCCGATGGATTCGAAGTTTACTGCTGCAGGGACGGCTCGGGCTGATGGTGATACGTTCACAGTACCAGGTATGACCGAGCAGTTTGAACTGACCACCGCTGAACTTGGCAAGATCGCCACTGCAATTGGTGGTGCTGCTGCCACCACTGAAGTTTTCACCGTCGATGACGGCAAAGGCAATATGCGCTTCTTTGCGGCAGACTCTGCCATCCCGGGTAGCCAGGTCGAGTTAAACATCGCATTTACCGATGGCACGCCGGGTAACCCTACAACCATCGATACCGTGTCAGTGAAAGAGAAAATCTCCGACCTCGACATCGATATCCTGCGCAATGGCCCAAGCGATCTGAAGAACCTGAAAAGTCAGGGCATCGGCGCGCAAATCGGTAGCAAACTGATTGATGAAGCCACGCTGAATCAGATGTCCAATGACATCTTCGGTGCCGACATGGCGGATACCGAGATGCAGATCTTCAAAGCCGACAACGGCAATTACTTCGCCATCAACAAAGACGGTGAAGTGAAATCCTTTACCTGGGATGATGCCGCAGGCGGCGCTACCGCGGTAGCTGATGCCAGTGCGCGTGACACTCATGAAGTGCAGAAGGTCGCTAACCATCTGCTGGAACGTCTCGATAGCGCCATGACCGACGTCAACAGCTTCCGCTCGGATCTGGGTGCGATTCAAAACCGCTTTGGCTCGATCATTGCCAACCTCAACTCTACCGTCATCAACACCAGCGAAGCGCGTTCGCGCATTCAGGATGCGGACTTCTCGGTAGAAGTCTCCGCCATGAGCCGCGCCAACATCCTGCAGCAAGCGGGTGTTTCGGTGCTGTCGCAGGCAAATCAGGTGCCGCAGAACGTGCTGAGCCTGCTGCGTTAATTAGTGCCTCTCCTTAATTGCATTCAGCGTGCAATTTTCGCCCTCCCCGTGGAGGGCTTTTTTGCTTCTGCCCGCAATTTTCTGATGAAAAATACTAATCATTTTTAACCGAACAACTAACGTGAAACGGCCATTAGCCTTGTTAATAATCGATAAAAAATAACTCTATAAATCTTACGGGTTAGATCAAATAAATAACCTTAATGATTAAGAGGATTTTGGGTGGCTTTCGGGAAAATAAACGCGGGAGAGCGCTGAAAATCTGGCACTCTTTAGCCGCAAAAAATGGGTTCGGTTAGCACAAAAATAACATTAACAACCGACTCGCTCTTTACCCTAATTGATAGACGACTTCTCTATGCCTAACACAATCTTGCTTGGTCAGGCGGCCAGATTAGATCGACGTACGCGCATCCTGAGCCGGACGCTGGATGATATGTCCGTGACGCTGCCCGCCAGCGCCGCGCGCTGCCTGTATGCACTCGCGGAGGCGCAAGGCGAAGTGCTGACGCATGAACAGCTGATGGAGATTGGCTGGCGTCGTGCCGGTTATGCCGCCACCGATAACAGCGTGCGCGTGATGATCAATAAACTGCGCCGTGCATTAATGTCGCTGGAACTTGAGCAGCAGATTAGCCTGCTGGCCGTCACACGCAGCGGTTACCGCTTGATCATCAATACGCCGCCAGCCGTCGAGCAACCCGCCGCACTGACAATGCCCCTTTCGCTACCGGCACGGAGCCCGCTGAATGGGCGGCGAGTAGCAGGCGTCACCGTCGCTGGCATCACTGCCGGGTGTCTGGTGGCTTTACTGGTACAACACTTTTTTCTGCTTACGCCAAAACCGATTGATTTTGTCAGCTGGCAGGGGCCGTCCATCCCTGCTGGCAGCAGCGTCTGGGTGCCGAAAGGACATCACACGCAGCACGCCTTAATTGAAACCACGTTACGCACTTATCGCCGTTATGTACTGGAGACGAACCCGGATAAACCTGCGGCCAGCGTGCTGTACGTCACCCTCAGTTCAGCCAACAATCCGCAACATCAGGGTGTGATTGCGTGCCAACACCCCTTTGAGGAAGCGAACAATGCATGCGAGTCGTTCTATTTTCGCGTCAATTAAATCCCCGCAGCTCTGGCTGTTTATCGGTTGCTTTGTGCTGGCGTTTTCTGCCGTGATCGGTCGCTGGCTGACCACCACCACACAGCAGTCCCAGTGCCTGTTTCCGCTGGCATTTTATGACATCAAAAGTGAGCGTGAATGGGTGCTGACGCAGGGGATTTACCGCAGTTATCGCGATGGCTTCAGCCAGGGCCATTTAAGCTATCTCGGCACGCTTTCGCGTTTTGAGGATGGGCAACTGACGGCACCGATCACTCCGATTCATCGTGCAGTCTGGTTTAACGGTGAGTTCAACCACAACCTGCTTAAAATCACCGTCACACAACACAGTCGTGGCCTGGGTGACAAAAGCCGCGATGAGGACGTGCAAAAGTATGTCTTCCCGCATTTGCAGGCAGGCGATGTCAGCGTGATTGCCATGTATCTGTTCAATGGCCGCGTGCTGGCCTCCGGTACAGAGAGCGTGGCGCGTAATGTCTGCATCAGGTAGCCAGATTATTTAGCGTAGCGTGGCTAACAGCTGTTCAAGGTGAGTAAACATGCGCGCGGTGAGGTGGGTAAAAAAGGGGGGCAAGGTATCGCCCATCAGGAACAGCGCCAGCATGCCCGCCCCTAACGTCAGGGGAAAACCCACCACGAAGATCGAGAGCTGCGGGGTTAAACGGTTCAACAACCCCAGCGTCATATTGATACAGAGCAACAGCGTGATGATTGGCAATCCCAGCATCAATCCCTGGCTGAAGATCAACCCGCCCTGCATCACCAGATAACGTAGGCCACCCGCGTGTAACGGTTCGGCATCCACCGGCAGGCTGGTAAAGCTCTCTGCCAGCAGCGCCAGTAGCCACAGATGACCATTGATACTGAGAAACAGCAGCATCGCCAGCAGGTTGAGCAAACGTGAAATAACCGGCGTGTTGCCGCTATTAGGGTCAAAAAAGGTGGCGAACGAAAGTCCCATCTGCATGCCAATGATCTCGCCGCACAAACGCACCGCAGCGAAAAGTAGCTGCAGCATCAGACCGAGCGCGGCACCGATCACAACCTGCTTCACCACCAGCCAGGCACCGCGCCACGACATCAACGCCACCTGCGCATCTTCCACGCTGCTGGCAATTAGCAAGGCGATAAGCAGCGCCAGTGCAGCCCGCAGCCGTTTACTGATCGCCTTCTCACTGAAAATCGGCGCGACAAACAGCAGCGCGGCCACGCGCACCATAATAAAAAACACGTGGGCAATCTGCGCGGTCAGCAGCTCAAACGGGATGCCAAACGCCATTAGCCGATCGCGAATGAGATGCTGGTGAACACCGTGCGCATGTATTCAATAAAGATTTTCAGCATCCACGGACCCAGTAACACGGCAACGCCGACAATCATCAGGATCTTCGGGATAAAGGTCATGGTCATTTCATTGATTTGAGTGGCGGCCTGCATGATGCTGATCGCCAGCCCGGTGACCAGTGCGGCCAGCAGCAACGGCCCGGCAATCATCAACCCTACCTTTATCGCCTGCATGCCCAGCACCATCACACTTTCGGGTGTCATTCGCGGCTCCTTAGCTGTAGAAACTTTGTGCCAGTGAACCCAGCAGCAGCTGCCAGCCGTCGACCAACACAAACAGCATCAGTTTGAACGGCAGCGCGATGGTGGTGGGTGGCACCATCATCATGCCCAGCGCCATCAGAATACTGGCGACCACTAAATCGATAATTAAAAACGGGATGAATATCGTGAAGCCAATCTGGAAAGCGGTTTTCAATTCGCTGGTAACAAAGGCAGGCACCAGAATACTGAGCGGCACTGCATCCGGCCCGCTCATCGGCGGTGCTTTGGCGATACGTGCAAATAGCGCGAGATCCGCTTCACGCGTTTGATCCAGCATAAACGCGCGCAGCGGTTTAACCCCTTCCGCCAACGCTACTTCCATGGTGATGCTGTTGTTTTGCAGCGGCTGCCACGCTTTTTCATAAATCTGGTTCAGCACTGGCGACATCACGTAGAAAGTGAGGAACAGCGCCAGCCCGACCAGCACCTGATTCGGTGGTGCGGTGGGCGTCCCCAGCGCATTGCGCAGTAACCCCAGCACGATCACAATGCGGGTGAAACCCGTCATCATTAGCAAAATGCCGGGAATAAAGGTAAAGCCGCTCAGCAACACCAGCGTCTGCAGCGGCAGCGTCCAGCCATCTTCACCGTTGGGTCGGGCGATGACAATGTCGCTGTTGGCGGCCCCGGCGCTGGCGGCGGTGAAAAGCAGCAGCAACGCTATGACCGCGCGCCCTTTCATCGTCCGTCCTTAGCGTCAGGTTGCGGTGATTGGTTCAGGCAGGTGATTTGATGCGCGGTGATGCCAAGCAACAGCCGCTGCTCACCGATATCCACCAGCACCAGCCGCTCGCGTGCGCCGAGCGAGAGACGCGCCACCACGTTAATGGCCGGATGGCTGCGTTGATAACGCTGCAGCCAGCCGCTGCGTTTCGCACTCCACGCCAGCAACAGCATCAGTAAAATCACCAATCCCAGCGCACCGAGCAGCGTCATAAGCAGCGAATCATCAGCAGAGTGTGTGATCATTAGCGACTTAGCCGGTGCATACGCTCAGACGGCGTGATGATTTCGGTGATGCGAATACCAAATTTATCCGACACCACCACCACTTCGCCCTGGGCAATCAGATAGCCATTGATCAGGATATCCAGCGGTTCTCCCGCCAGACCATCCAGCGTCACCACTGAACCCTGGCTGAGACGCAGCAGCTCTTTGATAGTCATTTTGGTACGGCCCAATTCCACAGTCATTTTCACTGGGATATCCATTATCAGGCTCAAATCGTCAGTGCTTTGCGACGCGCTGCTGGCAGCCTGCTGCTCGCTCATGGCGTCTCCCCAAAGATTGTCGATAGAGGGATCTTCAGCGCCCGTCGAGGTTGGGTTATCGCTCATGGGGATGTGGCTCCTTGCTTATTGATGACAATGCAGGCTGAATTTTTTGTTCAACCTTGAGGGCATATTGGTTATTCACGGCCCCGTAGTGCGCAGTGAATATCGGCACACCGCCGGCGCTGGCGGTGATGCGATCCTGTTTGTCGAAGGTCAGTACATCGCCCTGCTGCATGCGCAGCACCGATGAGAGCCGGGTTTCCATTTGCGCAAAGGTCGCCACCAGCTCCAGCTCGGTTTCGCGCATCTCGCCCGCCAGCATGCCGCGCCAGTGAGCATCTTCACTGCGGGAGTGGCTGAGCGGCGGATTGCTTAACAGTTCGCGTAGCGGTTCGAGGGTGCTAAACGGGATACAGATATTAAATTCGCCACGATGCGAGCCAATCTCGACCGCAAATGGGGTGGTGACCACCACGTCATTGGGTGATGAGGTGATGTTGGTGAATTTCACCTGTATTTCCGAACGAATGTACTCGGTTTTGATGCTGAAAATGGTGCTCCAGGCGAACTCATAGGCTTCGCGCGCCATGCTCACCATGCGGTTAATTACACGCTGCTCGGTGGGGGTGAATTCGCGCCCATCGGCTTTGGTGGGAAAACGCCCATCGCCGCCAAACAGGTTATCCACGGCCATAAACACCAGCCCCGGTGAGAAGGCCATCAGCGAAGTGCCGCGCAACGGATGCAGATGCAGCAGATTCAGGTTGGTCGGCACCGGCAAATTGCGCGCAAACTCGTGGTAGGACTGGATGTGAATATTGCCAGCGGTCACATCCGGGCCACGACGCAGCAGATTAAACAGCCCGATGCGGAACTGACGAGCAAAGCGCTCATTAATGATCTCCAGCGAGTGCAGACGCTCGCGAATCACCCGACGCTGCGTATGCGGATCGTAAGGCCGGATATCACTGGCTTCTGCACTGTCTGAGACCGGGGCGCTGCTATCACTGTCGGCATTCAGCAGGCGATCGATTTCATCCTGAGACAAAAAGCTATCTGACATAGTATTTACCGCAGAATAAATTCATTAATTAACACTTCAGCGGGCGTGATTGCCTGTTGATGTGGCAATGGCTGGCTGAGTGCCGTTTGAATATCGGCAATCAACTGATGCTTTCCTTCATCCGTTGATAACGTTTCAAAAGTTTGCTGGGTGAATAACATAAATAGCCGACTGCGATATTCCGGCATAAATTTCGCTAACGTCGCCGATGACTGTGAGTCAATAAAACTCACCGTAATGCCTAAATACAGCACGCGATCAGCTTCTTCCTCGGTGGGTTTAAGGCTGACGGTGAAAGTATTCAGCGGCACATAGACCGGCTCCACTTTTTCTATTACCGGTTCTTTCGGCTCGTCAGTCGAGACGCTCTGTTTTTCCAGCCAAAACCAATAGGCTACACCGCCACCGGTGGTTACCAGGCTGAGTGTGAGAAATATAATAAGGAGTGTTCGCAGGCGGCTACGTTTTGGTTTATCGGTCTTTTCTTCTTCCATAATGAATACACTCAGCGTGAGAGTTAATAGACTCAACAATATTGATGAAGAGCATGATTATAATATTTTCCGATGGAGTGGAATAAGCCAATGTCATTTCACACCTGAGGCTAATTCACCCTTTTATACGAAGGTATTTATTCCATAACTATTTCCCGGTGCTGACGCTATTAACTCTGTGGTGGATTCGTCTTCTCCCGCTCGATGGTCATCTGCATCGTCAGGCGATGGTGGCTGTGAGGATCCGCGCTGGCCATCTGCATTGGCATGTGGGTTTTCACTGCCCACGCTGGCTTGCTCCAGCTGCACGCCGGACTCGGCCATCGCCGCTCGCAGTTGCGGCAATGCCTGCTCAATGGCCTGACGTACGCCAGCATGTTCGCTGACGATATGGATCTGCGCCTGTTCTTGCTGCATGCGCAGGGAAATCTGCAACGAACCTAAGCTCTCCGGATGCAGGCGGATCTCCGCGCTGTGCACGCCCTGACGGCTCAGTAATGCAATCTGCTGGCTGAATTCCTGCTTCCACGCGGGAGATTCAGGTGGATGTTGCAGGGCCACCGTGACCGTTGCCGGCGCTGGCAGCGCTCGCTGTAACGGCATCGGAGTAGGATGATTGGTGGAGAGTCCCAGCTCGGTGATCGCTATGGTGTCAGCTTGCGATGCCAGAATTGGTGTACTTTGTCGCTCGGCGAGTTGGCCGCTGGCTGCCGTGGCAGAAACTTCGGGCTGCGGCACAGGTGACCGGCTGCCTGAACCTGGCTGACTAAAGCGATCGGCGGGCGCGCCGCGCATTTCGGCGAGAAGCGGACTGCGCGTCTTCACGACAGGCTGGCTACTCGCGTTGGCGAGAAGCGCATGGCGCGTGTCCACGGCAGGCAGACTATCTGCATTAGCAACAAGTGCATGGCGCGTATTCGTGACAGACAGGCGATCCGTGTCTGCGAAAAGCATATTGCGCGTGCCAGCGCTAAAGGCTCTGGCGGTAGCATCAGACCCGGCGTCGTCTAATCCGATGGAGTCGGCTGGGGCCGATCCGTGAAGGTTGGCCGTCTGTTGGCTTATCAACTGCTGCAACTGCCAGCGGGGATTGTCGCTGCCAGTGAGTGCAGACGCTGGCGCCCGCCCGGAATTCGACGATGCCGAACTCCGCATGGAAATGGCAGTGGCCAATACCGATAGCAAAGGTTCCTCCATCGCCAGCATGCCATCCTGCTTCTCCAGTAACAGTTCGCTAAAATCCTCGTCAGTCGGCTCGCGGGTTTTCAACACATCGCTGAGTTTGCCGTTAAGCAGTGCCGTGATATCCATCGTCATAACCGGCCACGCTGATGATTGATTCGCTGCGCACACTCATCCATCAGCTTCTGCTCACGACGGCTGGCTGCCTGCGCCTCATCACTCTGCCGCCGCGCCAGCAAGGTTTCAAACGCGTTCAGGCGCTGCTTGTCATTAATCCAGCATTTTTTCGCGCCATCGACGGCACGTTCGCACTGATCGACCTGGTTCTCATGTTGCCTGACCACCTGATTGAGCGACACGATAAACGCCTGATGGTTGACCAGATGCGCCACCGACATACCGCTGCCCGTCATGCCCCGCCGCAGTGACTGCTGATACTCATCTGCATAGGTTTGCAGCTGCTGATGCTGCGCCATGGCGTGCTGCAACGTCTGCTGCACCTGCCCCAGCGTTTGCGTGGAGGCGGTCAGTGTCTCTTCGGCTCTGTCACGTAACATAACCATGGGATTGCGCATGTGCATTGTCACTCCGGGATGTCAGGGAATAATTGAGCCAGCGCCGCCATTGCAGTCGGGTAGTCGCTGCGTTGGTGGATCGCCTGCTGGAGAAAGGCTTCAAGAGCGGGAAAACGATCGATGGCCTGATCGAGTAGCGCATCGCTGCCTGACGCATAGGCACCGACACTGACCAGATCGCGGTTACGCTGGTAGCAGGCCAGCAGCTGCTTAAAGCGCTGCACCTTGCGATATTGCGCTTGCGGGATCAGCTCGGTCATAGCGCGGCTGATTGAGGCTTCAATATCAATCGCCGGATAGTGCCCCGCTTCCGCCAGGCGACGTGACAGCACAATGTGGCCGTCGAGAATCGCGCGTGCCGCATCGGCAATCGGATCCTGGGGATCGTCGCCTTCGGTCAATACGGTATAAAACGCGGTGATCGATCCGCCGCCTGCCATGCCATTGCCCGCGCGCTCCACCAGCGCGGGCAGCCTGGCAAATACCGAAGGTGGATAGCCTTTGGTGGCGGGCGGCTCGCCGATGGCTAACGCCACTTCACGCTGCGCCATGGCATAGCGCGTCAGGGAATCCATGATCAGCAGGACATTCATGCCGCGATCGCGAAAGTCTTCTGCAATGCGCGTGGCATACACCGCACCCTGCATGCGCAGTAGCGGCGATACATCGGCAGGCGCGGCAATTACCACTGCGCGCGAACGCCCGGCTTCACCCAGAATATTTTCAATGAAATCTTTAACTTCGCGGCCGCGTTCGCCAATCAATCCCACCACGATCACCTCGGCGGTGGTAAAACGCGCCATCATGCCAAGCAGAACACTTTTGCCCACGCCCGAACCAGCAAACAGCCCCATGCGCTGACCACGCCCCACCGTCAGCAGGCCATTGATCGCCTGCACGCCAACGTCCAGCACGCTTTTGATCGGATCGCGATGCAGCGGATTGAGTGAAGCGGTGAACAGGCTCGCCAGCGGTTTGCCCAGTGCAGCACCGCCATCCAGCGGATGGCCTTGCGCATCCAGCACCCGACCCAACAGCTGGGACCCAACGGGCAACTGTTTACCGCCGCCGCTATCGTGCGCAGGCGCATACACGCGCGCACCAGGCACAATGCCCTCCACCTGCGCCAGCGGCATCAGATACAGCGTGTGGCCGTTGAAACCCACCACTTCCGTGTCGACCACGGTTTTGCCTTGCGCGGTCTGCCGCTCGACGAGACACAGCGCGCCTATCGGCAATATCAGCCCCACAGCTTCCATCACCAGCCCGGTGGCGCGCGTCAGTTTGCCGTATTGGCGAAACCCCGGCACCGCCGCCATGTTGTGCTCAATGGTGTCGAGCGCATCGAGCCACTGCCTGAGTTGCTGGCTCATGACACATTCTCCTGACGCGCCAGCTGGCACAGCGCCTGCCAGCGCGTTTCCAGGCTGGCATCGAACTCGCTTTCAGCCGAGGTAATGCGACAGCCGCCGGGCGCCAGTTGTGCATCGCTGTGTAGCTGCCAGCCCGTCTCAGTTAACGCCTGCGCCAGTGCCTGCTCAATCACCGCACGATCGTCGGGATGCACGTAGAGCTGGATAGTGCCGTGCAGCAGTGCGTCATGCTGGAGTAACTGGCGAATCTGTTGCAGCAGCGCGGGGTGATCGATCTGTGCCTGGCGGCCATACAACTGCTGCACGGCGGTGAGCGCCAACTGCACCAGACGACCGGGGATCACACTGTCGAGATTCTCGCGCGCCAGCCTGAAGTTTTGCAGCCAGCACTCGGCCTGACGCAACAGCGCCTGCTGCTGTGCTGCGGCCTGTTCGATGCCCTGCGCCAGACCCGCTTCATGCCCTTCGCGCCATCCAGCTTCGTAGCCCTGCTGCTGGCCCGCCTCTTCACCCTGTTTCATGCCCTGACTGAAACCTTGCTGTTCAGCCTGTTTACGCAAGCGCGCCAGATCTGCCTGCCGCTGGGCCTCTGAGGCCGTGCTGTCGATTTCAACCGTGATTTCCGCCGCTTCCTGCAGCAGGTTATCCGGCTGCCAGCGGCGCCATTGTGCGTGATCAGACATAGGCATCGTCGCTGCCTCCAATCACAATCTCACCGGATTCCGCCAGTTTGCGCACAATATTCAGGATGGTTTTCTGCTCGGCCTCAACCTGCGACAAGCGCACCGGGCCACGCGAAGCCAGATCGTCGAGGATCAGCTCCGCCTGGCGGCGCGACATGTTGGCAAGGAACTTGGTGCGCAACGCCTCGTTGGCCCCTTTTAGCGCAATCAACAGAGTTTCATTTTCAATCTCTTGCAGCAGACGTTGAATATGGCGATCTTCCACTTCAATCAGATTCTCAAACAGGAACATCTCATCGATCAGTTTCTGCGCCAGCTCCTGATCAAAATCGCGCACCGCTTCAATCGCAGAAGCCTCCTGCTGAGTTTTCATCAGGTTAAGGATTTCGGCAGCCGGTCGCACGCCGCCCATTTTGCTGCGCTTGAGATTTTGACCATCCAGCAAGGTATTCAGCACTTCGGTCAACTCTTGCAGCGCGGCAGGCTGGACGCCGCCAAAGGTGGCGATGCGCAGCATGATGTCGTTGCGCTCGCGGTCTTCAAACTTGCCCAGCACATCAGCGGCCTGATTGCGTTTGAGGTGCACCAGAATGGTGGCGATGATCTGCGGATGCTCTTCGCAAATCAGATCGTACACCGCCTGCGGCTCCATAAAGTTGAGCGTTTCCATGCCGTTGCTGCCCTGCTGGGTGTCCAGCAGATCTTCCAGCAGCGAACTGGCACGATCTTCGCCCAGTGCCTTCACCAGCACGCTGCGCAGATAATCATTGGTGTTCAGGCTGAGCGCGGCATATTCACTGGAATCCTGTTCAAACTGCTGCAATACCGCCGCCATTTGCTGATGGCTAAATCCGGCCATGTTGACCATCGCACCGCCGATCTGCTTCACCTCATGCGCATTGAGATGCTTAAACACCTCTGCCGCCAGCTCGTCGCCCAGCGTCAGCATCACCACCGCACTCTTATCTGCCGCATTCATGGCCTGCCCTCCTGGTTCATCCACTGGCGCAGCACCAGCGCAATCACGCGAGGCTCCTGCTCTGCCAGCTCACGCAGTTGCTGAGTGCTAATTTCGGTATGCGCACGCTGCTGAGCACGCTGGCGCACATCGTTCTCTGCCGCATGTTTTTGCGCTGCAGCGGCCTCGTCGCGCGCCTCTTTCTCCAGCTCCATCTGGCGCAGCGTGGTCTGCTGATGGCGTTCCCAGCTCGGTTGCACCAGTTTGCGCCACATGATCCAGGCGATGATCGCCACCACCAGATAGCGAAACAGATTCATTAACAGCGTGTGGAAACTCGCCTGCTGCCACAGCGGCAGCGGAGGCTCATCGACCAGGCCGTTAAACGGCGCATGCATGATATTGATGCTGTCTCCCCGCGTGGCTTGATAGCCAATCGCTTCCTGCACCAGGGTATTCAGGCGGGCCAGCTGCTCATCACTCATCGCACTCACGCTGCCCTCTTCGCCCTGCGGCAGATGGTTAATCACCACCGCCACCGAAAGGCGTTCAATGCGGCCGATGCTGGATTTGCTGTGGATCAGTGTGCGGTCCAGCTCAAAATTGGTGGTCTCGTCGTTGCGATTATTGAAAGGCTGGCCTGCGGGACGCTTGCTGTCGCTGACACCTAATGGCTGGGTAATCGGTGCCGTGGCGGGCGTGGGCGGCTGATGGCTGAGTGCGCCAGGAACACCGCCAGTGCCACTGTTGTTGCCCTGCTCTGCCTGGCTGGCCTGTCGGCTGCGAATCGCCATTTTTTGCGGATCGCTATTCGGCTGATATTGCTCCTGGGTCTGCTCCAGCTGGGTGAAATCGATCTGCGCCGTGACCTGCGCGCGCACATTGTTTTCACCCACCAGCGGCGCCAGCATACGTTGAATTCGCTGCTGGTAATCAAACTCAATGTCGTTGGTGTATTTCAGCTGTGAGGTTTGCAGACCGCGCATGCCACTCTGCGTCAGCAAATTGCCACGCTGATCCACCAGCGTGACGTTCTCTGCTGCCAGGCCGGTTACCGCACTGGAGATCAGATGCGTTATCGCCACAATCTGGCCTTCATCCAGCGTGCGGCCGTTGATCAGATTGACGCTCACCGAGGCGGTAGGCGCTTTCTGCTCACGCACAAACAGGGACGGTTTGGGCACCGCCAGATGCACGCGCGCCGACTGGATCGGACCCAGATTCTCAATGGTGCGCGACAGCTCCCCCTCCAGCGCACGCTGGAAGTTCACCTGTTCGCTGAACTGGCTGATGCCAAATTTTTCCTGATCCAGCAGCTCAAAGCCGACTGCACCGCCCTTGGGTAAACCCTGCTGCGCCAGCTTCATACGGACTTCATGCACCTGCCCTTCTGGCACCCGGATCGCGCCGCTGGATGCGTCAATGCGATACGGGACGTTCAGCTGGGTGAGCTGCGCCACGATGGCACCGCCGTCTTCATCACTGATATTGCTGAGCAGGATGCTGTAACTCTGCTGATTGGCCCACATCACCAGCGCGATAACCACCGAAAGCGTGGCCGCTGCGGCAATTGCCAGCGCGATTTTCGGGCTGGATCGCAGCGATAACAGCACCGATTTTAATTGTGCGGACGGGTGATGATTTAAATCCTTTAACGTGGCACTCATGCCGCCTTCCTGTAAAAATAGTAATAGGTCATCAGGAATATTCAGAGAATCATTATTCATCGAAAGCGCGATTTATTAATGGGCAATAAGCTTGAAGTTGTGTTGTCTTATTGCATTTTCTGATGAATAGCCTCGAATGCTAATCTGCCGATCTGTATTCTTATTCCAATGGGCGTGAAGCATGTCAGCGAGCTTATTACGAGGCGTACTCGATCAGATTCAATCTCAGGCGCAACAAGTCACAGGCGCGATATCTCCGCGCGATAACACCCCTTCCTTCTCAGATAAGTTATTGCACAGTATCAATGAGATAAATAAAACCCAGCTGGATGCCAAAACCAAAACGCAGCAGTGGATGTCAGGCAGCAGCGATCTTGGCCTTAACGATGTGATGCTGGCGATGCAGAAATCCTCTATTTCATTTAGCTTTGGCATGCAGGCTAAAAATAAAATGATTGCTGCGTATCAGGAAGTGATGAATACGCCGGTATAAGGCTTGATGGCAATGCATGAAAATAACACCACAGCTGCGCGCTTATTACCCGGCTCGCTGTCATTAACCGATATTGAATTAATTCGCCTGGGAAAACTGATTTATCAGCGCGCCGGCATTGTGGTAAATACACAAAAAAAAGAGATGATATTTAACCGTCTCTCACGCCGGGTGCGCGAACTCAAACTGAACACCTTTACCGCTTATGCCGACCTGCTCGAATCCCACCCTGAGCAGCCGGAGTGGCAGATTTTTATCAATGCCATGACCACCAATCTCACGTCGTTTTTCCGGGAAGCGCATCATTTCCCGATTCTGGCGGAACATGCACGCCAGCGTCCGAAAGATTATCGCGTGTGGTGTACCGCCGCCTCGACCGGTGAAGAACCCTGTTCAATCGCCATCACGCTGGATCAGGTTTTGGGCAGCGGATTACGCGTCTGGGCGTCTGATATTGATACCGATGTGCTGGCCAAAGCGCAGGCGGGAATCTATCGCTTTAGCGACATTCAAATGCTGAATCAGACGCAGAAACGCCTCTATTTTCTGCGCGGCAGTGGTCACAGTCGCGAGTACGTCAAAGTGAAACCCGCGCTGTTGGCGAACATCCATTATCAACAGATCAATCTGCTGGCGGACAGCTGGCCGCTGCCACAGCCGTTTGATGCCATCTTCTGTCGCAACGTGATGATCTATTTTGATTTTCCTACCCAGCTGCGGCTGCTTGAGCGCTTCGCTCGTCTGCTTAAACCCGGCGGTTTGCTGTTTGTTGGCCACTCTGAACACTTC
The DNA here is from genome assembly GCF_900215395.1 of Pantoea sp. GL120224-02. Classification (NCBI taxonomy): domain Bacteria; kingdom Pseudomonadati; phylum Pseudomonadota; class Gammaproteobacteria; order Enterobacterales; family Erwiniaceae; genus Pantoea; species Pantoea sp. GL120224-02. The sequence continues at coordinate 117,199 of NZ_OBEC01000005.1, read as the reverse complement.
TCCCAGCCCACGCTGCCTCTACAGTTGCGCGGGCAATCAGTGTACGAACGGATGGAGGTTGCACCTTGAAGCGGATACGCGTGATGGCGGTGGATGATTCCACCTTAATGCGCAATATGCTCAGCGCCATCGTCAATCAGCAGGCCGATATGGAGATGGTGGCTACGGCACCCGATCCGCTGATCGCCCGTGACCTGATTAAACAACTCAACCCGGATGTGCTGACGCTGGATATTGATATGCCGCGCATGGACGGGCTGGAGTTTCTGAGCCGACTGATGCGGCTGCGGCCCATGCCAGTGATCATGATCTCCAGCATGACCACGCGCGGATCCAGCGCCACGCTCAATGCATTGGAACAGGGCGCGGTGGATTTTATCCCTAAACCCGGTAACCAGATGCCCGGCGATCTGGCGGCATGGGGCGCGCTGCTGGCAGACAAAATTCGTGGAGCCGCCAAAGCCAATCCCAATCGCTATCGGCTCAACGCTGCCTCCGGTGCGCTACTGGCTGGCATCAAGACCGATGCCTCGCAAATTATCGCCATTGGTTCGTCTACAGGCGGCACCGAAGCGCTGCGCCGGGTGCTGACACAGATGCCGTTAAGCAGTCCCGGCATCGTCATCGCCCAACATATGCCAGCCGGTTTTACCCGCTCCTTCGCCCAACGCATGGACTCACTGTGCCAGATTTCGGTACGTGAAGCCGAACACGGTGAACCGCTGTTGCCGGGCAATGCCCTGATTGCGCCGGGCGATCGTCATCTGGAGATCGTGCGCCTCAGCCGGGGTTACGAAGTGCAGATCAGCGACAACGCGCCGGTCAATCGCCATCGCCCGTCGGTGGATGTGCTTTTCCATTCCGTGGCGCAGCAGGCAGGCAAACTCGCCAGCGCTGCCATCCTCACCGGTATGGGCAACGATGGCGCACGCGGCCTGCTAACGCTGCGGCAGGCCGGTGCCTGGACGCTGGCGCAGGACGAAGCCAGTTGTGTGGTGTTCGGCATGCCGCGCGAAGCCATTGCGCTGAACGGTGCCTGTGAGGTGGTGGATTTGGATCAGGTCGGCCAGCGTTTACTCGACGGTTTCAGCAACAACCTACAACGCAAATAAATGGATTAACCGGTTCAGGAGAACATTGAGATGTCAGATAAAAACCTGCGTTTTCTGGTGGTAGATGACTTTGCCACTATGCGACGCATCGTGCGTAACCTGCTGCAGGACCTCGGCTATCAAAATATTGAAGAGGCGGAGGATGGTCAGGATGCGCTGAATAAACTGCGTGCCGCCACGTTCGATTTCGTGGTCAGCGACTGGAATATGCCCAATCTCGACGGGCTGGAACTATTGAAGGCCATTCGCAGCGATGCCGCCATGGCCAAACTACCGGTGCTGATGGTCACGGCCGAAGCCAAGCGCGAGAACATCATTGCCGCCGCACAGGCGGGCGCGAACGGCTATATCGTCAAGCCCTTCACGGCTGCCACGCTGGAAGAGAAGCTCGGCAAAATCTTTGAAAAACTGGGGTAATCAGCATGAACTCACCCACGGATATGCCGAGTGAAAACCCGAAAGATCTGTTTATACGTATCGGGCATCTCACACGCCTGCTGCGTAACAGCATGGCTAATCTGGGTCTGGAGCAGACCATCTTCGAGGTGGCCGATGCGTTTCCCAATACGCGTGACCGCCTGCGGTACGTGGTGAGTAAAACCTCGCAGGCGGCCGATCGCGCCCTGACCAGCGTCGAGGCCGCGCGCCCGCTACAGCTGGCTTTGAGCGATGACGCCAGCGCACTGAGCGATCGCTGGGATCGCTGGTTTGCCGATCCGCAACCGCTGGATCAGGCGCGCGAGCTGGTGCACGACACCCGCGCTTATCTGCAAAGGGTGCCTGATTTAACCCAACAGACCAATGACGAACTCACCGAGATCATGATGGCGCAGGATTTTCAGGATCTCACCGGCCAGGTGCTGAACAGCCTGATGCAGGTGATCGATACCGTGGAGCGCGAGCTGATAAGCGTGTTAGTCGAGAACATGGGCGATCGTGATGCGCCTGAGGATCCGAGCGAAGTGCAGTTGAAGAACGGGCCGCAAGTCGATCCCCACGCTCAGGGGATCGCCGCTTCACAAGAGCAGGTGGATGATCTGCTGGACTCGCTGGGTTTCTGATGCGTCATGGCTGAAGAGAGCGACAACGAGAAGACCGAGGATCCCACACCCGAACGCATTAAAAAGTCACGGGAAGAGGGACAGGTTCCGCGATCGCGCGAACTGACCACGCTGGCCATGCTGCTGGTGGGTTGGGGATTGATGGCGATCGGTGGCAGTCAGCTGGCGCGAAAGCTGCAGCAGTTGATGCACAACGGACTGGCGTTTGATCGCCTGCTGGTGCGCGATCCGCAGCATATGCTGGATCAGGCCGCATCCTTACTGGGGATCGCTATGCTGGCGCTGTTGCCGCTGGTCGGCGGGTTGTATCTCACCGCGCTGACGGCGCCGGCAATCATCGGTGGCCTCAACCTCAGCGGCAAGGCGATCAAGTTCAATCCCAAAAAGCTCAACCCGCTGTCGGGCCTCAAACGTCTGTTCTCTTCACAGATGCTGTCCGAGATGGTGAAAGCGATCCTTAAAGTCTTACTGGCGGCGACCGGCGGCGGTCTGTTCCTGATGCTGAATAAAAGCCAGTTGGTCGCGTTGATGTTTGAACCCCTCAACATGGCGCTTAACGATATCAGTCAGTTACTGATGCTGTGCATGCTGATCATCATCCTGTCGCTGATCCCGATGGTGATTTTCGATGTGGTGTATCAGCTGTGGAGCAACTGGAAAAAGCTGCGTATGAGCCGTCAGGACGTGAAAGATGAGTTCAAAAAACAGGAAGGCGATCCGCTGCTGAAAGGCCGTATTCGCCAGTTGCAGCGCCAGATGGCGCAGCAACGACAAATGGCTGCCGTGCCTGACGCCGATGTGGTGGTGAATAACCCAACGCACTACTCGGTGGCGCTCAAATATCAGGAAGGCAGCATGGGCGCGCCGGTGGTGGTGGCGAAAGGCAGCGGCCTGATTGCCCTGCGCATCCGCGAACTCGCCGCTGAGAACCGCATCCCGATGCTGGATGCTCCACCACTGGCACGCGCCTTGTATCGCCATTGCGAGACCGGCGCCCCCGTGCCAACCGAACTGTATAACGCCGTGGCGGAAGTGCTGGCGTGGGTTTACGGCCTGCGCCGCTGGCGCAAAGGCTACGGCAACCCACCGTCACGCCCGATGAATTTGCCGGTCCCGGAAAAACTGGATTTTGCCCAAGAGAGTGAGAGTGATGGCTAATATCGCCACAAAATTACGTTTGCCGACGCTGAAAGAGACACAGTGGCAGGTGCTGGCCGGGCCGGTGTTGATCATGACCATCCTCGCGATGATGATCCTGCCGCTGCCGACCTTCGTGCTGGATCTGCTGTTTACCTTCAATATCGTACTGTCGATCATGATCCTGCTGGTGGCGATGTTTACGCAGAAGACGCTGGAGTTCTCGGCGTTTCCCACCGTGCTGCTGTTCTCCACCCTGCTGCGCCTGGCGCTGAATGTCGCCTCGACGCGCGTGATTCTGATGCAAGGCCACACCGGCTCAGATGCGGCGGGCCAGGTGGTGGAAGCCTTTGGTCATTTCCTGGTGGGCGGCAATTTCGCCATTGGCATTATCGTTTTTATCATATTGATTATTATTAACTTTATGGTGATTACCAAAGGCGCCGGACGTATCGCTGAAGTCGGCGCGCGTTTCACACTGGATGGCATGCCCGGCAAACAGATGGCGATCGACGCCGATCTCAACGCCGGTTTGATCGGCGAAGACGAAGCCAAGCGCCGTCGCAAAGAGGTGACGCAGGAAGCGGACTTTTACGGCTCAATGGACGGTGCCAGTAAATTTGTGCGCGGCGATGCGATTGCCGGACTGATGATCATGGCGATCAACATCATCGGTGGCCTGATCATCGGCATAATGCAGCATGACATGACCATGGGCGTGGCGGGTGAGACTTATACGCTGTTGACCATTGGCGATGGCCTGGTGGCACAGATTCCAGGGCTGGTGATCTCCACCGCAGCGGGCGTGGTCGTCACGCGCGTGGTCAACGATCAGGATGTGGGCGAGCAGATGGTGGGCCAGCTATTTACCTCTCCGCGCGTGCTGACGCTGGCCGCCGTGGTGATTGGCTTGCTCGGGTTGATTCCCGGCATGCCGAACATCGTTTTCCTGCTGTTTACCGCCCTGTTGCTCGGATTAGCCTGGTGGCTGCGCGGCCGCGCCCTGCAGCAACCGGCAGCCGGTGCTTCGCCCGTGACGCGGGCAGAGAGCGAGGCTGCGCAGGTCAACGAAGCGAGCTGGGCTGATGTTCAGCTGGAAGATGAGCTTGGACTGGAAGTCGGTTATCGCCTGATCCCGATGGTCGATCATGAGCAGCAAGGCCAGTTGCTGACGCGCGTGCGCGGTATCCGCAAAAAATTCGCCCAGCAGATGGGCTTCTTACCCCCTGCAGTGCATATCCGTGACAACCTTGATTTGCCGCCAACTCGCTATCGCATTTTGCTCAAAGGCGTTGAGATCGGCCACGGCGAGATCCAGCCCGACCGCTGGATGGCGATCGATCCCGGCTGCGCCGAAGGTGAGATTCCCGGCACGCCGTGCATCGAGCCCACCTTTGGCCTGCCCGCGTTGTGGATCGACGAGGTGCAGCGCGAACTGGCGCAAACGCTGGGCTATACCGTGGTCGACCCGAGTTCCGTGGTCGCCACCCATCTTAATCATCTGATCTCGACCCATACCGAAGAGCTATTTGGCCGTCAGGAAGCGCAGCAGTTGCTGGACCAGCTCAGCAAACATGCTCCGAAACTGGTGGAGGATCTGATCCCCGCCGTCATCAGCCTGACCTTGCTGCACAAGGTGTTGCAGAACCTGTTGGCAGAGCGCGTGCCGATCCGCGATATGCGCACTATTATCGACACGCTGGCGGAGTTTGCTACGGCCAGCAGCGATGCCGATGAACTTACTGCCCGCGTGCGAGCACGTCTGGCGCGCGCCATTACACAGCAGTGGTTCCCCGGCGAGGAGGACATTCAGGTCATTGGGCTGGATGTGTCACTGGAGCAGCTGCTGGTACAGGCCACGCAAAGCGGCAGCGCCATTGAGCCGGGCATTGCCGAGAGCCTGATGAAACAGACCGAACAAGCGCTGATGCATCAGGAAGGATTAGGTGCGCCGCCGGTGCTGCTGGTGAATCCGGCGCTGCGCCTGATGCTGTCGCGCTATCTGCGCCGCATGTTCCCGCAGATGGCGGTGCTCTCAAGCCAGGAGATCAGCAGCCAGCGCAACGTGCGGATGACGTGGCTGATTGGGGGGAAAAGCTGATGCGGAGTTGGATGTGGGTTGGGCTGCTATTATTCTCGCCGCTGGCGCTGGCTGCGGAAGGATCATGGAGCAGCCAGAGCTTTGGCGGCGTGATCACTCATGGTAAGCAAGTGTTTAAAAGCCGTCCGGTACAACCCGCCGTACTGCTTCCTGCGGGCGCGATGGCCAGGCATCTGGCATGGCGTATAACTGTCGATGGGCCCGTACCAATGGGGTTCCAGGTGCAGCTCTGCGGTGGCGGTCGCTGCGTGAGGCTGCCGGGATTGCGTGGAGAGATGGCCCTGCCGCTTGGCTTCCCGGCTGGCGGACCGTTGTGGTTTGAGTATTTTTCAGCGGTGCGCGGCACGATAGCGCCAGCGGTAACGGTGTTGAGTAATCAGGTGACGGTGGGGTATTGGGTGCGGTGAAATCGATGCTAACTATCTGAGTAAAATAATTTAAATCATCTGAGATATTACTGTTTAAGGCTCATACCTTCCATATGAATCAACAATATAAGAAACATTGAGTTATATGTTTTCGTTACAGGATTATTGAAGATTTTTTCGTTTAGAGGGAGTGTGTATTAGTGAATTTCAGACACAAAAAAAGCCGCTCGTAAGCGACTTAATTTTGCATCAATCGATGGTGCCGAAGGTCGGACTCGAACCGACATGTATCTCTACGGTTGATTTTGAATCAACTGCGTCTACCGATTTCGCCACTTCGGCACTGAAGAGGATGCGGAAAACGTTGGCGATTATACCGTTACGCGCGGAGTGCGCAACACTAATCGACAGCGCTTTGCGCTAAGCGTTGAAAAAACCAGCACTTCGCCGCTTATCAGGCGCAAACCCGGCAGCACGAGTGCCCTTTCGGCGCTTTCCTGTTCAGATTCCAGAACATTCCCAAACTCCCGCCACTTCGGAACTTTCCGTGCTTACACCTCTCTTAACCAAAACTGACAGCGTCAGATGTATAAAACTAAGAGGTTGAGATGAACAAAGCACCACAACGCATCATTTTGGGATTGGGTATCGCGGCAGCACTGACAGCAGGAAGTGCATCGGCAGCGAGTTGGCAGGATCAGTTGAGCAGCGCGGCATCGCAGCTGTCTCAGCAAAACAGCGGCTCTACCACCTCCAGCAGCACGCAGAACGGCAGTCTGTCGCTCTCTTCGCTGAGCGGTTTACTGAATGGCGGTGACAAAGCCGTTAGCTCTAACAGCATGACTAATGCCGCAGGCGTGATGTCCTACTGCGTGCAGCACAACGTAGTGGATAACAATGTGTCCTCGGTGAAGGATCAAGTGCTGAGCAAGCTCGGCCTGAGCAGCCCTGCCGCCCAAGAGCAGAAAACCGATTATCAGCAGGGCCTGCAAGGTTTGCTGAATACCGGCAACGGTCAGCAGCTGAATTTGCAGAGTCTGAGCAACTCGCCAATGGGTGAGAAAGTGAAGACCAAAGCCTGTGACGTGGTGCTGAAACAAGGCAAAAAATACATCGGCATGTAATTCCCGCCCTACTTCGGGTTGCAGGTGCGTTGGCGGCTTTCGTTCCCCCGCATCGCTTACTGAGTAAGTGCATCGGGCGTCTCTCGATAGCCGCCGTTCTGCATCCGGAATGATAGTGGGTGAAGTAACCATGAATAAGACGCGAGCTGTCCCTCGCGTCTTATTTACTATTGATGGGGAGCGCAATAAATTGCGCCGCTAGGGCCATTAATCCATCAGCTCATCAACCCGTTAGTTTCTTCTACCACCCTGCCCAGCACATCCACCGCCTGCTCAAACGATCGAATATTGGTGTAACCGATCACCAGCCCGTAGCGTTTTTGGGTTTGTGTATACCAGCCAGAAAGCGGTAACACCCGCAGCTGATGACGCTGCCAAATCTCCGCCAGTGCCACATCCTGAATACCTCGCCGCAGGAAGGCCACGATATGCATGCCACCATCAGTGAGTTCAAAGTCAAACAGCTGCGGGAAACAGTGCTGTAGCGCATCCAGCATCATGCGGCGGCGCTGCTGGTAGAGAATCCGCATCTTCTTGATATGGCGATAGAAGTGTCCATCACTGAGGAATTGCGCGAGGATTTTCTGCGGTAGCAACGGCAAACCGGTTTCGAGGATTTCACCCAGCTCGCGGAAGCGTTCAATGGTCTGCTGCGGCATCACCAGATAACCCACGCGCATCGCGGGCATCATGGTTTTGCTGAAAGTGCCGGTATAGATCACCCGATCGTGCACATCCAGGCTTTTTAGCGCCGGGATCACTTTGCGCGTGTAGTGAAACTCGCCATCGTAATCATCCTCAATGATCCAGCTGCTATTCTGCTGCGCCCACTCCAGCAATTGATGCTTGCGGGGTAATGATAACGTCACCGCAAGCGGGCTCTGATGGGTTGGCGTGACGACCGCGAAGCGTGCGTCTGAGTGATAACGCAGGAGGAAATCCACGTCGAGACCTTCACGATCCACCGGTACATAGTGCAGATTCGGTGCGATGCGCTTTAACAGTTTCTGCCCAAAGAAATAGCCCGGATCTTCAAACAGCACTTTGTCGTGAGGATGGGCCAGCACGGCCAGGATGAGGCGCAGGTTGGCGCGATAACCGGTGGTGATAAAAATCTGCTCCGGCTGGCAGTTGAGCCCGCGCGAAATATTGAGATAGCTGGCAATCGCCTCACGCAATGGCTGGTAGCCCATGATGGCGGGCATGATCATTTCATCGGGCCGCAACGTTCGCGCCGCCTTTCCGGAGATCAGCAGCCACTTCTTGTGCGGGAACTCATCCAGTGCCGGAATACCCAGCCGCAGCTCGCCTTTACTTTCAATCACCGGATGTTCCAGCTGCGTGGAAGGTGGCGCAGTGGAGATAACAGCAGCTCCACCAAGATTGAGCGCAGGGTTCACGCGTGTTCCCTTCGCGCCCTGGCTGACAAAGTATCCCTCTCCAATGAGGATCTCATAGGCGGCCTCCACGGTTTTACGCGCAACCTGTAGCTCACTGGCTAACACGCGGATCGCGGGCACCCGGTCGCCCGGCTTTAAGCGCCCTTCCAGGATCTGCTGGCGATAGCGAGCATAAATTTCTTTGTAACCCATCTGTCTTCCTTCATCACGATGAGGTGCACATGAATGCGTCCCTGAAGAATGAGCGCACGACACAGCAGCATAAACATGTCCTACCTATTTTCTCCTATATTGACCCTTCTTCCTTCGACATAGAAGTTTAAGATGTCCCCATCAACCCGACAACCGCTTGCAGGCTGCTATGAAGATTGTTCACTACCAAACGCCCACCGAGTTGGCCTGCTGCTATGCATTGATGCGCGAACTGCGTTTCAAACTGAAGGATGAAGCTGCGTTTGTGGCGCAGGCACAGCGTCAGCAATTACAGGGCTATCAGCTAGCGGGTATCGAACAGGGTGGTAAACCGGTGGCGCTGGCAGGCTATCGACTGCTGGAAAACTTTATTCATGGCCGTTTTTGCTACATCGATGATTTGGTGACCTGCACCAGCACTCGCAGCCAGGGTTTGGGAGCCGCGCTACTGCACGGTCTGGCGCAGCAAGCACGGGAACAAGGCTGTGGCCGCATCGTGCTCGACACCGCGCTGAGCAATCAACGGGCACAACAATTTTATCAACGCGTCGGTTACCACGCGTTGGGACTGCATTTTTATCGCGATCTCGCTGAGGGAGAAAATTCATGAAACTGCTGCATATTCAGGTCAGCCCGGATCTGGCCGGTTCGGCCTCACGTAACGCCTCGGCGCGTTTGGTGGAGAAGCTTCGCGCCCAGCATAGCGATCTCGAAGAGACAGTACTGGATCTGGCGCAGCACCCGTTGCCACACCTGGATGCCTCCACCATTGGCGCGTTCTTTACCCGCCCGGAGGATCGTAACGATGCACAGCGTGCTGCCATTCAGACTTCCGAAAAAATGGTGGATCAGCTGTTCGCCTGCGACACCCTGGTTATCTCGTCGCCGATGTGGAACCTCGGTTTGCCGTCGGTGCTGAAAGCCTGGTTCGACCATATCACCCGCGCCGGACGCACCTTCGCCTTTACCCCGGAAGGCACCAAAGTCGGTCTGGTGAGCGGCAAGAAGGTGTACAGCGTGGTCGCCAGCGGCAGCGTGTTTGCCCACGGCCCGTTTGTGCAGGATGACCAGTTCACGCCTTACATCCGCGTGGCACTGGAATACATCGGCATCACCGATGTGGAATTTATCCGCGTGGACGGTACGCACGATCCCGTCAGCCGCGACACCGCATTACCCCAGGCTCTGCAAGCTATTGACCGCTTATTTTGAATGAGGAAAATATCATGACTTCACGCGTTAACCATTTTAAAACCGCGCCAGCACTGGCCAAATCCATGTCTGATTTCTCTAACACCGTGGCGAATACCGCGCTGGAGAAGTCACTGAAACACTTGATCGATATCCGTGCTTCGCAGCTCAATCACTGTGCCTTCTGCTTCGATATGCATGTGAAGCAGGCGAAAATTGATGGCGAGCGTGAACTGCGTCTGCATCACGTTTCTATCTGGCGTGAATCTCCACTGTTCAGCGCTCGCGAGAAAGTCGCTTTTGCCCTGACCGAAGCGCTGACCCGCATTGGTGAACACGGCGTGGATGAAGCGCTGTACGGTGAAGTGCGTGAACATTTCTCTGAAGGCGAAATCAGTGAGCTGACTTTTAAGATTGCCGCCATCAACACCTGGAATCGCCTGATGATTTTGTCACAGATGGCACCGGGTGCGCTCGACAGCGCTTACGGGCTGGATCGTGCTGATTTGCGTTAATTTTTATCGCCAGTAGCCTGTGCTGCTGGCGTTGTCATGTTCATCTGCGCTGCCTGACGCTATAGTGAGATTTTGCACCACACAGGACAGCGCGCATGAAAGGCATCAATATTGCGATTTACTTCGATCCCGACCTGATTCACATCAGCGTTCACCAGCAGGATGACAGCTATCTCAGCCACCACTTCAGCTACGATGACAGCGTCATTGAAGAGATCTATCAGTGGCTGGAGCAGTTTACGCCTAATCGCACCCACATTTGCCTGATTGAGCACGATACTGCCGACATCCTCGCCGATGAGCTGGTCGATAACGGCTATCACGTCCATCAGGTGACGCAGCACGATCTCCTGAACTGGTTTGCCAGCGAGCCTCCTGCAGAACCCGATGGTTCGCCAGTGCGTGCCCTGCTGCGCTATCTTGAAAACGAAAACCCGTCTGAATATCAGTCTCGCACCCCACAGATCGAAGCCTTAATGGATATGCTGGATGAGTTGGACGATCTGGAAGGCGTGGATGAAGTCGAAGATGAAGACAACCTGCCGGATGACGTACTGCGTATGATGAAGCAGAAGAAAATCACCGCCAACCAAGCCGCAGAGCGTTTGCTGCCCGACGTCAATGAACGCATTCGCGAACACCTGATAAGCTACCCTGAGCTGATGACGCCCGAGCTGCTGGAAGATTTCTTCCCGGAGTTGCTGGAAGCGTTAGAAACGCCAAAACATTGATGCATTTTGCAAACGCGCGCTAAATCGTGCCGCGACGCGCCTCTACGGTGTGTCGCGATGCCATTGGAACTCGGGGAAAACCATGCTGGAACTGTTTAAAGCCATCGGGCTGGGATTGGTGGTGCTGTTGCCGCTGGCTAACCCGCTGACCACGGTGGCGCTGTTTCTCGGTCTTGCGGGAGACATGAATTTCCAGGAACGCAATCGCCAGGCCATGCAGGCTTCGATCTACGTGTTCCTGATTATGATGGTGGCGTGGTACGCCGGGAATGCGGTGCTGCACACCTTCGGCATCTCGATCCCTGGCCTGCGTATGGCAGGGGGATTGATCGTCGCCTTTATCGGTTTTCGCATGCTGTTTCCGGCGAAACCCGTCGGTCACTCCGTTGAAGCCCGGCATAAACAGGATGAAATCGACGCCACCGATGCGAATCGTGAATCGGTAAATATCGCCTTCGTGCCGCTGGCGATGCCCAGTACGGCAGGCCCGGGCACTATTGCGATGATCATCAGTTCGGCTTCCACCGTAAAAGCGGGTGTCGATTTTCCTAACTGGGTGGTGAACGTGGCGCCGGTGCTGACCTTCTTGTCGGTCGCTGTGATTTTGTGGATTTCGCTGCGCAGTTCGGGCGCCATCATGAAGCTGGTCGGTAAAGGCGGGATTGAGGCAATTTCGCGGTTGATGGGCTTTTTGCTGGTGTGTATGGGCGTACAGTTTTTGATTAACGGCGTGTTAGAAGTGGTACGGACTTTCCATTGAAGAGGGTGCGGCCCGAAGGCCGCACCCGATTTACTCTGCTTTCAACGTCTTGCGCACATCCGCAACCTGATCTTTGGTCACGGCTGGGGCATTGTTACTCCAGCCCTGACGGATAAAGGTCGCCAGCTGCGCCACTTCATCATCCGTCAAACGCTTGCCAAAGCCCGGCATCGCGAGGGTTGACGGCGCCTTCTCGGTCGATGGCTGCTGCGCACCGGCGAGAATGGTGTGGATCAAGCCGGTAGGATCGTTGGCATTCACAATCGTGGCCTGATCCAGCTCCGGGAAGATACCTGGCGCGCCTTTACCGGTCACGAAGTGACAGGCACCGCAGTTATCGATGTACAGACGCTCACCTTCCGTCAGGTTTTTCGCTGCGGTCAGTTTGGCTTCCGTCGCCTGCTGCTTCTGCACGTTGTACGCCTGCAGCGGTGGATTGCCGCCGATAAATTTCAGGTACGAGGCAATGGCTTTCAGATCGGCATCCGTCATGTGCGAGCTGGAGTGCTCAATCACTGACTTCATCTCACCGCCTACCGCCGCTTTATCGTTACGACCGGTTTGCAGGTAATCGACGATCTCCTGCTCACTCCAGCGCGGTAAGCCACGCAGCGACGGCACATCCCAGTTGTTCAGGCTACCACCGGCGAGGAACTTGTCGTCACCGCTGTCGAGCGCTTTCTCGTTCATGCCGAGACCGCGTGGCGTATGGCACGAGCCACAGTGACCGAGGCTTTCCACGATGTAAGCACCGCGATTCACTTCTTCAGATGCGCCGCCAATCGGCTGGAACGGCTTATCAGAAGTGAATGCCCAGTTCCAGAAGCGCATGCCCCAGCGCTGGCTGAACGGGAAGCTGAGTTTGGTCTCTTCCGGCTGCTCACTGCTTGGCTTCACGCCCTTCATGAAGTAGACATACAGCGCATGCATGTCTTCATCACTGATTTTGGCGTAATCCGGATATGGCATGGCCGGGTAAAGGCGTGAACCATCCGGCAGCACACCTTTGCGCACCGCATCAGAGAACTGCTGCTCGCTGTAGTTGCCGATGCCGTGCTCTTTGTCCGGCGTGATGTTGGTGGAGAAGATGGTGCCGAGATTCGACTCAATCGCCAGACCACCCGCATAATCCGCTTTGCCCGACACGGTATGGCACGCCATACAGTCGCCAAGACGAGACAGATATTCCCCCTGCTTGATCAGCGCGGCTTCATCTTCCGCATGAGCCTGTACCGCAAAGCTTCCCAGCAGCACGGCGTTAGCGATTAACAATGATTTTAATTTCATGTGCTTATGCCTGTACCAATGGACCTGGGTTTTTCAGATAGTGTTCTTTGATCGCCTGCGCCGCCATCAGGGTAATCGCACCGATGGTATCGGTCGGGTTCGCCTGGAAGTTTTGCGGGAAGGCGTTACCGCCCGGTACAAACACGTTATGCACATCCCAGCTCTGCAGGTACTTGTTCAGCGCAGAAGTTCTTGGGTTATCGCCCATCACCGCGCCGCCCACGTTGTGCGTGGAGACGTATTTAGTGAGGTCGAAATCCGCACCCATCGGCAGGAAGCTCATGCTCATGCTGTCTGGGTTCAGCTCTTTGGCGATATCGCCAACGATGCCTTTCAGATGCTGTTGCAGCTTAAGTTCGTTCTCTTTCCAGTTGAACGTCATACGCAGCAGCGGCTGACCGCGATGGTCGGTGTAGTGCGGATCCAGATCCAGATAGATATCGCGATACGACTGGCAAGTTGTCGTGATGCTGATCTTCATGGAATGGTTGTACCACTCTTCCAGACCCTCTTTGTAACCCATGCCCCAGGCTGGCGTGCCTTTTGGCAGTGCAGCAGCCATTGGCGTACCGGTGGCTTGCGAGCTGTGGATCTTCGCGCCGCCGAGGAAGCCGAGGCCTGGGCCATCGAAGTTGCCTGGTGAGATGTCGTTGAACATCTGGCCGGTGGCGCCTGCGGTGGCGTAGGAGTTGAAGTTCTTATCTTTGAAGAACAGGGTTGCGCCGCCGTTGGACAGGAACGCATAGTTACGACCTACCACACCTTCTTCAGTGATCGGGTTGTACGGTTTGCCGATACCGGACAGCAGCATCAGACGCACGTTGTACAGCTGGAAGCTGGACAGCACGACGATTTTGGCTGGCTGGAACACTTCATTGCCATCTGCATCGAAGTAGAGAACGCCCTTCGCGGTTTTACCATCGTCGTGCAGCACCACTTTGTACACTTCCGCATGCACTTCGTAGGAGAAGTTCGGCAGACGCTTCAGTGCATCCATCACGGCAGTTTGCGGTGAGGCTTTGGAGTAGTTCAGGCACGGGTATTTCGAGCAGTAACCGCAATAGTTACACGGCGCGATCTGGTTGCCGTACGGGTTTTTCCACGCGCGAGATACGCACGCAGATGGGTTCGGGAACGGGTGATAACCCAGCTTGGTGGCAGCTTCTTTGAACATCACGTTGTTCAGCGTGTCTTCCAGCGCTGGTAGCGGATAGGGTTCAGAACGTGGGCCTTCGAACGGATCGCCGCCTTCCAGAATCTGACCGCGCAGGTTGCCGGTGTTACCCGACTGACCGCAAATCAGCTCAAACTTGTAGTAATACGGCTCGATCTCTTCCCACGTGAAGGGGAAATCCATCACGCGCATATCATCCTGCAGCACGCCCGGCTTGTAGGCCTGATCGACGTAAGTTTTCAGTTTGATATCAGTTGGGGTTGGACGAATCAGTACCGCCGTCCAGTGCATACCTGCGCCGCCGACACCGGTACCCGGTGCGAAAGCGCCCCATTTACGGGTTGGCAGTGCGGTCTGGCTCATGTTGTAACGCACGGTCACCGCCACTTCTTTCGGCGTAGCGAACACTTTGTTGCGCACGTTATAGGCGTATTCATCAGCCGGTTTCGGGTAAGCAAAATCCGGGTAGTCACGCTCGCCGCCGCGCTCTAACGCGCGCACTTCCAGCCCGGCCAATGCCAGTTCGATACTCATCAACGAGCCGGCCCAGCCGAGGCCGCAAACGACGACGTCGACTTCTTTCTTTGTAATCTGTGCCATGTTAATCCTGTCTCACATACCAAATACGGGGGTGTCGGCTTATGCGCGCTCACCTAAGAGGCTGACCGGTCCCAGCGGGTACGGCACGTTGTGCTGCTTCACCCATTCGGTGAAGCTGGCGCGTGCGCCTGGGAAACCAATCGCAATCCAGGCTTTCATGCCCTTATTGCCGCCGTACATCGGATCGGCGAGGTAGCCGTGTTTGGTATCTGCCAGTAACTGACCAAAGAACTGCGAGGCTTTCAGGTTCGGTTCACCCATTGCCGGGAAATCGATACCGTCATTTTTGTTGACCTTGGTCAGCACCGCGTCTTTCTCTTCCAACGTCAGTTCATGGAAGGATTTTTTGTAGGTGCTCTGCGTCCACTGTTCCACCAGCTTGATGCCCGTGCGATACAGCTCTTGCGGGGTGTAAGGGATCTGATAACCCATGGTGGCTGGCGCGTGCACGTCGAACGGACCCTGCATGTAAATTTCGCCGCCGAACTCAGGGCTATGGAGTTGCTGATCGATAAAGATCGGCACGTTAGTTTCCAGTGCACCCGGCGCTTTGCCCTTACCACCGGCCGGAATCAGACGATCGGTCGCGGCCAAAATAAACTGCCACTCCTGAGCGCTGAAAAAGATCGGTTTGTAATCGGCGAGTTCCGGTGCTGCCATTTCCGCAGCTTGCGCCGCAGTTAATCCCTTAAATACCAGGTCGCTTAATGGCAAAGCCAATAACGACCCAAGCAAAAACTTACGTCTGGTGGTCGGTTTATTTAGAAGCATGGCGCGACGACTCTCACTTGCTAAGAAAGATAATTATTTTTGTTAATGGCTTTATAAATCGGTAAATAACCTGGCAATCTTAGGGATATAGATATTTCTGAATGTAAGAATCAATGTTCGGATGTGTTTTGATGAGAAACCATCATGATGTTGAATTTAGGTTAATGGCAGGTAAAGGGCTTTCGGAGGGTGAATTGGACTTTTAACCGTACAATTGCTGTGTTTCTAGCAAGTCTGGATGGGCAAATGACCAAAATTGATCGCGCAAGGAAATAATTGCTCAATTCAATCGATAAAAATAAATCATACTTCCATACAAGAGAATTATTCTCATTAATAACATCTTATTTACTTAATTGACCAGTACATGAACGATCTATTTCCTGGAAATGACAGGCGGCGCACAAAATAAGTGAAATAATCGCCGAATGTTATCATTTGTTAATTTCCGGCACAGCTCAGAACAAACCGGCATTTTGCCTGAGCGGCAGCAGCGATAGAGTCAATTTATCTATCACTCAGGAAAACAATAAATGCGTGCATTGATTTTGTTGGTCACTTTATGGAGTAGTGCATTCGCCGTGCAGGCTGCGACGCCGAAAGACACGCTGGTGGTTGCCGTACCGCTGGATGGCATTATCAGCTTCGACCCCGCAGAAAGCTTCGAAACGGTCAGCAACAGCGTACAGCGCAACATCTACCAGACGCTGGTGCAAGCCGACCGCGATACGCCACAGAAACTGGCACCGCTGCTGGCGACATCCTGGCAAAGTGGCAGTACGCCGCACAGCCTGGTATTTAACCTTAAACCAGGTGCCCGCTTCTCCAGCGGCAATGCGGTGACGCCGCAGGATGTGATTTTCTCACTGTCGCGTGCTGTGCAGTTGAACAAAGCACCCTCTTTTATTCTCGCCGAGTTTGGCTGGACCAACGAGAACATCGCCAGCCAATTTAAAGTGCTGAATGATCATCAGCTGGAGATTCAATGGCCCGCGCAGATAGGTCAGGATTTGGCGCTGCGCCTGCTTACCGCACCGGTAGCCTCGGTGGTGGACAGCAAAACCGTGCAACAGCATGCGGTGAATAACGATCTCGGCAATGGCTGGCTGCACACCAACACCGCAGGCAGCGGCGCGTTTACGATTCAGCAGTATGTGCCACAGCAGGCGCTGGTGCTGAGCGCCAACCCGCAAGCTAATCCGCAGCCACACCTAAAGCGTATTTTGCTGAAAGGCGTCGCCGATGCGGGTGCGCGTCGCCTGCTGATTCAGCAAGGCGATGTCGATGTCGCTTATCAACTCGGCCCCGATCAAATCGATGCGCTAAAGAGCAATAAGAACCTGCACATTGCGGCGTTCCCTTCGAGCCTGGTGTATTACCTGGGCTTCAATACGCAGAACAAAGCGCAGCCCGCATTGGGTAATCCGGCCCTATGGGAAGCGGCGCGCTGGTTGGTGGATTACCAGTCCATCTCACATGATTTGCTGAAAGGTCAGTACCGCATTCATCAAAGCTTCCTGCCGCAGGGCTTTGATGGCGCGCTGGAGGACCAACCGTTCCATTATGATGTGGCAAAAGCCAAAGCGATTTTAGCCAAGGGCGGGATTAAACCGGGCAGCAAGTTTGCGCTGACGGTGATCAATCAGCCGCCGTACATTGATGTTGCCCAGGCGCTGCAGGCCAGCTTTGCCAAAGCGGACGTGCAGATTGAGTTGCAGCCGGTGGCGGAATCCGAGCTGTGGAGCAAGATGCGCGGCCGCGATTTCCAGTCGATCTTTATCTACTGGGGCGCGGATTACGTTGACCCGAATACCAATGCCAGCGCCTTTGCTTACAACGTGCCGGGCGGCTCGAAAACATTGGCGTGGCGTGTCGGCTGGGAGATTCCGGAACTCAGCGCCAAAACACGTGCCGCAGCAGGCGAAAGTGATGCCGCCAAACGCCGTGCGCTTTACACCGACCTGCAAAACACCGTGCAGCAGAACTCTCCGTTTGTGGTGATGCTGCAGGGCGCGCAGCAGGTGGCGGTGCGGAACAACGTCAATCATGTGCAGCAAGGGATTGGCGTGAGCTTGCTGTTCTTTGATGTGGTGCAGAAGCAATAGATCCTGTTGATGGGGGGATGGCTTCCCCCATCAACACTTTCAGTACAATCTTCATCCTTCCCCTCGCATCGCTTGCTATTCTTTCTGGCATAACCTGTTGCCTGCGAGTGAAAAAATATGACCACCCCGTTGCTGATTGCTCAAACGCCTGACATCCAGTTATCCCTGCTTTCCAATATGGCGAACCGCCACGGCTTAATCACTGGTGCCACCGGCACCGGTAAAACCGTGACGCTGCAAAAAATCGCCGAGTCCTTCTCCAATATCGGCGTGCCGGTGTTTATGGCCGACGTCAAAGGCGATCTCACTGGCGTGGCGACCGCCGGTGAAGGCTCGGAAAAGTTACTGGCGCGGTTGGAAAAGATTGGCGTGACCGACTGGCAGGCACAGAAAAATCCGGTGATGGTGTGGGATATTTTTGCCGAGAAAGGCCATCCGGTGCGTGCCACCGTTTCCGACCTTGGCCCGCTGTTGCTGGCGCGCTTGCTCAACCTTAATGAGGTGCAATCGGGCGTGCTGCAAATCATCTTCCGCATCGCAGACGATCAAGGGCTGTTGCTGCTGGATTTCAAAGATCTGCGCGCCATGACGCAATACATCGGCGATAACGCTAAATCTTTCCAGACGCAGTACGGCAACATCAACAGCGCCTCGGTGGGGGCGATTCAGCGCGGTTTGCTGGCGCTGGAACAGCAAGGCGCTGAACACTTCTTCGGCGAGCCGATGCTGGATATCCGTGACTGGATGCGTTGTGACAACGAAGGCAAAGGTTTCATCAACATCCTTTCCGCCGAGAAGCTGTATCAAATGCCGAAACTCTATGCCACCAGCTTGCTATGGCTGCTGGCGGAGCTGTACGAGCAGTTGCCCGAAGCGGGCGACCTCGATAAACCGAAAATGGTGTTCTTCTTTGATGAGGCACATCTGCTGTTTACCGATGCGCCGCCGGTGCTGCTGGAGAAAGTGGAGCAGGTGATCCGTCTGATTCGATCCAAAGGCATCGGCGTCTATTTCGTCACGCAGAATCCGTCGGATATCCCTGATAACGTGCTCGGTCAGCTAGGCAATCGCGTGCAACACGCCCTGCGCGCCTTCACGCCGAAAGATCAAAAAGCGGTGAAAAGCGCCGCTGAAACCATGCGCGCCAATCCGGCATTCAATACCGTGGAGGCCATTCAGGCGCTGGGTACTGGCGAGGCGCTGATTTCGTTCCTCGATGAAAAAGGCAGCCCGTCGATGGTGCAGCGCGCCATGGTGATTGCGCCCGGCTCGCGCATGGGGCCAATAACGCAGGATGAGCGCAACGGCCTGATCAATAACTCACCGCTGTACGGAAAATACGACACCGAAGTGGATCGCGAATCCGCGTTTGAGATCCTGCAAAAAGGGGTGCAAGCCGCGCCGCAGCAGGCCGATGCGCCGGAAGCCAAAGGCAATAATGTCGAAGTTGATGATGGCATTCTCGGCGGGTTGAAAGACATTCTGTTTGGCACCACCGGACCGCGCGGCGGCAAGCGCGATGGCGTGGTGCAGAGCGTGGCAAAAAGCGCGGCGCGCCAGGTCACCAACCAAATCATTCGTGGCGTGCTGGGAAGTTTGATGGGCGGCCGTCGTCGATAACACACTGAAAATATTTATCTTCCTCCGCGGCGCTATGTATGGCGCGGGCATTAGCAACGCTGCAGTGACACCTGCGCGCCGCGACATTAATGACGCTGATTGAATAGGTGCAATGATTCGCACCGCCGCCCTAAGGTGTGGTCTGCTAAGATCGTTATATGGATAAATATCAACAACTCAAACGGAGCAAGCGTCTGGCGCTCGCATTGCTGCTGGTTGCCGCAGCGACTTTTGTCGTGACGCTGTTTCTGCCACCCAATTTTTGGGTGCTTGGTCTCAAGGCCATTGCTGAAGCGGCGATGGTCGGTGCGCTGGCCGACTGGTTTGCGGTGGTCGCGCTGTTTCGTCGCGTGCCGGTGCCGTTCATCTCGCGGCACACGGCGATTATTCCGCGCAATAAGGATCGCATCGGGGAGAATCTTGGCCGCTTTGTGCAGGAGAAATTTCTCGATTCCGATTCGTTGCTGGCGCTGATTCGCCGCCACGATCCCTCGCAGATGCTGGCGCACTGGCTCAACACGCCGGGCAACGCCGATCGCATTGGTCGCCATCTGTTGCAGGTGATGCGCGGCTTCCTTGATCTTACGGATGATGAACGCATCCAGCGCTTCCTGCGCCGGGCCGTGCATCGTGCATT
Organism: Pantoea sp. GL120224-02; assembly: GCF_900215395.1. Lineage (NCBI taxonomy): Bacteria > Pseudomonadati > Pseudomonadota > Gammaproteobacteria > Enterobacterales > Erwiniaceae > Pantoea > Pantoea sp. GL120224-02. The sequence continues at coordinate 97,313 of NZ_OBEC01000005.1, read as the reverse complement.
GGATAAGGTCGATCTCACCCAATCCAGCGCGTTGTTACTGGATAGCCTGACCAAAAACAATCGTCATCAGGAACTGCTGGATGCGGCAGTGCAACAGTTGCTGCGTCTGCTGCACAAGCCTGGCACGCGTGAGTTCATCGCAATTCAGATTGTGCGCTGGCTGAAGCGTGAGCATCCGATTAAAGCCAAAATACTACCCACCGAATGGCTGGGCGAGCACAGTGCTGACCTGGTGGCCAATGCAGTGGACTCGATTCTCGATGAAGTGGCGATCAATCAGGGGCACGAGCTGCGTCTGGGATTTGACCGCGCAGTTCAGCGGTTAATTGAGAAGCTAAAAACCGACCCCGTAATGGCCGAACGTGCCGAGGTGATCAAAAACTGGCTGAAAGAGGATGAGTCGCTGAATCGCTATATCGGCGAGCTATGGCAGGATCTGCGTAGCTGGCTGAAGGCCGATCTTAACAGTGAAGATTCTCGCGTGCAGGAGCGCGTGCGTCTTGCCGCGCTATGGTTCGGTGAAACGCTGGCAGCAGATGAAGCGCTGCGTATCTCGATGAATCAACACCTGGAAGATGCCGCCCGCAGCATTGCACCAGAGTTCGCCGAATTCCTGACGCGCCACATCAGCGATACCGTGAAGAGCTGGGATGCGCGGGAGATGTCGCAACAGATTGAGTTGAACATTGGCCGCGATCTGCAGTTTATCCGCATTAACGGGACGTTGGTGGGTGGCACCATTGGGTTGGTATTGTACTTGTTGTCGCAGCTGCCGGCTCTGATTCATACTCTGAAGTAATAAAAAAGCCGCCATCGTGATGGCGGCTTCTGTGAGTTTTGGTGATAGCAGCAGGCTATCCCTGAACCATCAACTGCGCTTCATCAGCAGGTACAAGCTGATGGCAAAGAACGCGGCGCTCGGCAATAGCGCCCCCAGAATCGGCGGGATGCCATACACCAGACTCAGCGGACCGAAGATCTGATCCAGCACGTAGAACAGGAAGCCGAAGCTGATCCCCGTGACCACACGCACGCCCATCGACACGCTACGCAGCGGACCAAAGATAAACGACAACGCCATCAGCATCATCACCGCCACGGAAAGCGGCTGGAAGATTTTACCCCACATGTTCAGCAGATAACGCCCTGACACCTGGCCACTCTGCTTAAGGTATTTGCTGTAGTTGTACAGACCGCTAATGGACAGCGCATCCGGATCCAGCGCCACCACGCCAAGCTTGTCAGGCGTCAGGTTGGTTTTCCACTCCCCGCCCAGACTTTGCGAACCGGTAATCTGTTTCGCATCACTCAGGTTGGACTCATCTACCTGCGACAGCTGCCACAACTTTTTGTCCTTGTTCCAGGTCGCACTGGCGGCATAACGCACGCTGAGCAGACGACGCTGGTCGGTGAAGGTGTAAATGCTGACGCCATCAATCTCATTGTCGCCTTTGATGCGTTCGATGTAGATAAAGTCATGGCCGTCTTTCGCCCACAGCCCATTCTGCGTCGACATCAGCGAGCCGCCGTACAGCTGCTGCGCACGGTAGTTACGCGCCATCTGCTCGCCCTGCGGTGCCACAAATTCGCCGATAGCCATGGTCAACAGCACCAGCGGAATCGCGGTTTTCATCACCGCCAGCGCCACCTGCATACGGGTAAAACCCGATGCCTGCATCACCACCAGCTCGCTGCGCTGCGCTAGCGTTCCTAAGCCCAACAATGCACCCAAGAGTGCGGCCATCGGGAAGAAGATCTCAATATCTTTCGGTACGCTGAGCAGCGTGTAGTAACCGGCGTCGAGCGCGGTGTAAGCGCCCTGCCCGGTTTTACGTAGCTGATCGACAAATTTGATGATGCCCGATAGCGACACCAGCATGAACAACGTCAGCATGATGGTGTTGAAAATGGTTTTACCGATATAGCGGTCAAGGACCTTAAACATCAGAGCGATCCTCCACGGCTAAAGCGACCACGAATGCGTCGCATCGGTACCGTATCCCACAGGTTTAACATCACTGCCAGCGCCAGATAAGCCAGGTTCACGACCCACATCCAGATCGCGGGATCGAACTTGCCTTTCGCTGCGTTAGAACGTAACGAACTCTGCAGCAGGAAGAAGATCAGATACAGCAGCATCGCAGGCAGCATTGACAGCACACGCCCCTGACGAGGGTTGACCACGCTGAGTGGCACCACCATCAACGCCATCACCAGCACCGCAAACACCAGCGTTAGACGCCAGTGGAACTCGGCCTGGAACTGCGGCGTTTTGTGTTGGTACAGCGTGCTAATGCTCGCCTGATCGGCATCATTCGGATCGAGCGTGGCTTCTTTATAGCCCACCAGCGCCTGGTAGTTGGTGAAGTCGGTGATGCGGAAATCGCGCAGCATCGCAGTGCCCTCGAAGCGCGTGCCTTTATCCAGCGTCACCACTTGTGAGCCGTCTTTGCGCTGCTCCATATGACCGCTGTCAGCCAGCACCACGGATGGGCGCGCATTACCTTTTGGACGCAGCTGCGCCAGGAACACGTTACCAAACGTGTTGCCTTTGACGTTCTCGACAAACAGCACGGTATTACCGTCGCTGGAGGTCTGAAACTGGCCCGCTGCCAGCGCCGCTGCGCCAGGGTTGGCTTTGGCATTTTGTGTGACTTCATCCTGGTAACGCGATGACCATGGCCCTAACCAAAGGACGTTGACCGCTGCGACCGCTGAAGTCAGCAGCATCAGGATCATCGCGGCCTTGACCAGCACGCTTTTCCCCAAGCCGCAGGCATGCATCACCGTGATCTCACTTTCGGTGTACAGCCGCCCAAGAGTCATTAAAATCGCCAGAAACAAGCTTAGGGGCAGGATAAGTTGTGCCATTTCAGGCACGCCAAGTCCTAACAATGTCAGAACCAGATTTGTTGGGATCTCGCCATCCACCGCTGCACCCAAAATCCTGACTAACTTCTGGCAAAAGAAGATCAGTAGCAGGATGAACAGGATAGCCAGCTGGCTTTTGAGCGTTTCCCGAACCAGATATCTAATGATGATCACGCTTAGTACGCCTGTGATAACTTGTCTTTTTGCAGGAAAATCGCTAGTTTCAACGCTTATCAGCCATTTTTCTTCATCAATGGCCGTCATCGTAGCTAAAATAGTATGACGAACGCGTTAGGGTGGTGAAAAAACAACACATTGCCACCACATCTCATTATGACCGTCGGCGTTAAATTGTCATGGCGCCGCTAAAAATAATGGGTTACGAACGCGCTACATTCTAACGACAGCTAAGGCCGTTGTCTTTAAGATTCAGGAGAGTGCATGGAGTTCAGTGTAAAAAGCGGTAGCCCGGAAAAACAGCGTAGCGCCTGCATTGTTGTAGGCGTTTTCGAACCGCGCCGTTTGTCACCCATTGCTGAACAGCTGGATAAAATCAGCGACGGCTACATCAGCGCCCTGCTGCGTCGCGGTGAACTGGAAGGCAAAGTCGGTCAGACATTGCTGCTGCACCATGTGCCTAACATCCTGTCTGAACGTATCCTGTTGATCGGCTGCGGTAAAGAGCGCGAGCTGGATGAGCGCCAGTACAAACAGGTGATTCAGAAGACTATCAATACGTTGAACGACACCGGTTCGATGGAAGCGGTGTGCTTCCTGACCGAACTGCATGTTAAAGGGCGCAACACCTACTGGAAAGTCCGCCAGGCGGTTGAAACCTCAAAAGAAGCGCTCTACAACTTCGATCAGCTGAAAAGCAATAAAGTTGAACCGCGCCGTCCACTGCGCAAGCTGGTGTTCAACGTGCCAACCCGTCGTGAACTCACCAGCGGTGAACGTGCGATTCAGCATGGTTTGGCGGTGGCAGCGGGCGTCAGAGCCGCCAAAGACCTCAGCAATATGCCGCCAAATATTTGTAACGCCGCGTATTTGGCGTCGCAGGCGCGTCAGTTGGCGGATGCTTACAGCAAAAATGTCACCACGCGTGTCATCGGCGAACAGCAGATGAAAGAGCTGGGCATGAACGCGTATCTGGCGGTCGGGGCGGGCTCACACAACGAATCGCTGATGTCGGTAATTGAGTACAAAGGCAGCACCGATCCTGAAGCGCGTCCAATTGTGCTGGTGGGTAAAGGCCTGACCTTCGATTCCGGTGGTATCTCGATCAAACCTGCCGATTCGATGGATGAAATGAAGTACGACATGTGCGGCGCGGCGTCCGTGTACGGCGTGATGCGTATGGTGGCGGAACTCAATCTGCCGCTGAACGTCGTCGGCGTACTGGTGGGTTGTGAGAACATGCCGGATGGTCGTTCGATGCGTCCAGGCGATGTGCTGACCACCATGTCAGGCCAGACTGTTGAAGTGCTGAATACCGATGCGGAAGGCCGTCTGGTGCTGTGCGACGCGCTGACTTACGTGGAGCGCTTCGAGCCTGAAGTGGTGATTGACGTCGCGACCCTGACCGGTGCCTGCGTGATTGCACTGGGCCATCACGTCAGCGGTTTGATGTCGAACCATAATCCGCTGGCGCACGAGCTGATCAGCGCCTCAGAACAAGCAGGTGACCGCGCGTGGCGTCTGCCGATGGCAGATGAGTATCAGGAGCAGCTGGAATCCAATTTTGCTGATATGGCAAACATTGGCGGCCGTCCCGGCGGTGCCATCACTGCAGCCTGTTTCCTGGCGCGTTTTGCGCGTAAGTTTAACTGGGCGCACCTGGACATCGCAGGTACCGCATGGCGTTCTGGCAAGGCCAAAGGCGCCACCGGCCGCCCGGTTCCGCTGCTGTCGCAGTTCCTGTTGAACCGCGCAGGATTGAACGGCGACGATTAAAGCCGAGCAAAAAATACACACAAATAATTCGAGGTGCAGGAAGGCGGCAAACGAGAGAGTCCCGATGAGCTTACTCAAGTAAGTGATTCGGGTGAACGAGAGCAGCCAACGCATCTGCAGCTCGAAGTATGAAGTGTATAGACGTATGAACTCATGGGGCGCAAAATGCGCCCCACTGTCATTAATGGAAATAAGCTTGCCATGAAAAACGCCACTTTCTATGTGATGGAGTCGGAAAGCGCCAGCGACGGCCTGAGCGCCATCGAAGCACTGGTGTGCGATCTGGCCGAAACACGCTGGCGTGACGGCAAACGCATTCTGATTGCCTGCGAGAATGAAGACCAAGCTAATCGTCTGGATGAAGCGCTCTGGCAGCGTCCCGCCAACGCCTTTGTGCCGCACAATCTGGCCGGTGAAGGCCCGCGATACGGCGCCCCGGTGGAATTAGCCTGGCCACAGCGTCGCGGCAGTTCCCCGCGTGACCTGCTGATTAGCCTGCTGCCACAGTTCGCAGATTTTGCTACTGGTTTCCATGAAGTGATAGACTTCGTACCTTACGAAGAATCCCTAAAACAACTGGCGCGCGACCGCTATAAAGCCTATCGCAGCGTTGGTTTCCAATTGAATACGGCGACGCCACCTCCGCCGCAAACGACAGTGTAGAAATGGAAAAGACATATAACCCGCAAGATATCGAGCAGCCGCTCTACGAGCACTGGGAACAGCAGGGCTACTTTAAACCGAATGGCGACACCAGCCAGGAAAGCTTTTGCATCATGATCCCGCCGCCGAACGTCACCGGCAGCTTGCATATGGGTCACGCTTTCCAGCAGACCATCATGGATACCATGATTCGTTACCAGCGTATGCAGGGTAAAAACACCCTGTGGCAGGCAGGTACTGACCATGCCGGTATCGCGACGCAGATGGTGGTTGAGCGCAAGATCGCCGCTGAAGAGGGCAAAACTCGCCAGGATTACGGCCGTGATGCTTTCATCGACAAAATCTGGCAGTGGAAAGCAGAGTCTGGCGGCACTATTACCCGTCAGATGCGTCGTCTTGGCAACTCCGTGGATTGGGAGCGCGAACGCTTCACCATGGATGAAGGCCTGTCGAATGCGGTGCGTGAAGTCTTCGTGCGCCTGTATAAAGAGAATCTGATTTACCGTGGCAAACGCCTGGTGAACTGGGATCCAAAACTGCGTACCGCTATCTCCGACCTGGAAGTGGAAAACCGCGAGAGCAAAGGCTCAATGTGGCATATCCGCTACCCGCTGGCGGATGGCGTGAAAACCGCAGAAGGCAAAGATTATCTGGTGGTCGCCACCACTCGTCCGGAAACCCTGCTGGGCGATACCGGCGTGGCGGTGAACCCGGAAGATCCGCGCTATAAAGATCTGATCGGTAAAGAACTGATCCTGCCGCTGGTGAACCGTCGCATTCCGATCGTTGGCGATGACCATGCGGACATGGAAAAAGGCACCGGCTGCGTGAAGATCACCCCAGCGCATGACTTCAACGACTATGAAGTCGGTCGTCGTCACAAGCTGCCAATGATCAACATCCTGACCTTTGATGGCGATATCCGCGAGCGTGCGGAAGTGTTCGACACCAACGGTGAAGTCAGCGACGAATGTGCCGATGAGATCCCAGCGCAGTTCCAGAAAATGGAGCGTTTCGCGGCGCGTAAAGCCATGGTGGCTGCGGTTGATGAACTCGGCCTGCTGGATGAAATCAAACCACACGATCTGACCGTGCCTTACGGCGACCGTGGCGGCGTGGTGATCGAGCCAATGCTGACCGACCAATGGTATGTGCGCACGGCTCCACTGGCGAAAGTTGCGGTAGAAGCGGTCGAAAACGGCGACATCCAGTTTGTGCCAAAACAGTATGAAAACATGTACTTCTCATGGATGCGTGACATTCAGGATTGGTGCATCTCGCGTCAGCTGTGGTGGGGACATCGCATCCCGGCCTGGTATGACAACGACGGCAACGTCTATGTCGGCCGTACTGAAGCCGAAGTGCGTCAGGAAAATAACCTGGCTGACGTTGTGGTACTGCGCCAGGACGACGACGTGCTGGATACCTGGTTCTCATCAGGTCTGTGGACCTTCTCGACCCTTGGCTGGCCAGAGAATACCGAAGCACTGCGTACCTTCCACCCAACCAGCGTGCTGGTGAGTGGCTTCGACATCATTTTCTTCTGGATTGCGCGCATGATCATGCTGACCATGCACTTCATCAAAGATGAAGACGGCAAGCCACAGGTGCCGTTCAAAACCGTGTATATGACCGGTTTGATTCGTGATGAAGAAGGCCAGAAGATGTCCAAGTCGAAAGGCAACGTCATCGATCCACTGGATATGATCGACGGCATTTCGCTGGAAGACCTGCTGGAAAAACGCACCGGTAACATGATGCAGCCGCAGCTGGCTGAGAAGATCCGCAAGCGTACCGAGAAGCAGTTCCCGGACGGCATTGTGGCTTCCGGCACCGATGCCCTGCGCTTTACCCTGGCGGCACTGGCCTCAACTGGCCGTGACATCAACTGGGACATGAAGCGTCTCGAAGGCTATCGCAACTTCTGTAACAAGCTGTGGAACGCCAGCCGTTTCGTGCTGATGAACACCGAAGAGCATGATTGCGGGCAGAACGGCGGCGAACTGAAGTTGTCACTGGCGGATCGCTGGATTCTGACCGAATTCAACAGCACCGTGAAAGCCTATCGTGAAGCGCTGGACAGCTATCGCTTTGATATCGCTGCCAACATCCTGTACGACTTCACCTGGAACCAGTTCTGTGACTGGTATCTGGAGCTGACCAAGCCAGTCATGAGCAACGGCAGCGAAGCGGAACTGCGCGGCACGCGTAATACGCTGGTTACCGTGCTGGAAGCGGTCTTACGCCTGGCGCACCCAATCATTCCTTACATCACCGAAACCATCTGGCAGCGTGTGAAAGGTCTGAAGAATATCGATCACGACACCATCATGCTGCAGCCGTTCCCGCAGTTTGATGCGGCGAAAGAAGATGTGGAAGCCAAAGCGGACATTGAGTGGATCAAGCAGGCGATCGTGGCAGTGCGTAACATCCGTGCTGAAATGAACATCGCACCGGGTAAACCGCTGGATGTGCTGCTGCGTGACTGCTCGCCAACCGCGCAGCGTCGTGTCGATGAGAACCGTAGCTTCCTGTCACGTCTTGCGCGTCTGGAAAGCCTGACCATTCTGCCTGCGGGCGAGAAAGGTCCGGTCTCGGTCACCAAGATCGTCGAAGGCGCTGAGTTGCTGATCCCAATGGCGGATCTGGTCAACAAAGAAGCCGAGCTGGAGCGTCTGGCGAAAGAGCTGACCAAGCTGGATGTCGAGATTGAGAAGATCCAGGTCAAACTGGCGAACGAAGGCTTTGTTGCACGTGCACCGGAAGCGGTGGTGGCGAAAGAGCGCGAGCGCATCGTTGAGCTGGAACAATCAAAAGCAAAACTGATTGAACAGCAGGGCGTGATTGCGGCATTGTAAGCGCATCAGTCCAATTGCTAAATCATAGCCGGGCACTGCCCGGCTTTTTTACACCGGAAGAAAATGATGACCACCGCTACGCCACTGAATTTACAGGTGCGCCCGATTGTTGCGGCCGATAATCCGCTGATTGCGCAAGTGATCCGAGATGTCTCCGCAGAGTTTGGCCTGACCGCCGACAAAGGCTACACCGTGTCCGATCCTAATCTGGATCGCCTGTTCGAGTTGTACAGCGAAGCGAACAGCGCTTACTGGATCGTCGAGCATGAGGGACGTGTTGTGGGCGGCGGCGGCGTGGCACCTTTGGCGTGTAGCGCACCGGACATCTGCGAATTGCAGAAGATGTACTTCCTGCCCCAAGTGCGCGGTTTAGGGCTGGCGCGTGCGCTGGCGTTGCGGGCGATGGAGTATGCGCGTCAGCAGGGTTTCCGTCGCTGCTATCTGGAAACCACCGGCACGCTAACCCGCGCGATTAAGCTGTATGAATCACTGGGATTTGAGCTGATTGATAACGCGATGGGTTGTACCGGGCACGGCGATTGTGAAGTGCGGATGCTGAAGATGTTGTGATGTAAAAGCGGTGCGCAGATTTGCGCACCCAACTTAGTAAGCAGGCACACCGCTATGGAAACGCAGCTCACCATCCGGCTCGCTGATTAAGCGCGCTTCCGCTGCACCAAAGGCCTGTACGCGCGGTGCAATATCCTTCGCAGAAATTTGTTCCGCCAGCTTCAGGTAGTCCTGATAGTGGCGCGCTTCAGAACGCAGCAGCGAAATATAGAACTTCTGCAGCTGTTCATCCAGATACGGCGCCAGGCTGGCAAAACGCTCGCAGGATCGCGCTTCGATATAGGCTCCGCAAATCAGCTTATCCACCAGCGCTTCAGGTTCAAACGTACGGATTTCACGAATCAGCCCTTTGGCATAGCGGCTGGCAGTGATTTTGCGATACGGCAAACCCCGCGACTGCATGATTTCCCACACCTGATAAAAATGATGCAGCTCTTCTTTGATCAGCAGAATCATCATCTCGACCAAATCATCCGCCCACGGCAGTTCGTTACGCACAATGATGCTCTTGGTCAGATTTTTATGTGCGTTAATGAAGTTGCTGTCTGGCTCTTCGCGGTAGATGAAATCTTCGTACGGCTTGAGCCACGCCAGAATGGCATCGCCACTGGGTTTATCGGCTACATACTTACGAATGATAAACACCGCGGTTTGTGCCGCTTTTAACTCGCACACCATGTGATCGGTCAACAACAGCGTCAGGTTTTCCGGCTTGCGCGCTTCGTCAATCCACGCTTGTGGCGTGCGGCAGTGCAGGAAGTCATAAATGGGTTCTAACAGAGGAGCGTAATTCATCGGCGTTCTTTATCTGGCGGGGAAGTGGTTCTGGGCGGCGAGCGCCGCCCGTTTAAGACTTAGTGACGCACACCGTCGTCTTCTTCGTCGTCGATGAAATCACCATCGTCGTCTTCATCTTCCGCGTCCGGGTCTTCGAAGTAAGTGCCCCAGCCGTCGTAATCGACATTGAACTTACCGGCCAGATTCACCAGTTGCTCAACTTGTGCATCAATCAGCTCTGGCTTCAATGCGCCTTCGCTCAGGATATCCACACACATCACCGTGCCACCCTCTTCCAGCTCCAGCTCTTCTGGCTCGCTCACCTCAAAGCCCAGTTTGAAAGCCTCAACCGCGACTTTCTCCAGTGAGTCGAAGTTGTTGCAAGAGAGGTGATGCTCGATAGTGTAAAGCGCATCCGGATCGCTGCCGTCTTCCAGCAACTCTTCAATGATCAGGCGGGTTTCTTCGCGCTGTTCTTCCAGCAATGCTTCATATGCCATGTGCGTGTCCTCAAAATGTTCGACGTGAATGCAATTATTTTCCCACACTGCCTCGCGCGCCACTACACAAAACGGAAAGTTTCTTAACGCCGGGGTTGAAAATGCATATTCATACGGTTAGATTGAATTTTAATTCATTATTAGTCCCCATCTGGAGCGCTGTATGAGTCAGCTGTATTCGAGACACTTCCTGAGATTGCTGGATTTCACCCCCGCTGAAATCGCCGACCTGCTAAGTCTGGCAGGTGAATTAAAACACGCTAAGAAAAATGCTACCGAAACGCAGTACCTGAAAGGCAAGAATATCGCGCTCATCTTCGAAAAAGACTCGACCCGTACCCGATGCTCTTTCGAAGTTGCCGCATATGATCAGGGCGCTAACGTGACTTATCTCGGCCCAAGCGGCAGCCAAATCGGCCATAAAGAGTCGATGAAAGACACCGCGCGCGTATTAGGCCGCATGTATGATGGCATTCAGTATCGTGGCTTCGGCCAGGAATTGGTGGAAACGCTGGCGGGATTTGCCGGTGTGCCGGTGTGGAACGGATTGACCACGGAATTCCACCCGACGCAGTTGCTGGCAGATTTGCTCACCATGCAAGAACATCTGCCAGGTAAACCATTGAGCGATATGACGTTGGTATATGTGGGTGACGCACGTAACAACATGGGCAACAGCATGTTGGAAGCGGCAGCTCTGGTAGGGCTGGACCTGCGCCTGGTGGCACCGAAGGGTTGCTGGCCGGAAGAGCAGTTGGTTGAACAGTGTCGCGTTGCAGCACAGAAAACCGGTGGCAAAATCACCCTGACCGAAGAGATTGCCGAGGGCGTACAAGGTGCGGATTTCATCTACACTGATGTGTGGGTGTCGATGGGTGAAGCGAAATCGGTATGGGAAGAGCGTATCGCCCTGCTGCGTCCGTATCAGGTAAACAGCGCGATGCTGGCGCTGACCGGCAATCCACAGGTGAAATTCCTGCATTGCCTGCCCGCCTTCCATGATGATCAAACCACGCTGGGCCGTCAGATGGCTGAACAGTATGGTCTGAAAGACGGCATGGAAGTGAGTAACGAGGTGTTTGAATCGGCGCACAGCATCGTGTTCGATCAGGCCGAAAACCGCATGCATACCATCAAAGCGGTGATGGTCGCCACGCTGGGTAACCCATAAAGCAAACGTTTACCTTGCGGCGATTTCTGCTTGATGCAAATCAGTGAATGCGTATAATGCGCCACAATTTGCCGGAGGAAACATGCAACAGCGCAGCGTACAATTTGCCGCTCTACCCCGCCTGACCACAGGCGATGCCGCTGTTTCTTTCCGTCAACCATTGATCGTAAAAAAAGCCCCTTAAGCAGGGGCTTTTTTTTGTCCGCAATCCGGCAGCGCAGAGGAGAACGCTATGGCCAACCCGCTATATCGCAAGCACATTATTTCCATTAACGATCTCAACCGCGAAGAGCTGGAGCTGGTGTTACACACCGCTGCCCAGTTGAAGGCTCATCCCCAGCCGGAACTGCTGAAGCACAACGTGATCGCCAGCTGCTTCTTTGAAGCCTCGACGCGCACCCGCCTGTCGTTTGAAACCGCCATGCATCGTTTGGGTGCTTCAGTGGTGGGCTTTGCCGACGGCAGCAATACCTCGCTGGGTAAGAAAGGCGAAACGCTGGCCGACACCATTTCGGTGATCAGCACTTATGTCGATGCGATTGTGATGCGTCATCCGCAGGAAGGCGCCGCGCGCCTGGCGACTGAATTCTCCAGCGGCATTCCAATTCTCAATGCCGGTGACGGTGCCAACCAGCACCCGACGCAAACCCTGCTGGATCTGTTCACCATCCGTGAAACCCAGAGCCGCCTCGACAACCTGAATGTGGCGATGGTCGGTGACCTGAAATATGGCCGCACCGTGCACTCGCTGACCCAGGCGCTGGCGAAATTCACCGGCAACCGTTTCTACTTTATCGCGCCGGATGCGCTGGCGATGCCGGCCTACATCACCGATATGCTGGATGAGCAGAACATTGTCTGGACGCGCCACGACACCATCGAAGAAGTGATGCCGGAACTCGACATCCTGTATATGACCCGTGTGCAGAAAGAGCGTCTCGATCCGTCTGAGTACGCCAACGTCAAAGCACAGTTCATCCTGCGCGCGGCCGATTTAGCCGGCGCACGCGACAACATGAAAGTGCTGCATCCGTTGCCGCGTATTGATGAGATCACCACTGACGTCGATAGCACGCCGCACGCCTGGTATTTCCAGCAGGCGGGCAACGGCATCTTCGCCCGCCAGGCTCTGCTGGCACTGGTACTGAATAGCGAACTGGCCCTGTAAGGAGAAACCGATGACTCACGATAATAAATTGCAGGTTGAAGCCATCAAGCGTGGCACGGTAATCGACCATATTCCTGCGCAGGTCGGTTTTAAATTACTGTCGCTGTTTCGCCTGACCGAGACCGACCAGCGCATCACCATTGGACTGAATCTGCCTTCAGGTGAGATGGGGCGCAAGGATTTGATTAAGATCGAGAATACCTTCCTGACCGATGATCAGATTAACCAGCTGGCGGTGTATGCGCCTCACGCCACGGTTAACCGTATTGATGAATACGAAGTAGTAGCGAAAATCGCTCCGACCTTACCGGACCGTGTCGAACGCGTGCTGACCTGCCCGAACAGCAACTGCATTAGCCGCAGTGAGCCAGTATTCAGCAGCTTCGCGGTGAAACAGCGTGACGATGATGTGCACCTGAAGTGCAAATATTGCGAGAAAGAGTTCGCGCGCCACGTAGTGCTCGGTCACTGGTAATCGTGCTTATCGTCCCTATAATGGGGCGAACCAATACGCGGCTGACAAAGGTCGGCTGCGCACTTTTAAGGAGAAACAATGTCTCGCGAAATCAGCACAGAAAAAGCACCCGCAGCAATTGGCCCTTATGTGCAGGGCGTGGATCTCGGCAGCATGATCATCACTTCAGGCCAGATCCCTGTTGATCCGGCGACCGGTGCCGTGGCAGATGATGTGTCTGCGCAGGCGCGTCAGTCACTGGAGAACGTGAAGGCGATCGTGGAAGCCGCTGGCCTGAAAGTGGGCGACATTGTGAAAACCACCGTGTTCGTGAAAGATCTCAATGACTTCGCCACCGTTAACGCCACTTACGAAGCCTTCTTCACCGAGCACGATGCCAGCTTCCCAGCACGTTCTTGTGTGGAAGTGGCGCGTCTGCCAAAAGACGTGAAGATCGAGATTGAGGCCATTGCCGTACGTCGTTAAGTAAAGGCAATGCGCAATAAATTGCGCCGCTACAAATTTGTACTCAACTGTGGCGGCGCGATGAGTGTGTTAGAACATCACCTTAGCGACATCAATGCATGGCGTGCTCTTCACCCCCGTAGCGACGTAATTCCATGGTGTGCCATCCCCTCGTAGCGGCGTAATTGATCGCGCATCCGTTTATTTAGACGACCTCAGCAGCTTCTCCAGCGGCCTGACCAGCGCCAGCACGGTTTCATCCTGCACCTCGGCAGCGGCATCCAGTTTGGCATGCATCTCGGCCACTTCGCTGGCACCGTACGCCTGATTACGCTGCATCGCATTGACCAAATCGATGCCCATGCGGCTCAGTTGCGCCACCTGCTGAACCTGCTGCTGCAGCGGCTTGAGCTGATAGCTGCTCAGAATCAGCGGCATCACCGCGTCACTGTTGTTCTGCCAGCGCTGTAACTGCTGACGAATAACGTTGGCCGCCATGCGATCCTCGCGGTTGGCGATCAGTGCATCGACTTGTTTATCCAGTAACCGCACCGGTTCGCTTTCGGCAGGCAGTACATCCGCCAGACGATTGAGCGGCTCGAAATAGTCATAGTGCCCTGCCTGGAATTTCAGGTGCTGACGCGTGTAATACTGCGCCGGTTCCAGCACCTCCGCCAGCACGCGCAGCGGCGTGATATCGCTGGTGTTGGCCAGTCGCATCATCTGCACCTCCGCCTGCTGATGCTGCTGTAATCCCACCGACACCGTGCCCCAGCGATCCACCGCGTTTAAGCGTTGGTACATGTTGTCGCTGTCGGTGACATCCTTCGCCGACCACAGACGCTCAGCCACCACAAAGGCACGCGGCCATAAACGCGTATCAATTACCCGGCTGTTGACGTTTTCCGCCCACAGCGCTGCTTCACCGCCAATCAGGTTGTTTTGCATTTGCTCAGGCGTTGGCACTGAAGGCTGAATACCGGTCGGCACCTGTGCCAGCTTGCTGCCCTCAGCGGGATAGCGCACATTGCCCACCAGCATATAACCGGTCAGTTTGTCCTGCGTCAGAGTGACCATTGGCTGAAACGGCCCCATCCAGGTATCCACGCTAAAGGTCAGCTGCGTGGGCGACAGCCAGCGAATATCACTCACCATACGCCGCGCTTTGCCGCTGAAATCAATATAGCCACGCCAGCCGTTTTTAGCTTCCACCAGAGTGAAACTGCCTTTGACCGGGCTGCCCTTCAAACGCGGCATGGTGAACTGCCAGCTCTGCGCTTGCTCGTCGGCTTGAATCTGATCCTGACCCTGGAGTCCCTGCGGCCAGGGCTCGTTGCGGTAGTGGTAGGCTGCGGTTTGCGGTTGATCGAGATAGAAACCGGTTGAGAGAATGCCACGGAAATCGTGCTTCGCCACCTCACCTAACGCATCCTGCCCCTGCCAGGACTGGATCAAAATGCTGTTCGGCAGGTCCGGATGGTAAACCTCATCCCAGCCAATCATCCGGCGCTGATGCGCTTCCAGGATCTTCTCCACTCGCTGATTGAACCACGCCTGTAATGCGTGCGTGTCCTTCAGGCCATGGTCGCGCATAAACTGCTGAATCTTCGGCGAGTCGTTCCATTGGGTCGGATCCACTTCATCGCCGCCGATATGGATATAAGGATCGGGGAAGATCGCCGTAACCTCGCCCATTAGCGTATCGATGAAGGTGAAGACCGCTTCGTTGCTGGGATCGAGCAGCGGTTTAAACACGCCCCAGCCGCGTTCCATCTGGTACGGGCCCGGCGCGCTGAGCAGTTCTGGCATCGCCACCGCGATCGCCGAGGCGTGCCCCGGCACATCAATTTCCGGCACCACGCGCACGCCGCGCTGGGTGGCATAACGCACCACATCACGCATCTGTTGCTGCGTGTAGTAAAGACCGTCGCTGGCCTTCTCCTGCAACTGCGGATAGTGGCTGGAGGCAAATCTCCAGCCCTGATCATCGGTCAGATGCCAGTGGAATACGTTCATTCGCGCTGCGGCGATACCGTCAATCTGCCGCTTCACCGTTTCAATCGGCAGGAAGTGGCGTGCCGAATCGATCAGCACCCCGCGCCACGGGAAGCGTGGTTTATCGTCAATGATGACGTAGGGGATCTGCGTTCCCGTCTCATTATTCTGAATCAACTGCAGCAGTGTCTCCATGCCGCGCATCGCACCGAAACGCGTGTTGGCTTTTAGCGTCACGCCGCCGCTGTTGACCTCAAGATGATAGCTCTCATCGCTGTCCGGTTGTGGCAAGGGATCCACTGCCTGGGCAATTTGTACCTGAATGGTGGCCTGATCGCTCGGCGCACTGGCGGGCAGCAGCGGCCAACCGGTTTGACGTGAAATGCGCGCACGCCAGCGCGCTTCAGCCCCCTCCAGATGATCGCCCGTAATATGCAGCGTGAATTGCGGTGTCAGCGTCAATGCGCCGCCGCTGGCAGGCTGCACCACTTTTTGCGGCCAGGGCATTAAAGGCAGATCAGAGGCGGGGGAGGCAACAGCGGAAAAAGTCAGGGATAAACAACAGGCGAGCAGCGTTCGTTGCAGAGGCATGTAAGGCATCCTTGTAATTAAATGACGGGCCAAAAATAGGCAAAAAAAAAATCATTAAACCTGCTTCGCATCGCAAATCAAGTTGTAAAAGTTCGAAGTTTGGTCTGCTTAAAACTTTTGAAGTTTAGTCCGCTTTACCATTGTGCGGCTTTCAATCTTCGTTATGTCTTCTTTGCGGCAGGTCAAAAACAACGCAATTAATTTCAGCCAAAACACCACATATTGCGATTACACTCTGCACAAATATCTACATATAGTTTCACGGAGAGAAAATGGCGGCGGTGGTGATTAAGCGAGACGGCTGTAAAGTGCCGTTTGAAGCGCAGCGTATTGCGCTAGCGGTTCAGGCGGCGGCGCAAGCTGCTCAGATTGATGATGCGAGTTGGTGCACACAAGTCGCAGAGCAAGTGAGCCAGCGATTGTCCGATCGCATTGAGGTCGATATCCGTGACATTCAGTGCGCAGTGGAAGAGACGCTGATGGCCGGACGCTGGCCGCAGCTAGCGCGCGCGTATATCGAATATCGCCATGACCGTGATTTAGCCCGTGAACAGCGTGGCAAACTGCATCACGCCATTCGCGGCCTGGTTGAACAAACCAATGCCGCGCTGCTCAACGAAAACGCCAACAAAGACAGCAAAGTGATCCCCACCCAGCGCGATTTGCTGGCAGGCATCGTTGCCAAACATTATGCCCAGCAGCAGCTGCTGCCGCGTGATGTGGTTCTGGCGCATGAGCGCGGCGAGATTCATTACCACGACCTCGACTATTCGCCATTTTTCCCGATGTTTAACTGCATGTTGATCGATCTTCAGGGCATGTTGAACAATGGCTTCAAGATGGGCAACGCCGAAATCGAGCCGCCAAAATCCATTGCCACCGCGACGGCGGTGACAGCACAAATTATTGCGCAGGTCGCCAGCCATATTTACGGTGGTACCACCATCAACCGCATTGATGAAGTGCTGGCGCCGTTTGTGACGCTTAGTCTGGAGAAACATCGCGCCGTGGCACAGCAGTGGCAGATCCCGGATGCGGAAGCCTATGCGCGCGTGCGCACCGAGAAAGAGTGTTATGACGCATTCCAGTCTCTCGAATATGAGGTCAACACGCTGCACACTGCCAACGGGCAGACGCCGTTTGTCACCTTTGGCTTTGGTCTCGGCACCGATTGGGCCGCGCGCCTGATTCAGCAGTCGATTCTGCGTAATCGCATCGCAGGGTTGGGGAAAAACCATAAAACTGCGGTGTTCCCGAAACTGGTGTTTGCCATCCGCGAAGGGGTGAATCGTCGTCCCGGTGATTTTAACTACGACATCAAACAGCTGGCGCTGGAGTGTGCCAGCAAGCGCATGTATCCCGACATTCTCAATTACGACAAGGTGGTGGAAGTCACCGGTTCGTTCAAAACCCCGATGGGCTGCCGCAGCTTCCTCGGCGTGTATGAGGAAAACGGTAAGCAGATTCACGAAGGGCGAAACAATATTGGGGTCATAAGCCTGAACCTGCCGCGCATTGCACTGGAAGCCAAAGGCAATGAAGCTCATTTCTGGCTGCTGCTGGATGAACGGCTTGAACTGGCTAAACGGGCATTGATGACGCGCATCGCCCGGCTGGAGAAAACCAAAGCACGCGTAGCGCCGATTCTCTACATGGAGGGCGCGTGTGGCGTACGTTTGAACGCTGATGACGAAGTCGGCGCGATTTTCCGCAACGGCCGTGCTTCGATCTCGCTCGGCTACATCGGCCTGCATGAAACGCTGAACGCGCTGAGCGGCAATGAAGTCCATCCGTATGATGCGCAGCACCTGCGGGAAAAAGGTGTGGCGATTGTGCAGCGACTGCGTGCTGCTGTGGATGCGTGGAAAGACGAGACCGGCTACGGTTTTAGCCTGTACAGCACGCCAAGCGAGAATCTCTGCGATCGCTTCTGTCGTCTCGATGCCGCCGAATTTGGTGTGGTGCCGGGCGTCACCGACAAAGGCTACTACACCAACAGCTTCCATCTCGACGTCGAAAAGAAAGTAAATCCCTACGACAAGATCGACTTTGAAGCGCCCTACCCGGCCATTGCCAATGGCGGCTTCATCTGTTACGGCGAATACCCCAATATTCAACACAACCTCAAGGCGCTGGAGGATGTGTGGGATTACAGCTATCACCGCGTGCCCTATTACGGCACCAATACGCCCATCGATGAGTGCTACGAATGCGGCTTTACGGGTGAATTCAGTTGCACCAGCAAAGGCTTTACCTGTCCGTGCTGTGGTAACCACGAGCCGGCACGGGTTTCCGTCACGCGCCGTGTTTGTGGCTATCTGGGCAGCCCCGATGCGCGCCCCTTTAATGCCGGCAAGCAGGAAGAAGTACAGCGTCGCGTTAAACATCTGGATACCGGACAGTTAGGATGATGCGTATTCATCGCTATTACGCCGTCGATATCGTCAACGGGCCGGGCACGCGCTGCACGCTGTTTGTTGCCGGGTGCGAGCATCAGTGTCGCGGCTGCTACAACCAAAGTACCTGGCGCCTCGATTCCGGTGATCCCTTCACGCTGGAGATGGAAGAGCAGCTGATTGCCGATCTCAAGGATCAGCGCATTCCGCGCCAGGGGTTGTCGCTCAGCGGCGGCGATCCCCTGCATCCGCACAATGTGCCGCACATCCGTCGTCTGGTGAAACGCGTGCGGCGTGAATGCCCGGACAAAGATATCTGGCTGTGGACCGGCTATGAGATGGCGGAACTGAGCGCGGCACAGCGTGAAGTGGTGGATGAAATTGATGTGCTGATCGACGGGCGGTTTGTGGAAGCGGAGAAAGATGCGCGGCTGCTATGGCGCGGCAGCCGCAATCAGAAGATCTGGTATTTACGTCAGCCACAGGGCGATCGTACCGAGGATCATACCGCTCAGCACCACGCCAATCAGCGCGATCCACAGCGCGCGCGCCGGGAAGGCACGGTGCAGCATCAGTAGCGATGGCACACTCACGGCGGGTAAGGTTACCAGCAGCGCCAGCGCAGGCGCGATCCCCATGCCCGCCAGCATCATGGTCTGTACAATGGGAATTTCTGCAGCGGTGGGAATGACAAACAAACAGCCCGCTATCGCCATCAGCATCACCCAAAACAGCGTGTTGCCCACTGCGCCATCGGCATGCGGGAACAGCCAGACTCGCGCAGCACCCAATAACAGCACGGCAACGATATACAGCGGGATGGTGTTCCAGAACAGCCGCCACATCACGCGCAGCCAGCGAGTCAGAAACGGCTGCTCGCTGTCGGCAGCCATCACCATGGGCGCGGCAATGGTTTGTTCTGGCACGCTACGCTGCACCAGCGATGCAATGCCTGGCACCATGATCACGCCCGCCACCAGCCGAATCGCCGCGAAGTGCCAACCCAGCACAAATCCCATAAAGATTAGCGTGGCGGGATTTAATAGCGGATTGGCCAGCCAAAAGGCCATCGCCGCCCCGCTGGATACCTGCGACTGACGCAAACCCGCCGCCACCGGCGCGGCACAACAGGTGCACATCATCCCCGGCAAGCCTAAACCGGTGCCGATCAGCGTCGATCCAAACCGCGAGTTGCCCATCAGGCGCAGCAGCCAGTTGCGTGGGATCAGCACCTGTACCAGCGATCCCAAAATCACACCCAGCACTGCGGCTTTCCAGACGGCGAGGAAGTAAACCATCGCGTAATCCAGCGCCGCGCGCCACGGTGAATCCGCGGCATTCGCCAAAATGGATATGCCGATTGAATGGGTTTCAGCCGCTGTGAAGGCTTTGCCGTAATAGGGCTGCCATTTGACGTACCACAGGCCAATGACGACGACGGCGAGGAACAGCAAGGGTTTCCACCATGCGAAGCGCGCCGCTGGTGCAGAAGATGCAAGTTGGGTCATAGCAGATTCCGTATTCTACAGAATAACGTATGCCGCACCGGGAGGCGCGGCGGTTAATCCATAGTGTTATTCAGGTTATTGGAATCTGCTACGCAAAGTTAGCGTAAGTTTGATCGGGCGCGGAAAATTAACTTTCGCCGGTTTTATCGCGCTGCCAAAGGATTTTTTTGCCGAAGCCCAGCGCGTTGTCAGTCATCTTCAGCTCATCCAACATAATCTCCCACAAGGGTGCCTGAACCTTGCGGGCAATCGGATAACGTTTCTGGTAGGCATGGCGCGCCTGCACTTCACGCTCTCTAGTAAGCTGCTGAATACGGCCACTGTACTGCACGCCTTTGATTAGCAACACGGTTTTCGGCTGGCCGTTAACCGTCCCCGCCACGCGCGGATTAGCTTGCATAAGGGTGCCGTGTCGCGTATCGGGTTCGGTCATCAACCAAAACGCCATTCGTGTTTCATCCAGCACGTAAAAGCAGTTGGCACACCACAGATCGTCGCCATGACTGGCGCACAATGACAGGGCACGCTGTTTTTTAAGAAAACGAATAAGATGAGAATGGTCAGACACAATGCAACTCCATGTGGCAGATAGCGAGGCTAGCCTAAGCGCGCTACACTGCCCAACAGCCATTGAACAGGAAAAGTCATATGCAACAGGGCTGGCAGCTCTATATGCTGCAAACCGCCGCCGGGATGCTTTATACAGGCATTACCACAGATGTTCATCGCCGCCTGCAGCAGCATCAATCCGGGAAAGGTGCGCGCGCATTGCGTGGCAAGGGTCCGCTGACGCTGGTGTTTAACTGTGATGCCGGCGATCGCGCAGCCGCTTCGCGCCTGGAATATCAGGTGAAGCAGCTCAGTCGCACGCAAAAGCTGCTGCTGGTATCGCAGCAGCCTTCATGCCTGAATGCGTGGTTTAATCGAAACGATTAAAAGGTTCGGAGAAAGCGATTAATCCTTCTGCGCCCGTAAATGCATCATCCGCTAATTTATACACCTGAAATGCCGCTTCACTGCCCAGCCAGCGACAGTGCAAGCCGTGACGTGCCGCCGGTTCGAAGCCCAACGGGTTGTAGAATTCGGGATCGCCCAAGACCACCACGGCGCTGTAGCTGAACTCGTTCAGGGAATCGAGCCCTTCATACACCAGCTGTTTGGCAATGCCCTGCTTGCGCACCGATTCATCCACCGCCAGTGGCGCCAGCGCCACCCAATTGCGGTCTTCACCTTGTAAGGTCACCGGGCTAAAGGCGGCATAACCTAATACCTGCCCTTCATCATCCGTGGCCACTACACCTAGCGTTAATAAACCATCTTCACGCAGCTGCTGCACCAGTTCAGCCTCGGCGGAGGTCGCAAAACTACGCTTCAATAAGCTGTCGATGCCCGCCGCATCCACACCAATTTCAGTACGAATCAACATGAGATCCCCGCGCGCGCCTCAGCGGCCTCCGCGTCCTGTTTCATTCCTGCCTCAACAAAGGCAGCCAGCTGCTGCAACCCCGTGCGCAAAGACGTGGGCATGGCCTCCAGTTCAATGGCATCCATCAAATTCTTCACCTCCAAACCCAGCTCCGTGTCGCCCTCAATCACCAGACGGCGTTGGAAGAACAACATATCGGGGTCTGCTTTGCGTGCTGCCACCAGCAACAAGTCGTTGGCTTCACCGCGGAACCAGACATCTGCCTCGGCGTCGCGTGAAACGGTCAGGCGTCCATTCTGCAAGGTGGTGATCCAGCGCAGATTCACATCTGCAATCTCAATCCCAAGAAAGCGCCCTTCCAGAAAGTCTAACTCACCTTCAGACAAAGCATGACGAAATTGCCAGTTTAAGAGTTGTTGCAAAACCACTTTTTTTACAGGGAATGGGGTGAATGAAATAGGTAAGGCAAGGAATTCTGGGCCTTTTTTCACCATCAGGCCGCGTAAGCGCGAAAACATCATCAACAATCCCTTCAGAAAATTTTACCTATATTGCCACATCCAGACGCCCTCGCCTCCACTGAGATCAAGGAAATTGCGGAAGAATTGATTAAATAATCTTCACTCTGCATGCTGACTGACGCTTTCACTGCCTTAAATCAACATTCACGCCTGTCGCCTTCCCTACACTTTAACGCTTCGGAATTCGGGGGAGGAAATGTATGGAACTGCTGTGTCCAGCGGGGAATTTACCTGCGCTGAAATCGGCGGTGGAGCATGGCGCCGATGCAGTGTATGTCGGTTTGAAAGATGACACCAATGCCCGCCACTTTGCTGGCCTTAATTTTACTGACAAGAAGCTGGCAGAAGCGGCGCGCTTCCTGCACCAGCATCGCCGCAAGCTGCATGTGGCCATCAATACCTTTGCCCATCCTGATGGGATGAATCGCTGGCAAACGGCCATTGATGTGGCGGCGCAGAACGGCGCAGATGCCTTGATTCTCGCCGATATCGCTACGCTGGAGTATGCCGCGCAGCGTTATCCGCAGGTGGAACGCCACCTTTCCGTGCAAGCTTCGGCGACAAATTTGCAGGCCATCCACTTTTACCATCGCCATTTCGATCTCAGCCGCGTGGTGTTGCCGCGCGTATTGTCGATGCATCAGGTTAAACAGCTGGCGCGTGAAACACCGGTGCCGCTGGAAGTCTTTGCCTTTGGCAGCCTGTGCATTATGGCGGAAGGCCGTTGCTATCTCTCCTCCTGGCTGACGGGGGAATCACCCAACAGTGCGGGTGCCTGCTCGCCGGCAAAATTCGTGCGCTGGCAGCAAACGCCGCTGGGGATGGAATCACGCCTGAATGAAGTGCTGATTGATCGTTACAGCGCCGATGAGAGCGCCGGTTATCCCACGCTGTGTAAAGGGCGCTATGAAGTGGATGACCAGCGCTATCACGTGCTGGAAGAACCCACCAGCCTGAATACCTTATCGCTGTTGCCGGAGTTGCTTCGCGCCAATATCGCTTCGGTAAAAATTGAAGGCCGCCAGCGCAGTCCGGCTTATGTGGCGCAAGTAGCAAAAGTGTGGCGCCAGGCGATTGATCGCTGCATGGCCTCGCCCGAGCAATTCGCGGTGCAGGAACCCTGGATGCGCGCGTTGGGCGAACTTTCTGAAGGTAGCCAGACCACGCTCGGTGCCTATCACCGCAGCTGGCAGTGAGGAGATGCTATGAAATATGCCATCGGGCCGGTGCTGTGGTACTGGCCAACGGAAACGCTGGAACGCTTTTATCAGCAGGCTGCCGTCAGCTCTGCTGACATCATCTACCTCGGCGAAGCGGTATGCAGTAAACGTCGTGCAACCTCATTCCAGCAATGGATGGAATTAGCACGCCACCTGGCACAACACCGTAAACAGGTCGTGCTCAGCACGCTGGCGCTGTTGCAGTCGCCTTCGGAAGTCAAAGAGCTGCGGCGCTATGTGGAGAACGGTGAGTTTTTGCTGGAAGCCAACGACATCGGCACCGTTAACATGGCAGCCGAACGTAAGCTGCCGTTTGTCGCCGGGCCTACGCTTAACGTCTACAACGCGCAAACGCTACAGTTGCTGCTCAAAGAGGGTATGACGCGCTGGTGTTTACCGGTCGAGATGTCGCGCGACTGGCTGATTCAACTGTTGCAGCAGTGCGATGCCGCAGGCCTGCGCGACAAGTTCGAAGTGGAGGTATTGGGCTATGGCCATCTGCCGCTGGCGCTGTCGGCACGCTGCTTTACCGCCCGTTCCGAAAATCGCGCCAAAGATGACTGTCAAACTTGCTGTATTCACTATCCCACTGGTCGCCGCGTGCTGTCACAGGAGGGCCAACAGGTGTTTGTGTTGAATGGCATCCAGACCATGAGCGGCTACTGTTATAACCTTGGTAACGATTTGGCCGGCATGCATAACTGGATCGACATCGTACGCCTCTCGCCGCAGGATGAAACCACGCTAACAGAGGTTGCTCGCTTCCGTGCGAACGAAGCCGGTGAAGCGCCGCTGATGATGGCGCGCGGCAGTGAATGCAATGGTTACTGGCGTCGTTTAGCGGGTATGGCGCTTGAAGGCGGACGGTAAAGGCACATTCCGGCTATATTCCTGCTGTTAATAGCAGTTTTAATATGGGTAATGATGCGTAATACTGACTGGCGCAGGTCTGATAACACCTGCGCCATCATTATCTGGAGTGCCCATGTCTGAGAAAAAAAACGTTCGCCTGTCCGTGCTGGATCTTGCACCTATCCCGCAAGGTTCTGCTGCGCGCGAAGCTTTCCACAATTCGCTGGCGCTGGCGCGTCAATCTGAAGCCCTTGGTTTCCATCGTTACTGGCTCGCTGAGCACCACAACATGACCGGTATCGCCAGTGCGGCAACCTCCGTGTTGATTGGCTATCTGGCCGCGAATACCGAAACTCTGCGCCTCGGATCTGGCGGTATTATGCTGCCCAACCACGCACCGCTGGTGATCGCTGAACAGTTTGGTACGCTCGAATCCTTATACCCTGGCCGTATTGATTTAGGGCTGGGCCGTGCGCCAGGTTCTGACCAGCGCACCATGCTCGCACTGCGCCGCCATCTCTCCAGCGCCCAGGCGGACAGCTTCCCGGAAGATGTAGCAGAACTGATTCGTTGGTTTGATGCCGAAGAGGGTGAACATCCTCCGGTACAACCGGTACCGGGTTTAGGCTTAAAAATTCCAGTCTGGTTATTGGGTTCCAGCCTCTACAGCGCACAACTGGCTGCACAGCTCGGCTTGCCGTTCGCCTTTGCTTCCCACTTTGCACCGGACCTGTTGTTCCAGGCTTTGCATCTCTATCGTGAGAAATTCAAGCCTTCTGCGCGTCTGGCGAAACCTTATGCCATGGTGTGCGTCAACGTGGTCGCGGCGGATAGCGAGCGCGATGCGCGCTTCCTGTTTACCTCGATGCAGCAGCAGTTTATTAATCTGCGCCGGGGCAAACCGGGCCCGCTGCCAGCTCCTGTCGAAAACATGGATAACCTCTGGTCACCATCAGAGCAGTACGGTGTACAGCAGGCGTTGAGCATGTCGATTGTCGGTGACAGCGATAAAGTGCGTCAGGGGCTGGCTGCGCTGATGCGCGAAACGCAGGCCGATGAAATCATGGTTAATGGCCAGATTTTCGACCCGCAAGCCCGTCTGCGTTCCTTCGCACTGGCGATGGAAGCGGCACGCTCGCTGTAACGTTTACTGCTGTGGGGTCAATCCTTCTGGCCCCACAGCCACCATACGCACATCACGAGCCGGCGATTGCCCGTAAAAACGGCTGTATTCACGGCTAAACTGCGAAGCGCTCTGGTACCCCACGCGATACCCTGCGGTTCCCGCATCTAACTTATCAATCAACATCAAACGCCGCGCTTCGTTAAGACGTAACTGCTTTTGATACTGCATTGGTGTCATGGCCGTGACCGATTTGAAGTGATGGTGCAGCGACGAAATACTCATGCCCACGCTACTGGCCAGTTGATCCATCTTGAGCGGCTGATGAAAGTTTTCACGTAGCCAGCGTGCCGCGCGCGCCACTTTGTTGCCCGGCCGCTCCGTCAACGCCATGTTGAGGATGCGGGGTCCTTCCGGCCCGGTAAGGAGTCGATAGAAAATCTCTTGCTCAATTAACGGTGCCAGCGCCGGAATATCCTGAGGCTGATCCAACAGCTCAATCAGGCGGATCACGGCATCGACTAACGGCGGGGCCACTTTGTGCACAGTGATACCACGTTCGTTGGTCACCGCTGCGCCGATCTGCTGCAACGGGAAATGTTCGAGGTAGTGCATCAGGCGCGTTTCGTTGATGGTGATCCCCACGCCCAGATTCGGTTTTTCCTCCGTGGCCTGTACCACGCAGGATTGCACCGGCATATCCAGCGTCACCAGTAGCAGATCGCCCGGCCCGTAATGCATCACGTCTTCACCCATGCGCAATGCCTTTTGCCCTTGCGCCACCAGTGCAAAGCTGGCCCAGGTCGCAATATGCGACAGGCTCGTGGGTTTGGAGCTTCGGCCAAATGAGAGAAAATCGATTGGGCTGAAGTGACGGCCATCTTCCGGGGTATGACGCGCAATCATCGCCACCAACTGCTGCCACTGTTCCTGATGAATCATGCGTTGCGCACTCCGCGATGAGAAATCACTGTGTATCTATTCTCGCTTTTCCCCGATGCGGCGCCTAGTCCTTGAGCCACACTTTTGCAGGATCGTGCAAAAAGCTTGCAGGATTGCGCTACCGCAAAATTGTATGGACAGCGCATGCTTACCCTTCCCCGAATTCTCAGGTGGAGAGACACAATGAAAGCACTTGAAGGCAAAATTGCGCTGGTAACGGGCGCGTCGAAAGGCATTGGCGCCGCCATTGCTATGACTTTCGCGGCGGCCGGTGCTCGGGTCGTGGTTAACTATCGACAGGATGAAGCGGGCGCGGCAGATGTGGTCACTGACATCTGCGAGCTGGGCAGCGACGCCATCGCCGTTCAGGCCGATATCTCACGCGAGGCCGATGTGCAGCGTCTGTTCGCTCGCAGCATCGAGCAGTTTGGCGCACCGGATATTGTGGTCAATAATGCTGGCATCTTCCATCACGGTGACTTTGCCGAGCTCAGCCTTAGCGAAATGCAGCAGCAACTCAATGTGAACCTGTTAGGTACAGTGTTAGTGTGCCAGCAGGCGGCAAAACACTTCCCTGCGCGGGGTGGATCGATCATTAACCTGAGTGCGCTTCACAGTAAGCAGAGCACGCCTGGCTCAGTGCTGTGGGCCGCGACCAAAGGCGCAATCGATTCCTTAACGCAAGGTCTGGCGCGTGAGCTTGGGCCGCGTAATATCCGCGTTAATGCGTTAGCACCGGGCATTATCCTGACTGAAGGCTTGCTGGCCGCGAAGAAGATGAATCCAGATGTTAAGGCGAAACTGATCGCCGCGACGCCGCTAGGCCGATTTGGTCTGCCAGAAGATGTGGCACAGGTTGCCCTGTTTCTGGCATCAGAAGAGTCAGCCTACGTGAGTGGAGAGCGGGTGTTGATTGCCGGCGGCGTGTAACGTTTAATTTACGAGCATAAAAAAAGGGACGCCGCGGCGTCCCTTTTTACTATTTAGCGTTTTATCGCTTACGCGTCACGACGACGTGGTGCAGAAGCACCTTCTGGACGTGGGCCACGACCGCCTTCACGGTTGAAGCGTCCGCCTTCACGGCCACCTTCACGACGTTCAGAGAAGCGACGTGGTGCACCTTCGCCACGCGGAGCGCCATTACCACGACGCTCACCATCACGACCGCCTGGACGACGTTCACTACGCTCGAACGCAGGAGCATCACCCATCAACTGCATGTTCATCGGCTTGTTCAGGATGCGCGTGCGAGTGAAGTGCTGCAGAACTTCGCCCGGCATACCTTTAGGCAGCTCGATGGTTGAGTGCGTACCAAACAGCTTGATGTTACCGATGTAACGGCTGCTGATGTCGCCTTCGTTAGCAATCGCGCCCACGATATGGCGAACTTCAACACCATCATCACGGCCCACTTCAATGCGGTACAGCTGCATTTCGCCAACGTCACGACGTTCGCGACGTGGAGCGCCATCACGGTCACCGCGGCTTTCGCGTGGACCACGTGAGTCACGTGAATCGCGACGATCATCGCGGTCGCGGAACTCACGACGTGGTGGGCGTGGTGCTTCTGGTGGCAGAATCAGTGGACGTTCGCCCTGTGCCATTTTCAGCAGTGCTGCGGCCAGTGTTTCGAGATCCAGATCTTCGCCCGGCTGCATTTTGCTCAGCAGTGCACGGTACATATCCAGATCGCTGCTTTCCAGCTGCAGCTGTACTTTGGCGGCGAATTTAGCCAGACGGCGCTCGCTCAGCAGTTCTGCATTTGGCAGTTCAACTTCTGGAATAGTCAACTTCATGGTGCGTTCGATGTTACGCAGCAGACGACGCTCGCGGTTCTCAACGAACAGCAGCGCACGGCCCGCACGACCCGCACGACCGGTACGACCGATACGGTGAACGTAAGACTCAGCATCCATTGGGATGTCATAGTTAACAACCAGGCTGATACGCTCAACGTCCAGACCACGTGCTGCAACGTCGGTCGCGATCAGGATATCCAGACGACCATCTTTCAGGCGCTCCAGTGTCTGCTCACGCAGAGCCTGGTTCATGTCACCGTTCAGTGCTGCGCTGTTATAGCCGCTGCGCTCCAGCGCTTCAGCCACTTCCAGCGTTGCGTTTTTGGTACGCACGAAGATAATGGCAGCATCAAAGTCTTCCGCTTCCAGGAAACGCACCAGCGCGTCAGTTTTACGGCCATAAGCGGTCCAGTAAGACTGAGAAATGTCAGGACGCGTGGTCAGGCTTGACTGAATGCGCACTTCCTGTGGATCTTTCATGAAGCGTTTGGTGATACGACGAATCGCTTCTGGCATGGTCGCTGAGAACAGCGCGGTCTGATGACCGTCTGGGATCTGCGCCATGATGGTTTCAACGTCTTCGATGAAGCCCATACGCAGCATTTCATCAGCTTCGTCCAGCACCAGGCCGCGCAGGTTAGACAGATCTAACGTGCCGCGTTTCAGGTGATCCAGCAGACGACCAGGCGTACCTACGACAACCTGTGGTCCCTGGCGCAGTGCGCGCAGCTGAACGTCATAGCGCTGGCCGCCGTACAGGGCAACCACGTTCACGCCACGCATGTGTTTAGAGAATTCCGTCATGGCTTCAGCAACCTGAACAGCCAGTTCACGGGTTGGAGCCAGCACCAGGATCTGTGGTGCGCGGACGGATGGATCAATGTTGTTCAGTAACGGCAGGGAGAATGCCGCTGTTTTACCACTCCCGGTCTGCGCCATACCCAGCACATCACGGCCCGCCAGCAGGTGAGGAATACACTCAGCCTGGATTGGGGATGGCTTTTCGTAGCCCATACCGTTCAGTGATTCGAGGATGTCAGCGTTCAGGCCAAGGTCAGAAAAAGTGGTTTGAATATCAGTCATGTAGTACACGTGCCTCTTAGATTGCGGCGGCCAGTCTACATAACTCGTCGTGAAAATTTTCAGTCATTTTCATCAAAAAGTGTGAACCGGCTCAAATTAGAAGTTTTGACGAACAGAAAAGCCCTCACCTCGAAGATGATGACTTTACAAGTATTCAGGCAATAAAAGTTCGTCAGCTATTGCTGGTCAGATTCTGATAAATCGTCTTGTGTCTGGCCGAGTTGCGCCAGTTCCAACAATGCGTATCGGTGCTCAACAAAGTTGTTAACATTGTTAGCGACCGCCAGTTTGAACAACGCTTTCGCGTCGTCCTTCTCCCCCAGACTTAGGTAGTACTTACCTAAATAGAAGTTGGTTTCACTGAGATGTTCAGCGAGCGAGGTGTTATCCGTTGCGTCCGCCTTGAGACGTTCCATCAGCGTTTTTTCACTGATGTCGCCAAGGTAGAACTCGACAATATTCCATCCCCATTGGTCCCGGACCGCTTTGTCATGTCGCTGTCTCAGCGTGACTTTGGCCTTGTCGGCATCCATATCGCTTTCAACGAGATAGAGCCAAAGGCTGCGGAAAGGATCGTTAGGATCGTCTTGATAAAACGCCAGCAGATCATCTTGCGCTAACTTGTATCGACCGCCGTAATAGAGGGCGATACCACGGTTTAAATGCGCATAATTGTAAGTTGGATCAAGCTCAAGTACAGAATCAAACGCTTCATAGGCAGCATCAAAATTGCCTGCCTGCGTTAAGTATATACCGAGGTAGTTAAACACCTCAGGCATATCCGGTCTTATAGACAGCGCTTGCGAGAAATCGTTCCGCGCTAATGCCCTCAAACCCAAACTATCATACAACACTCCGCGCTCATATAATAGCTGTGCGCGTTCATCATCGGTCAGGGCACGACTGGCAAGAATTTGTTCCATTCGCGCCAGGATCACCTCTTGCTGCAGTGTGGGCTGCAAAGGTACTGCCAAAACTTCGTTCTTACGCCAATTGGAGTTGCTGCATCCTGCCAGCGTGATAGCTGTCGCAACAAAACACCAGCGCAAAAAAGGCTTCATTTCCCACTCCCGAATACAAACATTGGGATAACCATCCTGTCATCCGCCTGCTGTGCACAAGGATTCCCGCCCTCGCGATGATCCAAATACCTCTCCCCAAATTGCAGGGAGAGGCCAATCAGTAAACGCTTACTCGGCGTCAGATGCATTCGTTGCAGCAGGGGTTTCTTCCGCTGGTTTCTGCTCTGTCGCTTCTTTGATGCTCAGGCGTACGCGGCCCTGACGGTCCACTTCCATCACTTTCACTGGAACTTCCTGACCCATCTGCAGATAGTCGGTCACTTTCTCAACACGCTTATCAGCGATCTGAGAGATATGGACCAGACCTTCTTTACCGCCGCCGATTGCCACGAAGGCACCGAAATCAACGATACGCGTCACTTTACCAGAGTAGATACGACCCACTTCGATTTCAGCGGTGATCTCTTCGATACGACGAATCGCTTCCTTCGCTTTGTTGCCGTCGGTTGCTGCGATTTTCACGGTGCCATCATCTTCGATTTCGATGGTGGTGCCGGTTTCTTCGGTCAGCGCACGGATAACAGAACCGCCTTTACCGATAACATCTTTGATCTTGTCAGAGCTGATCTTGATGGTATAGATACGTGGTGCGAACTCAGAGATTTCCTGACGTGGGGTGCTGATGGCCTGCTCCATCACGCTCAGGATGTGCAGACGCGCGCCCTTAGCCTGATTCAGTGCAACCTGCATGATCTCACGGGTGATACCTTCAATTTTGATATCCATCTGCAGTGCAGTGATACCGTCGCGGCTACCCGCTACTTTGAAGTCCATATCGCCGAGGTGATCTTCATCGCCCAGGATGTCAGACAGAACCACGAAGTTTTCGTCTTCTTTAACCAGACCCATCGCAATACCGGCTACGGCTGCTTTGATCGGTACGCCTGCGTCCATCAGTGCCAGAGAAGCACCACACACAGAAGCCATTGAAGAAGAACCGTTAGATTCGGTGATTTCTGACACCACACGGACGGTGTACGGGAACTCTTCCTGCTTCGGCATCACTGCCAGCACGCCACGCTTCGCCAGACGGCCGTGACCAATTTCACGACGCTTCGGTGAGCCAACCATGCCGGTTTCGCCCACTGAGTATGGAGGGAAGTTATAGTGGAACAGGAAGCTATCAGTACGCTCGCCCATCAGCTCATCCAGGTTCTGCGCATCACGGGCGGTACCCAGTGTTGCGGTAACCAGTGCCTGCGTTTCACCACGGGTGAACAGAGAAGAACCGTGAGTACGTGGCAGCACGCCAGTACGTACATCCAGACCACGGATCATATCTTTTTCGCGGCCATCGATACGTGGCTCACCACGGATGATACGGCTACGCACGACGCTCTTCTCGAGATCGTGAACGATGTCAGCGATTTCGCCAGCATCCAGCGTTTCGTCTTCAGCCTGAAGGGCAGCGATAGTCGCGTCTTTAACTGCGCCAACCTGAGTGTAACGCTCTTGCTTATCAGTGATGCGGTAAGCATCAGCAATACCGGCTTCTGCCAGTGCAGCAACACGTGCAATCAGTGCATCGTTCGCTGGCTCTGGCTGCCAGTCCCAACGTGGTTTGCCTGCTTCAGCAACCAGTGCGTTGATGTTTTCGATAACAACCTGCTGCTGATCGTGGCCGAACACCACCGCGCCCAGCATCTGGTCTTCTGTCAGTACTTCTGCTTCAGATTCAACCATCAGAACCGCGTTCTGCGTACCTGCAACCA
Source organism: Pantoea sp. GL120224-02 (assembly GCF_900215395.1). Taxonomy (NCBI): domain Bacteria; kingdom Pseudomonadati; phylum Pseudomonadota; class Gammaproteobacteria; order Enterobacterales; family Erwiniaceae; genus Pantoea; species Pantoea sp. GL120224-02. The sequence continues at coordinate 65,613 of NZ_OBEC01000005.1, read as the reverse complement.
CCAGGTCCAGACGTGAAGTTTTGATTTCATCAGCGGTTGGGTTCAAAACGTACTGGTCATTGATATAACCCACACGTGCTGCACCGATTGGGCCGTTGAATGGCAGGCCTGACAGCGCCAGCGCGGCAGATGCGCCGATCATCGCAACAATGTCCGGGTTAACCTGTGGGTTAACAGACACAACGGTCGCAATCACCTGCACTTCGTTGATGAAACCTTCCGGGAACAGTGGACGCACTGGACGGTCAATCAGACGAGAAATCAGGGTTTCGCCTTCGCTTGGACGGCCTTCACGACGGAAGAAGCTACCCGGGATACGACCAGCAGCGTAAGTACGCTCCTGATAGTTAACCGTCAGCGGGAAGAAATCCTGACCTGGTTTGGTTTTTTTCTGGCCAACAACAGTCACGAATACCGCGGTGTCGTCCATGCTCGCCATAACTGCTGCAGTGGCCTGGCGCGCCATCATGCCGGTTTCCAGCGTGACGGTATGCTGACCATATTGGAATTTGCGTACGATCGGGTTCAGCAAAATTTAAGTCCTTAAATTCGAGGGGCTGAGCACTTTTGAGCTCGCCGGGGTTTACCGATCTTTAGTTGCATCCTCGCGACTAATGACAATCTTCAACCGCTCATGCGGTAAAGCCTCTCATTAGCCGCGCGAAACGCTGCAAGCAAAGATCACTCTCAGCAACAATACATGAGTTTGGTACGGAATGCTGCGGATTGCTCGAAAAAAGGGGCCATAAAGGCCCCCTTTTCGCGAAACTCGCACAAATCTGATCGTCAGATGCGCTTTTCTGCATAGTGCATGTGCTACATCGTTGATCAGATTCTTCAGACTTAGCGACGCAGACCCAGGGTTTCGATCAGGCTGGTGTAACGTGCAACGTCTTTACGCTTCAGGTAGTCCAGCAGCTTACGACGCTGAGATACCATGCGCAGCAGACCGCGACGGCTGTGGTGGTCTTTTTTGTGCTCAGAGAAGTGACCCTGCAGGTGGTTAATCTGAGCAGTCAGCAGAGCAACCTGAACTTCAGTTGAACCGCTGTCGTTAGCACCACGACCGAATTTAGCAACGATCTCTGCTTTAGCTTCTACGCTTAGAGACATAATAAACTCCGAAATAATAAATGAATGGTTGGGTGCCGATCTCTAATTCAGCAGCCCGCTTTACTTTAAAAGCCGCGCTATTCTACTCTTCGCCTGATTGCAACGCAAATGCGCCGTTAGCTCAAACGTGAATGTGTTGATTAGGCGGGAAACTCGACCACCAGGCGACGCGGCGCCACGCGTCCATCCTCAGCGATTTCTGCCATGCCGATAAATTTATGTTCTTCACCTTCGGTAACACGCACCAATCCCTGTTCAGGCGCATTCGCCACCTGCACCGGCATCCCCTGTTTGAAATAAGCGGCGACAGAGGGCAGCAAATTGACGATGGGGAACTCCTCCGCAGGGCTATCCATTGGCAGCAGCAGTGCATCCAGTGCACGGTAGTCTGGCGTTTCTGCTGCGTTGGCTTCAGCCGCCATCGCCTGCAACTGCTCAAAGGTGATCATGCGATCAATCGGATACTTTGCCACCTGCAAACGACGCAACATAATCACATGTGCGCCGCAGCCGAGCTTCTCGCCGAGGTCATCGATGATGGTGCGAATATAAGTGCCTTTGGAAACGTGAATTTCCAGCTCCAGCTCATCCCCTTCCCAGCGAATAAACTGCAGTTCAAACACGGTGATCGGTCGTGCTTCACGCGGTACGGTAATGCCTTCACGCGCGTATTCATACAGCTTGCGGCCCTGGTACTTCAACGCAGAGAACATGGTGGGTACTTGTAAGGTGTCACCACGGAAGCTCTCCAGCGCCGCATCAAGCTGGGCTTGATTGAAGGTCACCAGGCGCGTTTCGACGATATTGCCATCAGCGTCTGAGGTATCGGTACGCTCGCCGAGGCGGGCAATAACGCGATAGCGTTTATCGGAATCGAGCAGGAACTGCGAGAACTTCGTCGCTTCACCGAGGCAGATCGGCAGCATGCCTGTTGCCAGGGGATCAAGCGCACCCGTGTGACCCGCTTTGTTAGCATGGAACAGACGCTTCACTTTCTGCAGCACATCGTTCGAGGATGCGCCCTGATGCTTATCCAGCAAAAACACACCGTGGACGTCGCGACCGCGACGACGAGGACGACTCATTAGTCCTCCTTGTCATCTTCCGCCGGGCTTTCGCCACGACGCTCAACGTCACTTTTGATCACGTTGCTGACCAGGTTAGACATGCGCATCCCTTCGATCAGCGAGTTGTCATAGAAGAAGGTCAGTTCAGGTACGATACGCAGACGCATCGCTTTCCCCACCAGAATACGGATATAACCTGAGGCTTCTTTCAGCGCCTTCAGACCATTTTTTACCGCATCTTCATCCTGGTCATTCAAAAAGGTCACGAAGACTTTGGCATACGCCAGGTCGCGCGACACTTCTACGCCGGATACCGTTACCATCATGCCGAGGCGCGGGTCTTTAATTTCACGTTGCAGGATAATTGCGATTTCTTTCTGCAGTTCCTGAGATACGCGCTGTGGGCGGCCAAATTCTTTTGCCATTTTTTCTTTCTCCCAAATAATTCGGGAGGCCAGAGGCCTCCCAAATTGCAACACATCAAGTGATGATCAATCGATGGTGCGTTTAATTTCAATCACTTCAAAGACTTCGATCATGTCACCAACGCGAACGTCGTTGTAGTTCTTCACGCCGATACCACACTCCATGCCGTTACGCACTTCGTTGACATCGTCTTTAAAGCGACGCAGAGATTCCAGCTCGCCTTCGTAAATCACCACGTTGTCGCGCAGTACGCGAATCGGGTTGTGACGTTTGATGTTGCCTTCGGTGACCATACAGCCAGCAATGGCGCCAAATTTCGGTGACTTGAACACGTCACGCACTTCGGCCAGACCAATGATCTGCTGTTTGAATTCCGGTGCCAGCATGCCGCTCATGGCTGCTTTTACTTCGTCAATCAGATTATAGATAACGGAGTAGTAGCGCAGGTCCACGTTTTCAGCGTCAATCACGCGACGCGCAGAAGCGTCAGCACGGACGTTAAAGCCGAGAATGATGGCGTTGGAAGCCGCTGCCAGGGTCGCGTCGGTTTCGGTGATACCACCCACGCCCGAACCGATAATCTTCACCTTCACTTCGTCGGTGGAGAGTTTCAGCAGCGAGTCGGAGATCGCTTCCACCGAACCCTGTACGTCGGACTTCAGCACGATGTTCAGCTCGGACACTTCGCCTTCGGTCATGTTGGCGAACATGTTCTCCAACTTCGACTTCTGCTGACGCGCCAGTTTCACTTCGCGGAATTTGCCCTGACGATACAGTGCAACTTCACGTGCTTTCTTCTCATCACGCACAACAGTCGCTTCATCACCCGCTGCTGGCACACCAGACAGACCGAGGATTTCCACTGGAATGGATGGACCCGCTTCCAGCACTTCACGACCCAGTTCGTCACGCATCGCACGGACACGGCCGTATTCGAAGCCGCACAGTACGATATCGCCTTTGTTCAGCGTACCTTCACGCACCAGCACGGTCGCAACCGGGCCACGACCTTTGTCGAGGAAGGATTCGATGACCACGCCGCTCGCCATACCTTCACGAATGGCGGTCAGTTCCAGAACTTCAGCCTGCAGCAGAATCGCATTCAGCAGGTCATCAATACCGGTACCCGCTTTCGCAGAGACGTTAACGAACATGTTTTCACCGCCCCACTCTTCCGGAATGATTCCGTACTGGGTCAGTTCATTCTTCACGCGATCCGGGTCTGCTTCTGGCTTATCAATCTTGTTCACTGCAACCACAACCGGCACTTTGGCCGCTTTGGCGTGCTGGATGGCTTCGATAGTCTGTGGCATCACGCCGTCATCGGCAGCAACCACCAGAATTACGATATCCGTTGCCTGCGCACCACGTGCACGCATCGCGGTAAACGCGGCGTGGCCCGGGGTATCCAGGAAGGTTACCATACCGTTGTCAGTTTCAACGTGGTAAGCACCGATATGCTGTGTAATACCGCCAGCCTCGCCTGAAGCGACTTTGGTTGAGCGGATATAGTCCAGCAGCGAGGTTTTACCATGGTCAACGTGACCCATGATAGTGACCACCGGAGCGCGTGACTCCTGCGCTGCATCGGTATCACGATCGTCCATCACCGCTTCTTCCAGTTCGTTCTCGCGGCGCAGGATCACTTTGTGACCCATTTCTTCCGCAACCAACTGGGCTGTTTCCTGGTCGATGACTTGGTTAATGGTCGCCATTGCGCCCATTTTCATCATCGCTTTGATAACCAGTGAGCCTTTCACCGCCATTTTGTTTGCCAGCTCGGCAACAGTAATGGTTTCGCCGATGATCACATCACGGTTAACAGCCTGAACGGGTTTGTTGAAGCCCTGCTGCAGTGCGCTTGGCTTACGGTTTTTACCACCTTTACCACCACGGAACTGCGCACGCGCTTCTTCGCGATCAGTTTTCGCTTCAGAATGCTTGTTGCCTTTTTTGGCTGGGCGCGCTGCTTTGGTGGTACGCGCACGTCCACGTCCGCCTTCAACTTCGCGGTCGTTTTCGTCTTCAGCCTGACGGGCATGAGTGGAAGTGGTGACATGGTAGTCGCCTTTGTCTTCTTCCTCTGGTTTTTCCCATTCAGCTGATTTCTCTTCAGCCAGGCGGCGGGCTTCTTCTGCCACACGGCGAGCGTCTTCTTCCAGCTTACGGCGTGCTTCTTCCTCCGCTTTGCGTTTCAGATCAGCCGCTTCGGCTTCACGACGCGCCTTATCAGACTGCGCAGCCTTGGTTACTTCATCGGTAGGTTGATTAGTCACTTTCTCATTTTCCGCTGCTTCACGCTTGGCCTTTTCAGCGGCTTCGCGCTTGGCTTTATCTTCGGCTTCACGTTGCGCTTTTTGTTCAGCTTCGCGACGGGCTTGTTCTTCTGCCTCGCGACGCGCCTGCTCTTCCGCTTCACGCTGCGCCTCGGCTTCAGCTTCTGCCTGAGCTTGCTCAGACTCAGCATCACCTTTCACGTATGTGCGTTTTTTGCGGACTTCGATTTGCACCGACTTACTTTTACCCCCGGTGACGGGAATATTCAAGGTGCTGCGCGTTTTGCGCTGTAATGTCAGTTTACTTGAACCGGTCTGACCGTGCTCACGATTCAAATGGGACAGTAAGGTTTCTTTCTCTTGCTGGGACACCGCATCGTTTTCAGACTTGCGGATCCCTGCGTCAGCAAATTGCTGTACCAGGCGATCGACCGGAGTCTGAATTTCGGCGGCCAGCGATTTTACGGTTACATCTGTCATGCTGTTCCTTCCTGTTATTACGCGTCATCGCCGAACCAGCAGATATTACGTGCAGCCATAATCAGCGCACCGGCCTTCTCATCATCCAGCCCTTCAATATCTGTCAGATCGTCAACACCTTGCTCAGCGAGATCTTCCAGCGTGCAAACGCCTTTGGACGCCAGGCGATACGCCAGCGCACGATCCAGGCCCTCAAGATTCAGAAGATCCTCAGCGGGCTCCTGATTACCAAGGCTCTCTTCTTTCGCTAATGCCAGGGTGGTCAACGCATTTTTTGCTCGTTCACGCAGGGCTTCAATGGTCTCTTCGTCGAGGCCGTCGATTTCCAGCAACTCGTTGATTGGCACATAAGCCAATTCTTCCAGCGAAGAGAAGCCCTCTTCCACCAGTACGGTGGCGAACTCTTCGTCGATGTCGAGATGTTTAGTGAACATATCGATCGCTGCGTGGGCTTCAGCCTGATGCTTAGCCTGCAGATCATCGACGGTCATCACGTTCAGTTCCCAACCACTCAGTTGGGAAGCCAGACGCACGTTTTGGCCGTTACGGCCGATCGCCTGAGCCAGATTGCCGGCTTCAACAGCGATATCCATGGTGTGATTGTCTTCATCCACCACAATTGACGCCACATCGGCTGGCGCCATGGCGTTAATGACGAATTGTGCCGGGTTATCGTCCCACAGCACGATATCAATACGCTCGCCACCCAGCTCGCTTGATACAGCCTGGACACGCGCACCGCGCATACCCACACAAGCACCGACCGGATCAATACGTTTATCGTTGGTTTTCACCGCGATTTTAGCGCGTGAACCTGGATCGCGCGCTGCCGCTTTGATCTCGATAACTTCTTCACCGATTTCTGGCACCTCAATGCGGAACAGTTCGATCAGCATTTCTGGCTTAGAACGGGTGACAAACAGCTGTGCACCACGCGCTTCCGGACGAACAGCGTACAACACGCCGCGAATACGGTCGCCTGGGCGGAAGTTTTCACGTGGCAGCATATCTTCGCGTCCGATCACGGCTTCAGCATTGCTGCCCAGATCGAGTGAGATGCTGTCGCGGTTTACTTTCTTCACCACGCCGGTGATGATTTCACCTTCGTGTTGACGGAACTGATCAACCACCATCGCGCGCTCAGCCTCACGGACTTTCTGCACGATAACCTGTTTAGCGGTTTGGGTGGTGATACGGTCGAAGGTGACAGATTCGATCTGATCTTCAACGTATTCGCCCAGATTGAACGCTTCGTCTTCAAAGCGGGCCGCATCCAGCGTAATTTCACGAGTCGGCTGTGTTACTTCTTCCACAATCTGCCAGCGACGGAAAGTATCGAAATCACCGCTGCGACGGTCAATGCTGACGCGCACTTCGATCTCTTGCTCATACTTCTTTTTAGTCGCAGTGGCCAAAGCGCTCTCAAGCGCTTCGAAGATTTTCTCACGTGGCAGGGCTTTTTCGTTAGAAACGGCTTCTACTACAGCTAAGATCTCTTTGTTCATCCTGGTTAGCCTCAATCCGGACTTTTAAAAGTGGGGGACCAGGTTCGCTTTCTGAATATTACTCAGCGCGAACACCTCATCGTTACCCTCAACGGTTACCGTGATCATCTCACCTTCCACGGATTTGATGATCCCCTGCCATTTACGGCGGTTCTGTACGGCCATACGCAGTGTCAGGCTCACCTCATCACCGGCGAAACGTGCATAGTGTTCAGCAGTGAAAAGAGGACGCTCGAGACCTGGCGAGGAGACTTCAAGGTTGTAAGCCACCGTAATGGGATCTTCCACATCCATTACCGCGCTGACCTGGTGGCTAACATCGGCACAATCATCAACATTGATACCATTCTCACTATCAATATAGATGCGCAAAGTCGATGTGCGACCGCGAACGAATTCGATACCGACCAATTCGTAGCCAAGCGCTTCTACTGGAGCGGTGATCAAATCAGTCAATTTTTGCTCTAATGTGGACAAGCCCACCCCCAAGACATAAAAAAAGGGCCTATAGCCCAGTATTGCGATTCCTGATAACAAAAAACCCCGAAAATTCGGGGCTTTTTATCACTGGACCCTGTACGCCGCAGAGCGGCATCGGCACACAATCCAAAAGAATTTTTTTCAAAAAAACACTGAGGATGCGTCCGTCGATGCATACAGTATATTTGAAAAAGAACTCTAAGGGAAAGTGGTTGCGGGGGCCGGATTTGAACCGACGACCTTCGGGTTATGAGCCCGACGAGCTACCAGGCTGCTCCACCCCGCGTCCGAAAACGTGGCGAATAATACGCCGACCTTGCTAAAAAAGCAAGTTTTACTGAGATTTGGTACCGAGGACGGGACTTGAACCCGTAAGCCCTTTCGAGCACTACCACCTCAAGGTAGCGTGTCTACCAATTTCACCACCTCGGTACTGCACTGACTGCGACGTTATGTTGCCGCTAAAGCATTGACGATGTTACTGCGGGATATCATTGCCCGGGGTTGCCGGTTTAGCTGGCTGAGTCTGCTGTTCAGACTGAGCTGGCGCAGTGAGGTTTTCCCACTCGCTTCCTTTAGAAGACTTATTCGTGTTCAGATTGCCCAGAATCAAGCTGATGATGAAGAACAGGGTCGCCAGTACTGCAGTCATACGTGTCATGAAATTACCAGACCCGTTTGAACCGAACAGTGTACCAGAGGCGCCTGCACCGAATGAGGCTCCCATATCAGCGCCTTTGCCTTGCTGAAGCATGATCAGACCCACGAGGCCAATCGCAACAATAAGGAAAACAACTAACAGAGCTTCGTACATAATCAACCTGTTTCCTTGCGCGTTATCCGCACAGTTAAAGCTTCACCAATATTGACGGGGAGTATCGTCATCACCCATCAGAAGCGGGTGTGAATACTAACCAATGGGACATACCTCTGCAAGCGCAATTTTCACGAACCTTATTGATTGCGGAAAAAAGCGCCAGGATGGTGATTTAACAGGCGGAAAGTCGAAATCTCGCCGCCTGTTAACACGCTTAGACCGCTTTCACCGCATCAGCAATTTTATGCGCCAGCTCGGTGACTAACGCTTCATCTTCACCCTCGACCATCACGCGAATCAGCGGCTCAGTGCCCGATTTACGCAACAGCACACGACCGCGCCCTGCTAGCGTTTTCTCCACTTCAGCGCTGACAGCCTTAACGCTCTCGGATTCAAGGGGATCATGACTGCCGCTGAAGCGCACATTCACCAGAATCTGCGGCAGCATTTTCATGCCACTGCACAAATCATGCAGACTCATGTGATTACGCACGATAGCAGTAAGTACTTGCAAACTTGCCACGATACCGTCGCCAGTGCTGATTTTATCCAACAGAATGACATGCCCGGAGTTTTCAGCCCCCATGCGCCAGCCCTTCTCCTGCATTTTTTCCAGCACGTAGCGGTCACCCACTTTGGCACGTGTGAAAGGAATACCCAGCTGTTTCAACGCCAGTTCCAGCCCCATATTACTCATCAACGTACCCACCACCCCGCCGCGCAGTTGCCCCTGACGTAAGGCTTCACGTGCAATGATGTAGAGAATCTGGTCACCATCGACCTTCATGCCCAGATGATCCACCATCATGATGCGGTCACCATCGCCATCGTAAGCAAGGCCCAAATCGGCCTTCTCTTCCAGCACGCGCTGCTGCAGCATGCGGAGATCGGTTGCGCCGCACTCTTTGTTGATGTTCATGCCATCGGGCTGCACGCCAATCGCAATCACTTTGGCACCTAATTCACGCAGCACATTAGGCGCAATGTGATAGGTCGCACCGTTGGCGCAATCCACTACGATTTTCAGACCGTTAAGACTTAACTCGCTCGGGAATGTGCCTTTACAGAACTCGATATAACGACCAGCAGCATCAACGATACGGCTGGCGCGCCCCAACTCAGCGGACTCAACGCAGGTCAGTGGCTTCTCTAACTCAAGCTCGATGGCCTCTTCCACTTCATCCGGCAATTTAGTGCCTTCTGCAGAGAAGAATTTGATGCCGTTATCGTCGAAGGGGTTATGCGATGCAGAGATCACGATACCGGCTTCTGCACGGAAGGTACGCGTCAGATAGGCAATCGCGGGGGTTGGCATAGGCCCGGTAAAGGCCGCCGACAAACCAGCAGCAGCCAGGCCCGCTTCCAGCGCCGATTCCAGCATGTAGCCAGAAATACGCGTATCTTTACCAATTAATACCTTACGTGATCCAGAGCGCGCCAGAACCTTACCCGCAGCAAAACCCAGCTTTAGGACAAAATCAGGGGTAATCGGTGCTTCACCGACCTTGCCACGAATACCATCTGTACCGAAATATTTACGATTACTCATGCTTTATCCTTTTGCTCTCCGTGTCGCTTCAACAATACGCATCGCTTCGACAGTCTCTTTCACATCATGCACGCGAATAATTTGTGCGCCCTGCATAGCGGCAATCACCGCACAGCTCAGGCTGCCGGTCAAACGCTGCGTCGGACCGACATTTAACAGCTGGCCAATCATCGATTTGCGCGACATTCCGACCAATAGTGGTAAGCCAAAATGGTGGAAATGGCTGAGTTCAGCCAGCAGTTGATAATTGTGGTTGAGATTCTTACCGAAACCGAAGCCAGGGTCGAGCAACAGATTCTCTTTTTTAATGCCTGCCGCTTCGCAACGTGCAATCTGTGCCTGGAAGTAAGCGTCCACTTCACCCACGATATTCTGATATTCAGGTGCTTGCTGCATAGTGCGCGGTTCGCCCTGCATGTGCATCAGGCATACCGGCAGACCGGTCTCCGCTGCCGCTGCCAATGCACCCGGTTCTGACAGTGAACGAATATCATTAATGATGTGAGCACCCACTCGCGCCGATTCACGGATCACCTCTGGCTTTGAAGTATCAACAGAAATCCACACTTCAAAACGCTGGGCGATAGCTTCAACCACCGGAATCACGCGTGCTAACTCTTCATCTACGCTGACTTCATCGGCTCCTGGCCGCGTAGATTCCCCGCCGACATCGATGATGGTTGCGCCCGCATTCACCATCTCATTGGTATGGGTCAGCGCATCCACCAATGTGTTGTGTGTTCCGCCATCAGAGAAGGAGTCCGGCGTGACATTCAAAATACCCATCACATGGGGAAACGACAGATCGAGATGGGAATCACGGGCGAACAACTTCATGGCGGGAATCTCCTTGGGAATCACGGTATCACTGAATGTAAAAAACCCCGGACCGGCCGGGGTTTTTGCTGAGGTTTGTGGCCTCTTACTTGTCGAGCTGTTCTGACATGGTGTTGCCAGGATTTGGCGTACGCGGTTCATCAACCGGACGTGGCGCCTTTGGCGTCCCATTGTTGTCCGATGAACTGCTGCTGCCTGAATCATCCCAACCTGCTGGTGGGCGAACTTCACGACGAGCCATTAAGTCATCAATCTGTGGCGCATCAATGGTTTCATACTTCATCAGCGCGTCTTTCATCGCGTGAAGGATGTCCATGTTCTCACCCAGCAGAACACGAGCACGCTGGTAGTTGCTGTCGATCAGGTGTTTAACTTCCTGGTCGATGATGCGTGCTGTTTCATCTGACATGTGTTTCGCCTTAGCCACAGAGCGGCCGAGGAACACTTCGCCTTCTTCTTCAGCATACAGCAACGGACCTAACTTCTCGTTGAAGCCCCACTGCGTCACCATGTTGCGCGCCAGGTTAGTGGCGACTTTAATGTCGTTAGATGCACCGGTAGAAACGTGTTCTGCGCCGTAGATGATCTCTTCCGCCAGACGACCGCCATACAGCGTTGAGATCTGGCTTTCAAGTTTCTGGCGGCTGGCGCTAATCGCGTCACCTTCTGGCAAGAAGAAGGTCACACCCAGCGCACGTCCACGCGGGATAATTGTCACTTTATGCACCGGATCGTGTTCCGGTACCAGACGACCAATAATCGCATGGCCCGCTTCGTGGTAAGCGGTGGATTCTTTCTGCGCTTCCGTCATCACCATGGAGCGACGTTCTGCACCCATCATGATTTTGTCTTTCGCTTTCTCGAACTCAACCATCGAGACCACACGCTTGTTGCCACGTGCAGCAAACAGTGCCGCTTCGTTGACAAGGTTAGCGAGGTCAGCACCCGAGAAGCCCGGCGTACCACGTGCGATGATCGCTGCATCGATGTCAGTGGCCAGCGGCACACGACGCATATGCACTTTCAGAATCTGTTCACGACCGCGGACATCTGGCAGACCGACCACAACCTGTCGGTCAAAACGACCTGGGCGCAGCAGCGCGGGGTCAAGTACGTCTGGACGGTTAGTTGCGGCGATAACGATGATGCCTTCATTACCTTCGAAGCCATCCATCTCAACCAGCATCTGGTTCAGCGTCTGCTCACGTTCATCATGACCACCGCCTAAACCGGCGCCACGTTGACGGCCTACAGCATCGATTTCATCGATAAAGATGATGCACGGCGCGGCTTTCTTCGCCTGCTCGAACATGTCGCGCACACGAGATGCACCGACACCCACGAACATTTCAACAAAGTCAGAACCGGAGATAGTGAAGAACGGCACTTTTGCTTCGCCAGCAATCGCTTTAGCCAGCAAGGTTTTACCGGTACCCGGAGGGCCGACCATCAGGACGCCTTTCGGGATCTTACCACCCAGTTTCTGGAAGCGACTTGGCTCGCGCAGATATTCAACCAGTTCACCCACTTCTTCTTTCGCTTCATCGCAACCTGCGACATCAGCAAACGTGGTCTTAATCTGGTCTTCGGTCAGCATGCGGGCTTTACTCTTGCCAAAGGACATCGCGCCTTTGCCACCGCCGCCCTGCATCTGCCGCATAAAGAAGATCCAAACGCCAATCAACAGCAGCATTGGGAACCAGGAGATGAAGATGGAAGCCAGCAGGCTTGGCTCTTCTGGTGGTTCGCCAATCACTTTGACGTTTTTGGTCAAGAGGTTATCAAGCAACTTTGGATCGTTGACAGGAATGTAAGTCGTATATTTATTACTGTCTTTTTTGACAACGTTAATCTCACGCCCGTTAATACGTGCCTCGCGGACCTGATCCTGGTTCACTTCCGACAGGAAGGTTGAATAATCAACCCTACGGCCATTCGACTCGCTGGGCCCAAAGCTCTGGAAGACAGACATCAGCACGACCGCGATGACTAACCAGAGAATCAGGTTTTTCGCCATGTCACTCAAGGGATTAACCTCATATTACAACGGTGTTAACAGACAGCGTAGGGTACTATATATCCTTCAGACCTGGAATCGCGGCGCTGATGATTTTACTGCTTTTCACTGAAACTCAGAATTACACATCAGAGTAAACGCAGTTCGCCTTGCTTTGATTCCGGTACCGAGAGCTATAGTTTGCGCCCTGTCGCCACAATGTACACTTCACGCGAACGTAAACGAGAAGCGTCTGGCTTACGAATTTTCACTTTCGTAAATAGGGAGCGAATTTCCCGCAGGTATTCCTCGAAGCCATCTCCCTGAAACACTTTCACTACAAAACTGCCGCCAGGCGCCAGGATATCCCGACACATTTCCAGCGCCAACTCTACCAAATACATCGATCGTGGAATATCAACCGCAGGTGTACCACTCATGTTCGGCGCCATGTCAGACATAACAACTTGCACCTTTTGATCACCTACTCGCTCCAGCAATGCGTTCAGCACTGCCTCTTCACGAAAGTCGCCCTGTAAAAAATCGACACCGACGATCGGGTCCATGGGAAGCAAGTCACAGGCAATAATACGACCGTTAGATCCAATCTGTTGTACCGCATATTGCGACCAACCGCCGGGCGCAGCACCCAGATCTACCACTGTCATGCCGGGTTTGAAAAGCTTGTCACCCTGCTGAATTTCGTCCAGTTTAAACCAGGCGCGCGAACGCAACCCCTTTTTCTGTGCCTGCAACACATATTTATCGCTAAAGTGTTCCTGTAGCCAGCGACTGGAACTGGCCGAACGCTTTTTACCCGTCATAATTTTTCCAATTAAATCTTCATCGTAGCGATAAATCAGTACGCAATGAGTCGCGTTGATTTGGCGATATACCCGAGATGGCGGTAGAATGAACCGTTTTCAATCCCTGAGTAAGTAAAAAATACGATGAATCTGAGTACCAAACAAAAACAGCACCTGAAAGGCCTTGCCCATCCACTGAAGCCCGTTGTTATGCTGGGCGGTAATGGCTTGACCGAAGGCGTGCTCGCCGAAATCGAACTGGCGCTCGAGCATCACGAATTGATCAAGGTGAAAATTGCCTCTGAAGATCGTGAAACCAAGCAGCTGATCGTTGACGCTATCGTACGTGAAACAAAAGCTTGTAACGTACAGGTCATCGGCAACACGCTGGTGCTGTATCGCCCTGCAAAAGAGCGCAAAGTTACTCTGCCACGTTAATTAAGCCGTAAAGGCTGCCATGACGGGCAGAGAAAGTGCCATGCTCCTGCATGGGATAAAAGGCCGCTATGCGGCCTTTTTCCTTTCTTTACAATATGCGGCTACACATTTCAAAGCGTAGCAATATCTTAAAGGTATTCCACCTTTAACACTTCATATTCCACATCGCCGCCCGGTGTCTTCACAATCGCAACGTCGTCTGCTTCTTTTCCAATCAAACCACGCGCCATCGGCGAGTTCACTGAAATCAGGTTTTGTTTGAAGTCAGCTTCATCATCACCCACGATGCGGTAAGTGAATTCTTCGTCCGTATCCACATTCAAAATGGTCACGGTAGCACCAAAAATCACGCGGCCGGTTTTCGGCATCGTCGTGATATCAATCACCTGAGCGTTGGAGAGTTTGGCTTCAATCTCCTGAATACGTCCTTCGCAAAAACCCTGTTCTTCACGGGCAGCGTGGTATTCGGCATTTTCTTTTAGATCGCCATGCTCACGGGCTTCGGCAATAGAGGCGATGATGCGCGGACGCTTCACGGTTTTCAGTTCGTTCAGCTCTTCACGCAGGCTCTCAGCGCCTTTCAACGTCATCGGAATCTGATTCATTTTGGCTCCTCGTCATCTATCCTGGTTAACGGCGTCATCCTGACCGGTGACAGCAGAAAACAGCTTCTGCGGCGCGTTACCTCTTTTCACAAGCAAAAGAAGCCTGACCCGGAAAGCTTTCCGGGTCAGGTTCGGTTTTGCATTTTGATACGTATTTTACCCCAGAGTTCCCTGTGGGTCATCGTTTACTTTGCACCGCCTCGGGACGTAGTATTGACGCCTTCACCCGTCAGTTACCGCGAGATTATGCGATTTTCACGACTTGTTACCGGATTAACCTGTGCGTTTATGCTGCAGGCACAAGCAGCCCCCGTTGAAGAATACATGCAGTATTTGCCAGACGGCGCAAACCTGGCGCTGATGGTACAAAAAGTGGGCGCATCAACCCCGATAATCGACTATCACGGCAAACAGATGGCATTGCCGGCCAGTACCATGAAGGTGATTACCGCGCTGGCGGCCCTGCTGGAACTCGGTCCGGACTTCCGTTTTCAAACCACGATGGAAACCAAGGGTGCAGTCAGCGATGGCACGCTCAATGGCGACTTAGTGGCGCGCTTTGGTGGCGATCCGACACTGAGCCGTCAGGATCTGCGCAACATGGTGGCGGCCCTGAAAAAGCAGGGCATTACGCATATCAAAGGCAATCTGGTGATCGACACGTCCGTGTTCGCCAGCCACGATATGGCACCCGGCTGGCCGTGGAATGACCTGACGCAGTGCTTCAGCGCCCCACCTGGGGCGGCCATTGTCGACAAAAACTGCTTCTCAGTCTCGCTCTATAGCGCCACCACGCCGGGCGAAAACGCCTTTGTGCGCATTGCGTCCTATTATCCGGCACATATGTTCAGTCAGGTGCGTACCATTGGCCGCAACAGTGGTGATGGGCAATATTGCGAACTGGATGTGGTGCCAGGCGAACTGAACCGCTACACGCTGACCGGCTGCATGCGCCAACGCACCGAACCCTTGCCGCTGGCGTTTGCGGTGCAAGATGGTGCCGCCTGGGCGGGCGAAATCCTCAAGGCCGAACTACGTGCCGCGGATATCGATTACAGCGGCCATTTAGTGCGTCAGACGCAGGTTACCTCACCGGGAACCGTGCTCGCGTCGACGCAATCCGCGCCGCTGCACAATCTGCTGCACACCATGCTGAAGAAATCGGACAACATGATTGCGGATACGGTGTTCCGCACCATCGGCCATCACTATTTCAACGTACCCGGCACGTTCCGCGCCGGTTCCGATGCGGTACGCCGCATACTGCGTGAAAAAGCAGGCGTCGATCTCGGCAACAGCATTCAGGTCGATGGTTCAGGCTTGTCGCGTCACGATTTGATTGCGCCAGATACCATGATGCAGGTACTGCAATACATCGCGAAAAACGACTCAACGCTGAACTATATTTCGATGCTGCCGTTGGCGGGTTATGACGGCACGTTGCAATATCGTGGTGGCCTGCATGAAGCCGGACTGGATGGCAAAGTCTCGGCAAAAACCGGTTCGCTGCAGGGCGTTTATAATCTGGCTGGATTTATTACCACTTCTAGCGGTGCACGTGTCGCCTTTGTGCAGTATCTTTCTGGTTATGCGGTGCCGCCTGAAGATCAGAAAACGCGGCGCATTCCTCTGGTACGCTTTGAAAGCCGCCTCTACTCGGATATCAACAAAAACAACTAATGAAATTGCTGATCGTTGAAGATGACGCGCTGTTGCAATCGGGCCTGGCTCAGGCCCTTAGCGCACAAGGATATGCTGTTGACTGCGCGAGTACTGCTGCAGAGAGTAATGCTTTCTTACGCAGTGGGCAGTACAGCCTGATCGTTCTGGATCTGGGTTTACCGGATCGCGATGGTGCCACGTTGCTGCGTCAGTGGCGGCGCGATGGCATCAACGTACCGGTGTTGATCCTGACGGCGCGTGATGCACTGGAGGATCGCGTGGATGGCCTGGATGCCGGTGCCGACGATTATCTGGTCAAACCTTTCGCGCTGGTTGAACTGCAGGCACGCGTGCGTGCACTGATTCGTCGTTTTCAGGGCCACAGCGATAATTTGCTGCAACAAGGTGATCTCACCCTCAATCTCAGTTCGCAGCAGGTTTTGCTGGAAGAGCGTCCACTGGAAATTACCCCAAAAGAGTTCGCACTGCTGACGCGCCTGTTAATGCGTGTCGGTCAGAACGTCCATCGCGAAACGCTGCAGCAGGATCTCTATAGCTGGAATGACGATCCCGGATCTAACACCTTAGAAGTTCATATCCACAATCTGCGCCGTAAGCTCGGAAAAGATCGTATCAAAACCGTGCGTGGCGTGGGCTACCGCCTGGAAGTGCGCGAATGAATAGCATGCGTCAGCGGTTACTGATTATGCTGGCGCTGATTCTCCTCACCTGCCAGGTGATGAGCGCCATCTGGTTATGGCATGAGAGTCGCGAACAGATCAGTTTCCTGGTCAACGAAACGCTGTCTGCTCAGGCGCGTAACGACCGCGTCGAGAATGAGATCCGTGAAGCCATCGCTTCACTGCTGTTGCCTTCACTGGTGATGATCGCTCTGACGCTGCTGCTGTCATTCTGGGCGATTAACTGGATCATTCGTCCATTACGATCCCTGCAGGATAGCCTCGCCCATCGCTCCGCCGATAATCTCACCCCGCTGCCGGTTTATTCAGAAATGGATGAAATCGTTGCCGTGACCACCTCCATTAATCAGCTATTTTCGCGGCTCGACCACACGCTACAACAGGAACGCCTCTTCACCGCCGATGCCGCGCATGAATTGCGTACCCCTTTGGCCGGTTTACGTCTGCACCTTGAACTGCTGCACCAGCAGAACGTGCCGCAGAGTGAGATGCTGATTGAACGTATCGACCAGTTGATGCACACCGTGGAGCAACTACTGATGCTGTCGCGAGCCGGCCAGGCGCTGGCAGGCGGTCACTATCAGCAGTTGCTGTGGCAAAAAGACATCATGCAGCCGCTGCAGCCGGAAATGGCCGAACTTTATGCACAGCGACAGCAAACACTGCACTGGCCGCACGGCAAAGATATTCCGCAACAGGGTGAAGCCGTGTTGCTGCGCCTGATGCTGCGTAATCTGCTGGAAAACGCCTCACGCTACAGCCCGGAAGGCAGTGAAGTGAAGGTGAATATGCAGCAGGACAAGCAGCAGGTGATTATCGAGGTGTGGGATCAGGGGCCGGGCATTGAGGCCGATGCGGCAGAAGAACTGACGCAAGCCTTCCGCCGTCGCGATCAGCGTTACGGTGGCAGCGGATTAGGTCTGAACATTGTGCTGCGCATTGTACAGATGCACCGTGGCAGGCTGGAGCTGGTCAACCGTAAAGATAGCAGCGGGCTGATTGCCCGCTGCTATTTACCGCATCAACTGCTTTAGAAGTGAGTGTTGAGGCTGATGTAGTAAGTACGGCCTGATTCGTTATAAGTATTGGCACCCGCACCGTACAGGTAGGCGCCTGTTGTGGCGTTACCGGTGGTTTGCGCATTACCTTCGCGGAAGTGACGCTTATCAAACAGGTTGTCGATACCCAGGGTGACGCTGGCGTACTTATTCACATCATAAGTCCCGCTCAGGCCAATGATAGAGTAAGGACTCACTTTTTCGGCCGCGCTTCCCGTCACCGGTTGACCTTTGTAGTCATACTTTTTCGGTGTTTGCGTGCCGTACCAGGTCAGGGTGGTTTGCAGCGACAGATCCTGCGTTGCCTGCCAGCTCAGCGTCGAGTTCAGAGTGTATTCCGGGATGATCGACAGACGATCGCCGGTTTCCTTGTTCTTACTCTGCAGCATGTAGGTGAAGTTGTTGTTCCAGCTCACGCTATCCGAGAACGGCACATTCACCGTACCTTCCAGCCCTTCCACCACCGCTTTCGGTACGTTTTCCCACTTGTAGATATCCGTGGTGCCGTTTGAGGCTTTACCGACGGCTGCGTAACCCGCTTCAATCTTGTTGCGGTAATCGTTACGGAACCAGGTCAGACCCGCCTGATAGCCTTCGTGTTTCCACTCCAGTCCAATCTCTTTGTTGAAACTGTTTTCGGCTTTCAGGTCTGGGTTACCTTGCAGATAACAGGCACCGGTGCTGGCAGCACAGCCCTGACCGTTGCTGTACAGCAGGTAGTTCGGGTTAGTCTGGTACAGGCTTGGCGCTTTATAAGCCAGGCCCGCCCCCATCTTCAGTGTGAAGTCATCACCCAAACCTTGCGACAGGTTCAGAGACGGGCTCCAGTTGTTACCCACAATCGAGTGATGATCGAAACGCAGACTCGGCGTCAGCATGGTGCTGTCGGTCAGTTCCATGTTGTCTTCAGCGAACAGCGAGAAGATTTCCGCCTGCGAATACGGGCTACGACCGGTATTCGACACGCCAGGTACAGAGCCATAGTTAGCAGCCTGAGTGGTTGAAGAGGGATCCTTCATGCTCTGCTGGTTCCATTCGGCGCCCAGCGTTGCCGTCTGATTAATCAGCCACTCAAACGGAATGCTAACTTCGCTGTGCAGTAAAATATCGTCTAACTGAATGGTGTTGAAACCATCGTTAGAGAAGATACCTTCTGTACCGCCCGCCAGACCTTCATTGATACGAGTATTACGGGTTTTCTCATAGCGCGCATAGGTATTGGTGCTGACACCGTTATCCCAGGCACCGGTCCATTTCAACGAGATATTCTGGCGATACAGGCGGTTAGTTTCATCGCCATAGAGGCTTTTCACCAGCGCACTGGTGTTGGTGTTCTGCGTATCGCCTGCGTAAAGGTTGCCTTGACGGCTGTAACCCGCTTGCAACTCCAGGGTTTGCATCGGAGCAAATGCCCAGCTCAGTAACGCATTGATATCTTTATTGACCGAGCCTTCACGACCAGAAGGATAACTGCCCGCATACGTACCGGTACGCGCTGCCGCATGGCCTTCGTTGATGTCATAAGCATCGGCCTGGGTTTTCGCTAAGCCACCGTACAAGCGGAAGTTGAAGTCATCACCCAGCGGCCCTTCGAGGCTGAAGTTAGTGCGTTTGGTCGCGCCTTCCGATTTGTGTTCCGGCGCATTGAAGTAGGTATTCCACGAACCGTGCCACTGCTGATCGGTATATTTCCTGGTGATAATGTTAACCACACCGCCTGCTGCGCCGTTACCGTAACGCACCGCGGCCGGGCCACGAATCACATCAATGCGTTCGATCATTTCTGGCGGCACCCAGTTGGTATCACCGCGCGTATCACGCTCACCACGCCAGCCCAGACGTACGGAGTTGCGGCTGGTGATTGGCATACCATCCACCATAATCAGGGTGTTTTCCGGGCCCATGCCGCGAATATCGATCTGGCGATTGTTACCGCGCTGGCCACTGGTGGAGTTACCGGTCAGGTTAACGCCCGGCATGGTGCGAATAATTTCAGAGACATCACGTGCAGGCGGATGCTTTTTAATTTCATCTGATGTGATGGTGGAAACGCCGGGTGCCTGCAGGTTTTGCTGCTGGGCGGTCACCATCAACGTGCCGCCGTTCATCGATTCGGCGTCGGTAGTGGATTGGCTGCTGGTCGTCTTGCTGGAAGTGTCTGCTGCCCAGGCGCTGCCTGAGAGCAGTGAGGCGCTCAGCCCCAGTTCAATCAAAATAGCTAATGATAATCGTGAGTAACGCGTCATTGTTTTTCATTCCTGGATGGCCAGTAAAATGCCGTTGGATTCTTAACTGGCGAGCCGGTGAGAATATCCCTGTCCTTATCGCGCCCAGTTCCAGACCTGGCAGTGCCATCCGTTGCGTAACCTTCCAGGAAGGAAAGAGTCAGGCGGAACGAGCGTGCTCTTTTGAGCGGAAACACCCTATTGCAAATGCAAATAGTTATCAATAGTATTAATTATTAATCTTATGTAAATCTTTCCCTACACAGTGACTGGCAGCCCCTATGACCTGGCGAAATGATGTAACCGGTAGCGAAGCCTGGTGGCAGGAGCAACAAACTCAGGGTATTCCGCGAATTGACCCTCAGCAGGATGGCACCTGCCTGGTGACCTTCTTCTGGCGCGATCCCCAAGGCAGCGAAAAAACGTCAGCGACTCAGCGTGTATGGATCAACATCACTGGCGTGACCGATCACCACCAGAAACGTCCACCGCAGTCATTGGTGCGCGTAACGGGTACCGATGTGTGGTACTGGCAAACTGCGCTGCCATCAAACTGGCGCGGCAGCTACTGCCTGATGCCCGATGAGCAGGCAACCGACTTTAGCGGTGAAGCGGACATGTATGCCTTGCGAAACTGGTGGCGTGACAAATTCCCCACGGCGAAGGCCGATCCCCTGAATACACTGCGCGGCTGGGCCGGTGGGCGTGGCATGGGCGTTTCGCCGCTGCATCTCCCGCAGGCCCCTGACCAGAAAATCTGGCAAGCCGTGGATGATGGCAGCGCATCGGCTGTTTCTTTGCAACAATATCAGTGGGATAGCGCGTTACTAAGTAACAGTCGCAAAGTGTGGATTTATGCCACCGGCGAATCCGATAACGCGCAACGTCCACTGGCCATTCTGCTGGATGGGCAGTTCTGGGCGAATCAAATGCCGATTGCCGGGCCATTGCAGCAACTTACTGACGCAGGGAAACTTCCCCCTGCCGTTTATCTGTTAATTGACATCATCGATCGTGAACACCGTAGTCGTGAACTGCCCTGTAATCCGCAGTTCTGGCAAGCCGTGCAGCAGGAGTTACTGCCGCAGGTGGCGCAATGGGCACCCTATCGCCAACAGGCAGATAGCACGCTGGTGGCTGGACAAAGTTTCGGCGGGCTGGCATCGGTGTTTGCCGCGCTGCATTTCCCGGAGACGTTTGGCAATGCACTAAGCCTCTCCGGATCATTCTGGTGGCCCGAACGTGGCAACCCATACGGCTGGCTGTTGCAGGCGCTGGATAGCGGCCTGGCACCGAAACAGCCGCTGCGTTTCTGGCTGGAGGCAGGTAAACGTGAAGGCCTGATTCTGCAAGCCAATCAACAATTAGAACAAAAACTTACCGCTGCCGGCTATCAGGTAAATTACCTGCCGGTGGAGGGCGGCCATGACGCACTATGCTGGCGCGGTGGTCTGCTCGACGGTCTGCAAGCCCTGTGGCGCAATCCGACTTAACTTCATCACGCAGGACGCAAACCGGAGCACAGATGTCTGAATCTCTGATGAACAAAACCATGACCGACCAACACACCTTGCCCTTAGTGGCAGCCCAGCCCGGCATCTGGATTGCCGACCAGCTGACCCAGCACCACAATGCATATGCAGTAGCGCACTTTGTCGAATTGTCCGGCGCCATCGACACAGACCTGCTCGCGCAGGCCATCGTGGCTGGCATGCAGGAAGCCGATACGCTGAATATGGCGTTTGCCGAAGTCGAGGGCGAAGCACTGCAGTGGCTGCAACCGCAGACGTTCAGTGCGCCAAAAATCGTGGATTTGCGCGCTGAACCCGATGCGGCCACCAAAGCCCGCGCGTTAATGCGTGAAGACATGAACGGTGATCTACGCGTACTGAGCGCTGCACCTTTATGGCATCACACGCTGTATCGCATTGGCGATCAGCACTGGTTCTGGTATCAGCGTTATCACCACTTAGTGGTGGATGGTTTCAGCTTTACCGCCATCACTCGCCGTATTGCTAACCTTTACACTGCCGCCGTGCAGCAGCAAGAGGCCGAGCCAACCCCGTTCATCCCGTTTAGCGAAGTCGTCGAAGAGTACCAGCGTTATCAGGAATCCTCTTCATTCACGCGCGATGGTGATTTCTGGCGCGAGAAAGGCGCAGCGCTGCCCTCACCGGCTTCGCTATCACCGCTGCCGCTGGCTGGACAAAGCGCGACCACCGATCTGCTGCGCCACAGCGTGACGCTCGATCGCAGCACCTTCCAAACCCTGGTGAATCAGCATCCACAATCCAGCGCTGCTGACCTGGCCTTTGCGCTGGTGGCGCTGTGGCTGGCGCGACTCAGCGGACAAAATGATTTCGCCGCTGGATTCATCTTTATGCGCCGCATCGGATCCGCCGCGCTGTGTGCCACCGGTCCGGTGATCAACGTGCTGCCGATGGCCGTGCATTACGATCCCACCCAGCCGCTGAGTACGCTGGCTGCCCAACTGGCTGGTGAAGTGAAGAAAATGCGCCGCCACCAGCGTTATGACGCGGAACAGGTGCAGCGCGATCTTGGACGTTTGGGCGATGGTGACCCGCTGTACGGTCCGGTGATCAACCTGAAGATGTTTGACTATCAACTCGATTTTGCTGGCGTTGAAGGCATAACCCATCAGCTGGCATCAGGCCCGGTGCGCGATCTGGAAATCGCTATCTACATTAGCGAACAGGGTGAACTAACGCTGGAGTTGCTGGCGAATGCGGAGCGCTATAGCGAATCGACGCTGATTCGCCACGCCAGCCGTTTTGCTTTGCTGCTGGATCAGCTGGCGGAGCAACCACAGCGTGCGTTGGGTGAACTGGATCTGCTAACCACAGAAGAGCACGTACAAATTGCCGGTATCAATCAGACCGCGCACCCTGTTCCTGCAGAAACGCTGGCCTCACTGTTGGCGCAACAGGCCGCGCGTACGCCTGATGCCCCGGCGCTGGCTGATGCGACGCACCAGTTAAGCTACCGTGAGATGCAGCAGCAGTTGTATGCTCTGGCAGCGGATCTTAGTGCAGCGGGCGTCCAGCGCGGCGATATCGTCGCAGTGGCATTGCCGCGTTCAGTGCAGCTCTCACTGGCACTGCAGGCGATTGTGTCGCTCGGCGCGGCCTATCTGCCGCTCGATACCGGCTACCCCGACGAACGTTTGCAGCTAATGCTGGAAGATGCCGCCCCCAAAACGCTGATCACCTCAGTGGAATTGAGCGCCCGCTTTAGCGCTATCGATTCTGTTAAGCAGCTGCACTTTGATGCGCTCTATACCGCGCCAGACGCGCCACCACCTGCCAGCGCGCCGACACCACAGGATGGCGCTTACATCATCTACACCTCAGGATCTACCGGGCGTCCGAAAGGCGTATTGGTCGGTCATGAAGCGATCGTCAACCGCCTGTTGTGGATGCAGGATCGCTATCCGCTGCAAGCCGACGATGTGGTATTGCAGAAAACCCCAAGCAGTTTCGATGTATCCGTATGGGAATTCTTCTGGCCGCTGCTGGTAGGCGCGCAACTGGTGATGGCACCGCCGGAAGCGCACCGCGATCCGGAAGCCCTTCAGCAGTTGTTTGCGCGTTACAAAGTGACTACCACGCACTTTGTCCCTTCGATGCTGGCCGCCTTTGTCGCGGCGCTGGACAGTGCGCCAGCGATTGCCTGCTGTGGCAGCTTACGTAACGTCTTCTGTAGCGGTGAAGCGCTGCCGACCGATCTGTCGCGTGAATGGGAAAAACTGACGCAGGTGCCGCTGCACAATCTTTACGGCCCGACCGAAGCGGCGGTAGATGTCAGCTGGTATCCGGCGTTTGGCGAAGCGTTGGCAGCCGTTGAAGGGGCCAGCGTGCCGATTGGTTTCCCGGTGTGGAATACCGGACTTCGCATTCTTGATGCGCGTATGCAGCCGGTGCCGCCTGGTGTGGCGGGCGATCTTTACTTAACCGGCGTACAGCTGGCACACGGCTATCTTGGCCGCCCGGATCTGACCGCCAGCCGCTTTATCGCCGATCCTTTTGCCGCTGGCGAACGCATGTACCTAACCGGTGACGTGGCGCGCTGGCTGGATAACGGCGCGGTGGAATACCTCGGACGCAGCGACGATCAGCTGAAGATCCGAGGCCAGCGTATCGAACTCAACGAAATCGATCATGTGATGAGCGCACAGCCCGGTATTGAGCAGGCAGTCACGCACGCGGTGGTACTCGGCGGTGCCGCTGCACAAGGCGGTGACGCGCGTCAGCTGGTGGGTTACGTCGTCGCAGAGCACGTTGTCGATGGCGACGCGCTGCGTGATGCACTGGCGCAACGGCTGCCTGCACATATGGTGCCGGTGGCGATTGTGCAACTGGATGCCTTCCCGCTGAGCAGCAATGGTAAATTGGATCGCAAAGCCTTACCGCTGCCAAAAAATGCAGCTGACAGCGTGGGCCGTGAACCGCATCCCGGTCTGGAAACCCAATTGGCGCAGGCTTTCTGCCAGTTGCTGGCGCGTGACACCATCAGCGCCCTGGATGATTTCTTCGCCCTCGGTGGACACTCACTGCTGGCAATGCGCTTAGCTGCCCAACTGCGCCGCGAACTGCAACAGCCGGTTTCGGTGGGGCAGATTATGGTGGCTTCAACGGTGGAAAAACTCGCCCGGTTGCTGAGCGATACTCAATCGCATCAGCAGGCAGGTTTTGAAGCCGTTCTGCCGCTGCGTCAGGGCAACGGTCCGACACTGTTCTGCTTCCATCCGGCGTCGGGTTTTGCCTGGCAGTTCAGTATTCTGCAGCGCTATCTCGATCAGCGCTGGTCGCTGGTGGGGATTCAGTCGCCGAATCCCCAGAGCCCGCTGAACCAAAGCGCGCATCTCGACGAGGTGTGTGATGCGCATCTGCAAACCTTACGGAACGTGCAGCCGCACGGACCGTACTTCTTCCTCGGTTATTCGCTGGGCGGCACGCTGGCGCAAGGTATTGCGGCACGACTGGAAGCGGCAGGTGAAGAGGTAGCCTTCCTCGGCCTGCTCGATACCTGGCCGCCGGAAACGCAGAACTGGGATGAAAAGCGTGGCGAGAATGTGCTGGATCCGGCGGTGCTGGAAGAGGTGAATCGCGAGCGCGAGCAGTTTATCGCTGCCCAGCGCCATCAGGCGGGCGAAGAGATGCGCGCGATGTTCGATACCATCGAAGCCAACTACGCCAGTTCGGTGCGTCTGTTGGCCACCGCGCGCAGTGCGCGTTTCAACGGTCGCGCCACACTGTTCCTCGCCGAGCAGACGCAGCAGCCCGGTCAGGATGCGCGTCGCGCCTGGGCACCGTATGTCGGTGAGTTAGAGGTTTGGCCGATGGATTGTGCACACGTGGAGATTATTTCCCCGCAGATGTTTAAGCAGATTGGCCCGCTGTTGCAGCGGATATTAGGCTAGCGTCAGCCGATTTCCGGGAGGTCGAAAGGCCTCCCGGCGATAAACTTCTCTGCCTTTTACAGGGCGTTGAGATCAAGCCTCACTGCAATCAACCTGCCTGCCCTGTGCAGGGCGCTGCGTTAAGACCTCCCGACACGATGCTCCACTGTGGTGTGCCGGTCACAGCATTTAGATTCCCGCGATGACAGGCTTTGTGCAGCCAGACCGCTTACTTTCCTCTTCCCAGCGGCACGATCATTGGCGTGTGCGCCACCGGATCTTCCACAATCACGCAGCGCAAACCGTACACCTGTTCAATCAACGCGGGTGTTACGATCTCTGCGGGCTTGCCTTCGGCCAAAATCTTGCCGTGACGCATGGCGATCAAATGGGTGGCATAACGGCAGGCGTGATTAAGATCGTGCAACACCACCACCAGCGTGCGGCCATGCTGCTGATTCAACTCCTGCATCAGTTCCAGCAGTTCAATCTGATGGGTGATATCCAGCCAGGTAGTTGGCTCATCCAGCAACAGCAGCGGGGTTTGCTGCGCCAGCACCATGGCAATCCATACGCGCTGACGCTGCCCGCCGGACAAGGTATCCACTGGCTGCTGCGCCAAATCCGCCACGCCGGTTGCCCGCATCGCGCTTTGCACCGCCTCTTCATCTTCACTGCGCCAGCGGCCAAACAGCGCTTGATGCGGGTAACGCCCACGTGCCACCAGTTCGGTAACGCTGATGCCAGCCGGTGCGTTGGAACTCTGCGGCAGCAGCCCAAGTCGACGCGCCACCTCTTTGGTCGGATAACGCGCTATCGCCTCACCATCCAGATACACCTCGCCTTTCAGCGGAGTATTAAGGCGGCTCAGGGTGCGCAGCAAAGTGGATTTACCGCAGGCGTTGGGGCCGATAATCACTGTCAGCTCACCTTCCGGGATCGCCACCGATAGGTTTTCTGCCACCACTTTCTTGTCGTAGCCGAGCGTCAGGCCTTCGCCATACAGCCGTGAAGGGATATCGATCATTGGCGTCGCGCCTCCCGCACCAGTAACGCAATCAGATAAAGTCCACCGAGGCTGACGGTAATCACGCCAACCGGTAATTGATAAGGCAAGAACAAATGCTGCGCAGCAAAATCAGCCGCAATCAGCAACAGTGCGCCACACAGCGCCGCCAGCAGCAGCGCGCCTTTCTCGCCGCCGCCGAGTCGACGCGCGATTTGTGGTGCCAGCAGCGCAATAAAGGAGATCGGCCCCACCAGCGCAGTGGACGCCGCCGTCAACACTACGCCAATCAGCATCAGCAGCAGCCGACTGCGCTCCACCGGCACGCCGAGCGCACTGGCGGTATCATCGCCCATCTCCAGCAAACGCATCCGTCGTGTTAGCAACGCCATCAGCAGCAGCGACAGCAGCAACACGCCAATCACCGGCGGCGTTTTCGCCCAGGTGATGCCGTTAAGTGAACCGGCACTCCACAATCCGGCACTGAGCGCGGACTCTAGCGAAGCACTGATAATCAGCCAGGCATTCAGTGCCATCAGCAAGGCGCGCACACTGATACCGACAATAATCAGGCGGAAGGTTTCTACCCCGTTGCGCCAGGCAAACAGATACACCAATGCCGCCGTGCCGATACCGCCAACCAACGCTGCACCGGTCATGGCGGCGATGCCCTGATTGAACAGCACCAGCGCCACCAGCACGCCGCTATAGGCACCGGTATTGAAACCGAGAATATCCGGGCTGCCGAGCGGGTTGCGCAGCAGTGACTGGAAAATCGCGCCGCTGACGCCCAGTGCCGCGCCAATCAGCAGCGCCATTAGCACACGCGGCAGTCGCCACTCTAAAACGATCAGCTTGACGTTGCTGGCACCGTGTCCCGCCAGCACTTGCCAGAATTGCTCAGCACCAATCGGCAATGCGCCTCGCGTCATCGCCAGATACGCCAGCAGTGCGCATCCGAGCAACAACCACGTGGTATGTAATCTAACCCTACGCGTCATAACGCACCTCGCCCGAGTTTACGGCGCACCAGCACAATCAACACCGGTGCACCCAACATCGCCGTGACGATGGAGACGCGCAGTTCGCCCGCCACCAGCAGTCGTCCCAGAATATCCGCTGCCAGCAACAGAATCGGGGTAATGATCGCCGTGGCGGGCAGCATCCAGCGGTGATCGTTGCCGACCATCCAGCGTGCAAAATGCGGCGTCATCAGTCCGATAAAAGCAATCGGCCCCACTGCCGCTGTCGCCGCACCACACAACAACGCAATCGCCACTAAACCAAGCAGTTGCGTGCGCACCACCCGCGTGCCCAGCGCGGTCGCCATATCGCCGCCCATGCTTAAACTGTTCAACGCCTGCGACAAATAGAGTGCCACTCCGCTGCCGATTAGCACGGCCGGGAACAGCGTACGCAATACAGTGAAATTGCGGATATCCAGCGAGCCGCTGTGCCAGAAACGCAGATGATCGTAAATATCGGGATTGAGCAGTGACAGACCAGACGTTAGGCCATCCAGCACCGCGCCCAGCGCTACGCCGGCTAACGTCAGGCGTACCGGATTGACTCGCCCGCCGCCAATCGCCCCCGTCATCGCTACCAGCAATGACGCCAGGAGTGCACCGGCAAACGCGAAGCCGAGCCAGTCGAGGGGAGAATCCGCGCCAAACAGCGCAATGCCGATCACCACCGCAAATCCGGCGCCCGCATTGACACCGAGAATGCCCGGATCGGCCAGCGGATTGCGCGTCAGGCTTTGCATCAGTGCGCCTGCTAACCCAAGGGCGACACCCGCCAGCAATCCGGCCAGAGTGCGCGGCAGGCGTGCATCACGCACAATCACGCACTCAGCGTTGTTACAGCCTGAGGTAAGAGAATGATAAACATCGGAAATGGGTATCGATTTTGCCCCCAGCATCAAGCTGAGCGCGATGAGGAGCAAGAGCAGAATCCCTGAGCCTGCTAATGCACGGATCTGGCGCATCGTTCTAAACCTTCACTGTTCAACGTCGTCGCATGCGCAACGCAATTTGATAATGGTTATCGTTATTACTCGCGTTTGCCTATGTTACCATGACTCGCCTCGCGGACGATGAGGAAAATTGGTGCAAAAAGGCGAACAAATGAACAAATCTTCCCACTTTATCGATCTCTCCCTGCTGAAAACCCATGCGGCATTTCGCGCAGTATTTATTGCCCGATTCATCTCGATTGTCGCATTAGGCATGCTCGCCGTGGCGGTGCCGGTGCAGATTCAGCAGATGACGCACTCCCCGCTTTTGGTGGGATTGGCCGTCACCCTCGCCGCATCCGGTATGTTTATTGGTCTGCTAACCGGCGGGGTGTTAGCCGATCGCTACGAGCGTAAGAAACTGATTTTGCTTGCCCGATCCACCTGCGGCTTGGGCTTTATCGCGCTGGCGATTAACGCTGCGCTGCCGCAGCCTTCACTGATTGCGGTGTATCTGCTGGGATTCTGGGATGGCTTCTTTGGCGCGATTGGCGTCACGGCGCTGCTGGCGGCCACACCGGCGCTGGTGGGGCGCGAAAACATTATGCAGGCCGGCGCCATCACCATGCTGACGGTGCGTTTTGGCTCCATCCTCTCGCCAGCCATTGCCGGACTGGTCATTGCGCACGGCGGTGTAATGTGGAACTACGGCTTAACCGCGTTTGGCACACTGATTACCGTACTGACGCTGCTGAAATTACCGCAACTCCCGCCACCGCCTCAGCCGCGCGAACATCCGCTGAAGTCGCTGGCCGCCGGGGTGCAGTTCCTGTTTGCCAGCCCGATTGTCGGTATGGTGGCGCTGATCGGTGCTCTGGTCACTCTGGCCAGCGCAATTCGCGTGCTCTACCCCGCTCTCGCACCACATTGGTCAGTGAGTACTAACCAGCTTGGCATGCTCTACGCAGCCGTGCCGCTGGGTGCCGCCATCGGCGCGTTCACCAGCGGTAAACTGAAACATGCAGCCCGACCGGGACAGCTGGTGCTGGGCAGTGCGGTGGCCGGATTTATCGCGCTGGGATTATTCAGTCTGATGCCCAATCTGCCGCTGGCGCTGCTGTGTCTGGTGGCGTTTGGTTATTTCAGTGCCATCAACAGTCTGGTGCAGTACGCGATGATTCAACTGCTGACGCCAGACCATCTGCTGGGCCGCATTAACGGCTTGTGGACCGCGCAAAATGTCACCGGAGATGCGATCGGTGCGGCGATGATTGGGGCCATGGGATCGTGGTTATTGCCGCCACAGGCTGCCGCCACGTTTGGTTTTGCGGCAGCGCTGTTGGGGATTGTAATGTGGTGTGTAATGGGCCGTTTACGTCGTTATGCGCCGCCAGCCCCTGAGCTGGCGGAGCAGGCATCATGATTTAACGAACAGTTTCTCCAGACGCGCCAGCAGATTGCTGGCGCTGTAGTAATCCAGACGGAACGAATCGACGCCAAGCGGGAATACCTGCTTATCCTTAACCGCCGCGTTTTGCGCGAGGAACGGATTGCCGATCACTGACTGTGTGGTTTTGTCATCAGCCGCAAACAGCAGGAAGGTTTTGCCCGTCAAACCGCTTCCCACATTCTCACCCGACAGCTGAATGATGTCTTTACGCTGGCCCATGCTGTGGCCTTGCTGCACGCTGGCGGGTGGAACGGCGAGGGTAAAGCCAAGTTGCTCCAGCAGTTTGCCCTGCGCTGACTCCGTGGTCCACACGTTGACGGCACGCCCATCGCCGTTCCACACCAAGGCAGACACGGGCTGCGGCGGTAAGGTGATGGCTTTTTTCAACGCTGCTTCACGATCGTCAAAAGCCTTCACCCGCTGTGCAGCCTGCGCTTCGTGACCGGTTGCCTGGCCTAGCAGCGTCACCACATCCTGCCAGCTCTTGTCGTCGTAATTCACCACCAGCGTCGGTGCGATGGCGGAAAGCTGGCTGGCGAGTTTAATCGCAGAATCATTACCTGTGGCGCTCACCAGAATCAGGTCTGGTGCTTCTGCGGCCACCGCTTCGGCACTCGGCTCGCCAATATAGAGACGTTTTACATGGCGCTGTTTTGCCACCTCACCCCATTGACGGAAAAAACCCTGATCGTCGGCCAGACGGCTGTTCGGAGCGGTCGCACCGGAGGCCACCACCGGTGCATCAATTGCCAGCAATGATCCAGTTAAGGTGACGCTGGTTGAAACAATACGCTGCGGAGCTTTGTTTAAGGTAATTGAACCCTTTGCCCCCTGCACCGTGCGCGGCCATCCCTGTTCTGCCTGTGCGAGCCCTGTGAAAGTCTGGAAAATAAACAACAGGGCTGTCAGTCCCAATAAACCGCATTTATTCATAAGTTTTGGTCCACCTTTTAGCTTATTGCACGGCTCGACGTCACCTTCCGATTACGCCTAATCATGCGGGAAATCCCGCGAATGGATTGACTCTTTTGTCCAATCGACGTAGGTTACAGGCCCATAATAAAAATGATAATCATTCTTAATAATCTTATCATTTATAGGTGAAAATTATGGTGGAATCATCCATGTTTGAAAATGCCTTATTAGAGGATTTTTCTGCGTTATGTCGTGGGTTCCTCTTTACCTCGCCGTGGCGAAGCCTCGCGACTCAAGGCTGCTATACCACGATAACCACCTCTGTGGCAGACGCTGCATCATTGCAGGGTGATTTTCAACTTCAGCTGCATCAACATTTTGCGGCGGCAAAACAACAAGGCATTGAGAATCCGATCCTGGTGGGTGCGATTCCGTTTGACGTGAGTCAGCCTGCGGCCCTGTTTATTCCTGAAACGTATCAAACTTTTCATCGTGCCGACCTACAGAATGCGCTGCCTGCGGCTGCCAGTGAGCTGCCGCAGGTACGTCGTCGCGTGGCGGTGCCGGATCACGATGTCTTTACCCAAATGGTGGCCGATGCGGTGACAGCAACGCAACGCGGTGACCTCGATAAAGTGGTGCTGTCGCGCCTGATGGATATTGTCACCGAACAGCCAGTGGATACCGCGGCACTGATGCAACGCGTCATTGCGCAGAATCCGAATAGCTATCACTTCCATCTGCCGCTGCCACAAGGCGGTGCACTGGTGGGGGCCAGCCCGGAGCTGATGCTGCGTAAGCAGGGCCGCGATTTTAGCTCATGCCCGCTGGCGGGCTCAGCACGTCGTGATCACCACGATAGCCAACAGGATCAGGCAGCGGGCAATACGCTGATGGACTCCAGCAAAGATCGTCATGAACACCAGTTGGTCACAGATGCGATGCGCGATACGCTGCAACCGCGCAGTCGCCTGCTGTCCGTGCCGACGGTACCGTCATTGATCACCACCGCGACCTTATGGCACCTCGCGACGCAAATCGATGGTGAGGTACAGGATAATCGTGAGAACGCCTTGTCGCTGGCCTGCCTGCTTCATCCGACCCCCGCATTAAGCGGCTTCCCACACCAGCGTGCTCAGCAGCTGATTCAGCAATTAGAGCCTTTTGATCGTCAGCTGTTTGGCGGCATTGTGGGATGGTGTGACAGTGAAGGCAACGGCGAATGGGTGGTGACAATTCGTTGTGGCACCGTGCACGGTGCACGCGTGCGACTGTTTGCGGGCGCAGGCATCGTTGCCGATTCCCAACCTGAATCAGAATGGCGCGAAACCGGCGTGAAGCTGGATACCATGTTGCGCGCTTTTGGACTGCAATAAAGGAAAGAGCATGAGCATTCCCTATACCCGCTGGCCTGAAGATTTGGCTGCGCGCTATCGCGAAAAAGGCTATTGGCTCGATGTGCCAATGACCGATATCCTGGCGCGTCATCAAGAGAATGATGCAATCGCGGTCATCGACGGCGATCGTCAAATCAGCTATCGCGAGCTGAATCAGCTAACCGATAACCTCGCGGCAGCCCTGCAGCGCCGTGGCCTGCAACAGGGTGATACTGCGTTAGTGCAGCTAGGTAACGTGGCGGAGTTTTACGTCACGGTCTTTGCGCTGTTTAAACTGGGCGTAGCATCCGTCTTCGCGCTGTATAGCCATCAGCGCACCGAGCTGACCGCCTATGCCGCGCAGATTGAGCCTAAACTGCTAATTGCCGATCGCAGTCACGCGCTGTTTGGCGATGACACCTTTATTGGTGCGCTTTGTGCCGCTCAACCGTCACTGCAGCAGATCATCCTGCGTAATGACGGTGATAAAGAAAACACTCTCGAAGCTTTGATGGCGGAAGCGGCGGGCGATTACCAGCCAACGCCAACTGCTGCCGATGAAGTGGCGTTTTTCCAGCTCTCCGGTGGCAGCACCGGTACGCCGAAGCTGATTCCTCGCACGCACAACGACTACTACTACAGTATTCGCGCCAGCGATGAGATCTGCGAAGTCACGGCTGACACGCGTTATCTGATCGCCCTGCCCGCACCGCATAACTTCGCTATGAGCTCACCGGGTTCACTTGGTGTGTTTTATGCCGGGGGCCAGGTGATTCTTGCCGCTGACCCAAGCGCCACGCTCTGCTTCCCGCTGATTGAGAAGCACCAGGTCACCGATACCGGTCTGGTACCACCCGCAGTGAGCCTGTGGCTGCAGGCGATTCAGGAATGGGGTAGCAACAAGCAGCTGGCTACGCTGCAGCGCATTCAGGTCGGCGGCGCGAAGCTCGGCGAAACCCTGGCGGCACGTATCCAGAGCGAAATTGGCTGCCAATTACAGCAGGTGTTTGGCATGGCCGAAGGTCTGGTGAACTACACCCGCTTTGGCGATGACGAGAAAATCGTGCTGACCACTCAGGGCCGACCGATTTCTGAAGATGACGAAGTCTGGGTGGCGGATGAACACGGTAATGCGCTGCCGCACGGCACGGTGGGTCGTCTGATGACACGCGGTCCGTACACCTTCCGTGGCTACTACAAAAGCCCGGAACACAATGCCGCCAGCTTTGATGCTAACGGCTTTTACTGCTCCGGCGATCTAATTGAGATCAACCCGCAGGGTTACATCACCGTGCAGGGCCGCGAGAAGGATCAGATCAACCGTGGCGGCGAGAAGATCGCCGCAGAAGAGATCGAGAATTTGCTGCAGCGCCATCCGGATGTGATTCATGCCGCGCTGGTGTCGATGACTGATGAACTGATGGGTGAAAAAAGCTGCGCCTTTATTGTTGCCAGCCAGCCGATCAAAGCGGTGGCGCTGCGCCGTCATCTGCGCGATCTCGGTGTCGCCGAGTTTAAATTACCCGATCGTATTACCTGCGTAGATGCCCTGCCACTGACCCCGGTTGGCAAGGTGGATAAAAAACGTTTACGCCAACAGCTTGCTGACCAACAAGCGCAAGCCTGAACCTATTCCGGAGATTGTAATGGCTATTCCAAAACTGAATTCTTACGCGCTGCCTGCCGCCACTGAACTGCCGACCAACAAGGTGAAATGGACCGTTGAGCCACAGCGTGCTGCCCTGCTGATCCATGATATGCAGGCTTATTTCCTGAATTTCTGGGGCGAGAACAGTCCGCTGATCGATCAGGTTGTGGAGAACATTGCCCGCCTGCGCGCCTATTGCAAAGCGCAAGGTATTCCGGTGTTCTACACCGCGCAGCCCAACGAGCAGAGCGATGCCGATCGCGCACTGCTCAACGACATGTGGGGACCAGGCCTGAATAAGCATCCGGATCAACAGAAGATCGTAGATACACTGGCGCCAGATCAGGACGATCAGGTGTTAACCAAATGGCGTTACAGCGCCTTTGTCCGCTCGCCGCTGGAATCGATCCTGCAGGAGATGGGCCGCGATCAGCTGATCATTACCGGCGTTTACGCCCACATCGGCTGCCTGACCACTGCCACTGACGCCTTTATGCGTAACATCCAGCCGTTTATGGTGGCGGATGCGCTGGCCGACTTCAGCCGTGAAGAGCACATGATGGCACTGACCTACACCGCTGGCCGCAGCGGCAAAGTGGTGATGACCGCCGATCTGATGCCGCTGCCGCTGAGCAAAGACGATCTGCGTGCGCTGATTCTGCCGCTGCTGGAAGATGACGATGTGCCAGAAGATGATGAAAACCTGATCGACTACGGCCTGGATTCCGTACGCGTGATGGCGCTGGCGGCGCGCTGGCGCCAGGTGCACAACGACATCGATTTCGTTAGCCTGGCAAAAAATCCGAGCATTGATGGCTGGTGGGCACTACTGTCACGGACGCCTGCCAAATGAGTGCCTCTTTCGACTTTAACGGAAAAATCGTCTGGGTAACTGGCGCGGGTAAAGGCATTGGTTACCACACGGCGCTGGCATTCCATCAGGCCGGCGCACAGGTGATCGGCTTCGATCTGCGTTTTGAGCAGCCCGACTACCCGTTTGCCACTCAGGTTCTGGATGTAGCGAATGCGGCGGAGGTGAAAGCCGTGTGCCAGCGTCTGCTGGCTGAGCAGCCTCGTCTGGATGTGCTGGTCAACGGCGCCGGGATCCTGCGCGTCGGCAGTACCGAAGCACTCGCATTCGAAGACTGGCAGGCGTGTCTGGCGGTGAACGCCGGTGGCGCCTTCAATATGTTCCAGCAAACGCTGCCGGTATTCCGCCAGCAGCGCGCGGGGGCGATTGTTACCATCGCTTCTAACGCGGCTCACGCGCCACGTCTCGGCATGTCCGCTTATGGCGCTTCCAAAGCCGCACTACGTAGCCTGTGCCTCACCGTCGGTCTGGAAATGGCACCGTTTGGCGTGCGCTGCAACATCGTTTCACCGGGTTCAACCGATACCGATATGCAACGTAGCCTGTGGCATTCGCCGGAAGCAGAGCAGGAGATGATCAACGGCTTCCCGGATCAGTACAAGTTGGGGATCCCACTGCGTAAGATCGCGAAACCGCAAGAGATCGTGAACAACGTTCTGTTCCTGGCCTCAGATCTTGCCAGCCACGTGGTGCTGCAGGATATTGTGGTCGACGGTGGCGCAACGCTGGGATCCTGATATGGCAATCTGGAAACGATCGGTTGATCTGGCAACCTTAAATACCCTGGGGGATAACTCGCTGGTGTCGCACGTCGGCATCGTGTTCACGGTGATTGGCGACGATTACCTTGAGGCAACTATGCCAGTGGATACCCGCACGCAGCAGCCGTTTGGCCTGCTGCACGGCGGTGCGTCAGTGGTGCTGGCGGAATCGATGGGATCGATTGCCGGTTATCTGAGTGTGGAAGAGGGAAAAAGTGTGGTGGGGATTGAGGTCAGTGCCAGCCACCATCGCGCGGTGAGCAGCGGTGAAGTGCGCGGCATCTGCCGTCCTTTGCACCTTGGCGCACGCAACCAGAGCTGGGAAATTGAGATTCGCAATGGACGCGATCAACTGTGCTGCACATCGCGATTGACGGTGGCGGTGCTGGGGTAATTTTCCGCGACGGCCCTCACCTCCTTATTCCAGGGGGAAGATTCATCGCGCCGGATTGCTGCACACGATGCCCTTTCATCGGGAGGTGAAAATGGCACTCAGCAGCCATAAAAAAAGCGGCCAATTGGCCGCTTTCTGTTTTGCGATTAACGCTGGTAAATGATTTCGACGCCTTCGTCGTCTTCCTCGTCCCAGTCGTCATCCCAATCGTCGTCTT
Organism: Pantoea sp. GL120224-02; assembly: GCF_900215395.1. Lineage (NCBI taxonomy): Bacteria > Pseudomonadati > Pseudomonadota > Gammaproteobacteria > Enterobacterales > Erwiniaceae > Pantoea > Pantoea sp. GL120224-02. The sequence continues at coordinate 29,561 of NZ_OBEC01000005.1, read as the reverse complement.
CTTCCACTTCCTGAGCGGTTTCCATGGCTTCGCGGTGATAATCATCCCACATGAAGGCCACTTTCTCCGGCTCTTTCGCTTCTTCTTCCGCTTCTTTCGGGTTCTCGATGATGAAGGTCATCACGTCCCAGCAGAGATCTTTCACGCCGTCATGGCTGGCCGCAGAAATCAGGTAGTATTTGTCTTCCCAGCCCAAAGCTTCCACAACCGCTTTAGCGCGGCTTTCCGCTTCTTCACGGTCCAGCAGGTCACATTTGTTAAACACCAGCCAGCGTGGCTTCTGGAACAGCTTCTCGCTATATTTTTCCAGCTCACCCAGGATGATGCGGGCGTTTTCGACCGGATCGGATTCATCGATCGGCGCAAGGTCGATCAGGTGCAACAGTACACGGCAACGCTCAAGGTGCTTCAGGAAGCGAATCCCCAGACCGGCACCATCCGCTGCGCCTTCAATCAGGCCCGGGATATCGGCGACGACGAAGCTCTTTTCGTTGTCCATGCGCACTACACCAAGGCTTGGCACCAAAGTAGTAAACGGATAATCCGCCACTTTTGGTTTAGCCGCAGACACGGAGCGAATAAAGGTCGATTTACCGGCATTCGGCAGACCAAGCATACCGACATCAGCCAGCAGCATCAGCTCCAGCTGCAGGTCACGCTTCTCGCCCGGCGTACCCATGGTCTTCTGACGTGGGGAACGGTTAACCGAGGATTTAAAACGCGTATTACCCAAGCCGTGCCAGCCGCCTTTCGCGACCATCAGCTTCTGCTCGTGGCGCGTCATGTCACCCAGCGTTTCGCCAGTACCCTGGTCAATCACGCGGGTACCGACAGGCACCTTGATAATGATGTCTTTGCCGCGTTTACCGGTGCAATCACGGCTCTGGCCATTTTGACCACGTTCGGCGCGGAAAGATTTCTCGAAGCGATAGTCGATCAGGGTATTCAGGTTTTCATCCGCCAGCAGGTAAACATCACCGCCGTCACCGCCGTCGCCGCCGTCCGGGCCACCGCGTGGAATGTATTTTTCGCGGCGGAAGCTGACGCAACCATTACCGCCATCGCCTGCAACCGCAAGGATCGTCGCTTCATCTACAAACTTCATTTTATTTCTCCGTCACGCTATCGTTCGCGGCGACTAAAGCACAGCAAACGGGTCCGCCAGGGTCTTCTGCGCTGACCGGCGGCGGATAATACAAGACTGGCAAAGCCAGGAGTACATAAATTGTACAGCAAACTGCGCGTTTTGGTCAGAGGGAATCCCGCAACCTGCGGCAGAATGTAAAAAGCCCCGCAAAGCTGCGGGGCCTTCAATTCGTGTGTTCAGACGTTAACCGTCTGCGTCACAACAACCTTACTCAGCAACGATGCTGATGTACTTACGGTTGTTAGGACCTTTAACTTCGAATTGTACTTTACCGTCTGCGGTAGCAAACAGGGTGTGGTCACGACCACAACCTACATTGGTACCTGCGTGGAATTTGGTGCCACGCTGACGAACGATGATGCTACCTGCCAGAACAGATTCACCACCGAAACGCTTAACACCCAGACGTTTTGCATTGGAGTCGCGACCGTTACGAGTCGAGCCACCAGCCTTTTTATGTGCCATTTGTCAGATCTCCTCTTACGCGCCGATCACAGTGATTTTCACATCAGTGAACCACTGACGGTGACCAGCTTGCTTACGGTAGTGTTTACGACGACGAAACTTAACAATCTTAACTTTCTCGCCACGACCGTGAGCAACAACTTCTGCCTTGATCACACCGCCTGATACCAGTGGCGCGCCGATTTGCACGTCTTCGCCATTTGCAATCATCAGAACCTGGTCGAACTCAATGGTTTCGCCGGTTGCGATGTCCAGCTTTTCCAAGCGAACGGTCTGACCTTCGCTTACTCGGTGTTGTTTACCACCACTTTGGAAAACCGCGTACATATAAAACTCCGCTTCTGCGCATGCCTTTCTATTCATCAGGCGGCGCGATAAATATTCACAATAGGGCGCGAATTCTACGCAAATCTCCAGCAGAAGACAAGTGCACTTTGCACTCTCTTGCAGAAAAAAAGCGCAGGACGAATGCAAACGTTTCTCAGCCCGATTTTTCAAGTACAATCAGTAACAGATTACCTGAACTCACGCTGGGTAAAAGCGCTTACCATGCAAAATACGAGTCAAAGCTGAACAGACGAATGAACTTAGAACAGATTAATGAATTAACCGCGCAGGACATGGCGGCCGTCAACCAGACCATCCTCGACCAGCTGAATTCAGATGTCTCACTGATTAATCAGTTGGGTTACTACATCATCAGCGGCGGAGGCAAACGTATCCGGCCCATGATCGCGGTGCTCTCGGCACGTGCGCTGAACTACCAGGGATCGCTACATGTCACCAATGCGGCGCTGATCGAATTTATCCACACGGCGACTCTGCTGCACGATGATGTGGTGGATGAATCCGATATGCGCCGTGGCAAAGCCACTGCCAATGCCGCGTTCGGTAATGCTGCCAGTGTGCTGGTGGGGGACTTCATCTACACCCGCGCGTTTCAGATGATGACCAGCATGGGATCCTTAAAGATCCTCGCGCTGATGTCTGAAGCAGTGAACGTGATTGCGGAAGGTGAAGTGCTGCAGCTGATGAACTGCAACGATCCCGATATCACGGAAGAGAGCTACATGCGCGTCATCTACAGTAAGACCGCGCGCCTGTTTGAAGCGGCTTCTCAAGCCTCCGCGATTCTGGCTGAAGCCACGCCGGCGCAGGAAAAAGCGCTGCAGGATTATGGTCGCTATCTGGGTACCGCTTTCCAGTTAATTGACGATTTGCTGGATTACAGTGCGGATGGCGAAACCCTGGGTAAAAATACCGGTGATGACCTGAGCGAAGGCAAGCCGACACTGCCGCTGCTCCATGCCATGCACAACGGTACACCAGAGCAAGCTCAGATGATCCGCAAAGCAATCGAAGAAGGCAACGGTCGCCATCTGCTGGAACCGGTACTGGATGCCATGCAACAAACTGGCTCGCTGGAATGGACGCGCAAACGCGCTGAAGAAGAGGCGGATAAAGCCATTGCTGCTCTGCAGGCCCTGCCAGAAACGCCGTGGCGTAGTGCACTCGAAGCATTGGCCCACATGTCAGTGCAGCGTGATTTCTGATTGCTATTACGGGGCGGCATAGCCCCGTTTTCTTTCCTGCCTCACCCGTATTCTCCCCCTGCTTTACTTCCCAGCGCTTCACCTGACTGCCCATTACATTCCTTGCATCGCTTTTGCGAAAGAGAGCTCAGTTTAATGCGAGGCCAAAACAATTACTGGAAGCTTATGGAAATTATTTGCTATAAGGTTTTTGTTTTTTCCTAATATCTCTGTATTGGATACGCCCGTTGCGGCAGAGACAACGCAATAACATGGACAAGGAGCAGGACGTTATGAAAGCAAGGAAACAGGATTGGCATCCCGCAGATGTGATTGCAGCACTGCGTAAAAAAGGCACATCAATGGCTGAATTGTCACGCAATTCGGGGCTGAACTCGTCCACACTCTCCAACGCACTTTCCCGCCCCTGGCCCAAAGGAGAGTGGTTGATCGCTGACGCGATCGGTGTACATCCCGCCGAGATCTGGCCAACTCGCTATTATGATCCCATTACATCGCGCTTGCTGGATCGCAAAAAACGTATTCGATCCCCCAGGGTTCGGCAGGAGACCTGAGATCCAGGACATAAAAAAACCAGCCACGTTATCGTGACTGGTTATCATCAAACGTTGAGTCAGCGTTATTCGCCGCTGACGCGCTCGATATTGGCACCCATGGCCTTCAGTTTATCTTCGATGTGCTCATAGCCACGGTCGATATGATAAATACGGTCCACAATGGTGGTGCCTTCCGCGATGCAACCGGCCAGTACCAGGCTCGCAGAGGCGCGCAGGTCGGTTGCCATCACTTGTGCACCTGACAGCGTCTCAACACCGTGGCAAATCGCAGTGTTGCTTTCGATTTCCGCGTGACCGCCCATACGAATCAGCTCAGGGATGTGCATGAAACGGTTTTCGAAGATGGTTTCGGTGATCACGCCTGTGCCTTCCGCCACCATGTTCAGCAAGGTGAACTGTGCCTGCATGTCGGTTGGGAAACCTGGGTGTGGTGCAGTACGGACGTTAACCGCCTTAGGGCGCTTACCGTGCATATCGAGGCTGATCCAGTCTTCACCGGTTTCAATCTCGGCACCCGCATCACGCAGTTTTGCGAGTACAGCATCCAGCGTATCGGGCTGGGCTTTATGGCACACCACTTTACCGCGGGAAATCGCAGCAGCGACAAGGAAGGTACCGGTTTCGATACGATCCGGCAGAACGCGATACACACCGCCACCCAGACGTTCTACGCCTTCGATGGTAATTTTATCTGTGCCTGCACCGCTGATTTTTGCGCCCAGCGTGTTGAGGAAATTTGCCGTATCGACAATTTCCGGCTCACGCGCGGCGTTTTCAATAATGGTCGTGCCAGTGGCAAGCGTTGCCGCACTCATGATGGTCACGGTCGCGCCAACGCTGACTTTGTCCATGACGATATGCGCGCCTTTCAGGCGGCCATTAACGGAAGCTTTGACGTAACCTTCTTCCAGTTTAATTTCCGCACCCAGTTGCTCAAGGCCAGTGATGTGCAGATCAACCGGACGTGCACCAATAGCACAGCCGCCTGGCAATGAAACCTGACCCTGACCAAAACGCGCCACCAGCGGACCCAGTGCCCAAATCGAGGCACGCATGGTTTTCACCAGATCATACGGTGCGCTGAAGACATTAACTTCGCGAGCATCAACGTGAACCGAACCATTACGCTCAACGCGCGCACCCAGCAAATTTAGCAGCTTCATGGTGGTATCGATATCACGCAGCTTCGGCACGTTCTGAATCTCTACCGGCTCTTCTGCCAGCAGCGCAGCAAACAGAATTGGCAGCGCAGCATTCTTCGCCCCGGAAATGGTCACTTCACCACTTAAACGGGTGGGGCCTTGCACACGAAATTTGTCCATTAACGGCTCTCAATTATCTATCAACAAAACAACCTGTGAGGCGCTTAGAAACCGTTGAGTTTACGGTCGCGCGCCCACTCGGTTGGGGTATAAGTTTTGATGGAAACCGCATGAATACGGTTATCCGCAATGTATTCCATCAGCGGCGCATAAACAGCCTGCTGTTTTTTCACACGACTCAGTTCACCGAACATCTCACCCACCGCGATCACCTGAAAATGACTGCCGTCGTTGCTGAGAACATGTACTTCATCTAATGGCAGCGCCTGCATCAGCACGGCCTGAACTTCGCTATTTTCCATCGCTCTTTGCTTCACTTAATAATAATAAGGCGGATATCTTAGAGGAAAGCGCCTGACTCTTAAATACGCAAAAGCCCCTGAATAAATCAGGGGCTTTTGGCGATGACTACGTTATCAGGCGATTTTTTCCGCAGAAACAATAATCTGCTGCAGGTTATACAGCGCAATTAATGACTGGAGTTTGTCGTTGATACCGGTGAAAAGTGGCGTGCTACCTTGTGCCCGCGCGATCTCGCGCAGGTGGACTAACAAAGCCAGTCCCGCTGAATCCACGCGCTCCAGCGCCGCGACATCAATGGTCGCGATATCCACCATAGCGGTTTCACGTTCATGCCACAATGACAGCAGGGTATCGCGATCCAACATGCCGCTTAAAGATAGCGTGCTGGCATTGCGCTGCCAGCGTAACGGTTCGCTCATGCTTACTGTTTATCCAGAGTGATAGGCTGCGCTGCGTAAGTTTTCAACTGCGCGGTCAGACCATCAATGCCCTTAGTACGCAGCAAATCACTCCACTCATTTTGTTTGGTCGTGATCATGCTGATGCCTTCAGCCACCATATCATAGGCCTGCCAGTTGCCGGTCTGGCTGTTCTTGCGCCATTGGAAATCAAGGCGCACAGGCGGACGGCCGTTCGGATCCAAAATAGTCACGCGAATCGCCACGATGTTAGCATCGCCAATCGGCTGCGATTGCTGAATCTGGTAGGTTTGGCCGTGGTACAACGCCAGCGCCTGGCCATAAGCCTGAGCCAGATAATCGCCAAATGCCGCAAAGTAAGCGTCACGCTGTGCCGGAGTAGCCTCACGATAATAGCGGCCCAGCACCAGCGCACCCGCGTACTTGATCTGTACATACGGCAGCAACTCCTGACGCACCACCTCACGCAGATAGTTAGGATCCTGCTTGATTTTAGGTTGCTCGTTTTTCAAGCGGGTGAAGGTCTTCGCCGCCGCTTCATTCATTAATTTATAAGGATCGCTCTGATCCGCTGCATTGGCCGCCAGCGGCACAATCGCCAGCATGGCAATCATCAGGAAACGTTTGAACATCGTGTTTTACCTCTCTATTCCGTTGTAGCAGGTGCTGCCGGAGCAGGCGCACTCTCGGTGCCCTGCTTTTGATTATCGTTTTTGTTATCGCCGCTCTTGTAGAGGAACTGGCCGATCAAATCTTCCAGCACCATCGCGGATTTGGTGTCACGCAACGTGCCGCCATCTTTCAGCATTGCCGAACCCAGTTCTGGATCGTCAAAGCCTAAATTCAGTGCGAGGAACTGTTCACCCAGCAGACCTTGCGTGCGAATGGCCAGCGAGCTGGTGTCCGGGATTTTGTCAGCATACTGATCGCTGATGTCCATGGTGACACGCGGTGACAGCGTTTTATCATCCAGCGAAATATCCGTTACTCGACCAATCACCACACCACCAATTTTCACCGGTGAGCTGACTTTTAGGCCGCCAATATTATCGAAAGTGGCATACAGCTTCCATGTCGGTTCGGTGCCAAGTGACTTGAGATCGGCCACGCGCAGGCTGAGGAATAACAGTGCCAACAGTGCTGCCAGCATGAAGACGCCAACCCAGATTTCGTTTTTCTTGCTTTGCATTGCATCAATTCCCAAACATCAGTGCTGTCAGCACAAAGTCCAAACCGAGTACCGCCAGTGAAGCATGCACTACGGTACGCGTTGTCGCCCGACTAATCCCTTCCGAGGTCGGGATGGCATCATAGCCATTGAACAGCGCAATCCAGGTTACCGTCACGGCAAAGACTGCGCTTTTAATGATGCAGTTGATGACATCGGTGCGAAAATCCACGGCATTTTGCATCGCTGACCAGAAGAAGCCCGGATCGATGCCTTTCCAGCCCACGCCCACCAACGCCCCACCGGCAATACCGACTGCCGTAAAGATCAAGGCTAGCAGCGGCATGCTGATAAACCCTGCCCAGAAGCGCGGCGAAACCACGCGACGCAGCGGATCAACGGCCATCATTTCCATGCTGGAGAGCTGTTCGGTGGCTTTCATCAAACCAATTTCTGCCGTCAGGGCTGAACCCGCGCGTCCTGCAAACAGCAATGCCGTGACCACGGGACCCAGTTCGCGCAGCAGCGATAAGGCCACCAGCATGCCGAGACTGGTTTCAGCGCTGTAGGTCGTCAGCACCAGATAACCCTGCAGGCCCAGCACCATACCAATGAATAAACCCGAGACCACAATGATCAGCAGCGACAGCACACCCACGCTGTACAGCTGTTTTACCAGCAGTGGCGCGTGGCGGCGGAAAGCGGGTTTACCCACCAGCGCATGAAACAGCATCAGGCCTGCACGGCCAAACGCCGCGCAAGTATTAATTCCCTGACGTCCAAGTGACGCCAGCGCCTTTAGCAACATCAGTTTACGTTCTCCCTGCACGAGTCAGATCGCTGAGGTAATCCCCGGCAGCGAAGCGGAATGGCACTGGACCGTCCGCATGACCCTCAATAAACTGGCGCACGCGCGGATCGGGATTTTCCCGCAACTCCGGCGCACTGCCCTGGGCAATAATCTTTTGACCGGCAACAATATAGGCATGGTCAGCAATGCTCAAGACCTCTGGCACATCGTGTGAAACCACAATGCAGGTCACACCTAACGAGTGGTTCAATTCATCGATCAATTTCACCAGCACGCCCATGGTAATCGGATCCTGGCCGACAAAGGGCTCATCGAACATGATCAGGTCCGGCTCCAGCGCAATCGCGCGCGCCAGTGCGGCACGGCGCGCCATGCCACCAGAAAGCTCGGCCGGCATCAGTTTAGCTGCACCGCGCAGGCCGACTGCTTCCAGCTTCATCATCACCGTGCTGTGCAGCAATTCCGGCGGTAATTGTGTGTGCTCACGCAACGGCCAGGCAACGTTATCAAAGACGTTAAGATCGGTAAAAAGTGCACCCGACTGGAACAACATGCTCATTTTTTTTCGCACTTCATACAATTTAGTGCGGGAAAGCGCTGGGATATTCTGGTCACGGAACCAAATTTCCCCTTTATCCGGTTGCAACTGACCACCAATCAGGCGCAGCAGCGTGGTTTTTCCAATCCCGGATGGCCCCATAATAGCAGTCACTTTACCCGCTGGCACGGTAAGCGAAATGTCATCAAAGATGACGCGGTCTCCGCGAGTGAAGCTGACGCCACGAACCTCAACCAGATTCGTTTTTTGCTGGATCATCGTTACCTCTTTATGCGGATCGGGCGTAATCAAAGTCGTGGATGGTAGCCTGGTAGACCACAATGCACGATAGTTTTACAGAAACTTACCCGTCAGGTGTGGCGAAAACGGCCTTAAAATTTACTTTTGCCTCTCAGACAGTCAAAATCAGCGCCTGTTTCCGCGCGCGCAATGTATTTACCTGTCGGACAAGGTTTGCCGACACACCTATCCATCAAGGATTTTTCATGTTCGTAGCCACTGCCCTGCTGTTTATTGGATTGATTTTACTGGCTTACGGTGCTGACCGTCTGGTTTTCAGTGCCGCGATCCTGTGTCGATCCTTCGGCATTCCTCCGCTGATCATCGGTATGACAGTGGTAAGCATTGGCACATCGTTACCCGAACTGATCGTTTCTTTTTCTGCGGCGCAGCATGGGCAAATGGATTTAGCTGTAGGGACGGCGCTGGGCTCAAACATTACCAATATTCTGCTGATCCTCGGCGGTGCCGCACTTTTGCATCCATTGACAGTGCACTCCAATCTGATTCGGCGCGAACTCCCCCTGATGCTGCTGGTCTCACTGCTGAGTGGCATCATGTTGTTTGATAATCACCTTAGTCGACTTGATGGCATCGCGCTGCTGCTGATTGCTTTAGGTTATCTGCTGATCGCCATTCGCATCGCCCGCCGCGCAGAGCGGGATAACAACGATACGTTAACGCGCGAACAATTGGCTGAACTGCCGCGCGATGAAGCTGGCAATACCGTGGCCTTTCTGTGGCTGGCGGTGGCGCTGATTATTCTGCCGATGTCAACGCGGATGGTGATCGATAATGCCACCGTGTTTGCCGACTATTTTGGTGTCAGCGAGCTGGTCATGGGTCTGACGTTGATTGCCGTCGGCACCAGCCTGCCTGAACTGGCTACCGTATTGGCGGGTGCATTGAAAGGTGAAGACGATATCGCTATCGGTAACCTGATTGGCGCTAATATCTTTAATCTGGCCATTGTGCTGGGCCTGCCCGCGCTGGTGCACCCCGGCAGCGTTGATGCACACGCTTTCGCACGAGATTACTGGGTGATGCTAGGTGTCAGCGTGCTGTTCGCCCTACTTTGCCTGTTACGCAAACGCCGGATTGGCCGCGTAGCGGGCTCTCTTTTGTTATCGGGATTTATTGCGTGGGTTCTGTGGCTGTGGCTCAGCCCTGCGCTCATCACAAGTTATTAAGGACGGACTGACCATGTCACATCAGCAACCGGTTTTTGATTACCAACAGGCAGGTAAAGCGGTACTGCGCATCGAACGCGAAGGGCTGGAGCAGCTCGATCAGTATATTAATGCCGACTTTAGCCGCGCCTGCGAAATGATCATTGCCTGCCGTGGAAAAGTGGTGGTGATGGGCATGGGCAAATCCGGTCATATTGGTGCAAAAATGGCAGCGACTTTTGCCAGTACCGGTACGTCTTCATTCTTTGTTCATCCTGGCGAAGCGAGCCATGGTGACCTCGGCATGGTGACAGCAAACGACGTGGTGATCGCTATCTCTAATAGTGGCGAATCGAACGAAATTCTGGCCCTCATCCCGGTCCTCAAGCGACAGAAAGTGCCGTTGATTTGCCTCACCAGCCGTCCGGAGAGTGCCATGGGGCGTGCCGCTGACGTGCATTTATGCGTGAAGGTTCCACAGGAAGCGTGCCCGCTTGGTCTGGCACCGACCTCCAGTACTACCGCCACGCTGGTGATGGGCGATGCGCTGGCGGTTGCCCTGCTGGAAGCACGTGGCTTTACTCAGGAAGACTTCGCGCTCTCACATCCCGGTGGCGCACTGGGCCGCAAACTGCTGCTACACGTCAGCGATATTATGCACAGTGGTGACGAGATCCCACACGTCAGCCGCGATGCGTCGCTGCGGGATGCGTTGCTGGAAATTACGCGCAAAAACCTCGGCCTGACGGTGATTGTTGACGACCTGATGAAAATCGAAGGCATTTTCACTGATGGCGACTTACGCCGCATCTTCGATATGGGTATCGATTTCCAGTCAGCCAGCATTCAGGATGTGATGACGCGCGGCGGGATTCGCGTGCGCCCGAATATGCTGGCTGTCGACGCACTGAATCTGATGCAAAACAAAAACATCACTGCGGTGCTGGTCGCCGATGACGATCGTCTGCTCGGTGTGGTACATATGCATGACATGCTGCGCGCTGGCGTAGTTTGAACAGGAACAAATAATGAGTGTTGAAACCACGATGATCGATACCTGCTATGGCCCGGTGAGTGCCGATGTAATGGCTCGGGCGGCGCAGATTCGCCTGCTTATTTGCGATGTCGACGGTGTGATGTCTGACGGCGTGATTTACATGGGCAACAACGGCGAAGAATTGAAAGCCTTTAACGTCCGTGATGGCTATGGTATTCGCTGCCTGCTGACCTCTGATATCGAAGTGGCTATTATTACTGGCCGCAAAGCGAAGCTGCTGGAAGATCGTTGCCAGACGCTCGGCATTACGCATCTTTATCAGGGACAATCAGATAAGCTTTTGGCGTGGCGTGAACTCCTGGATAAACTGTCATTATCTGCTGAACAAGTGGCTTACATCGGCGATGATTTGATCGACTGGCCTGTGATGGCGGAGGCCGGTTTGAGTGTGGCCGTCGCCGATGCCCACCCCGTGTTATTACCTCGTGCACACTACGTCACCCGTATTGCCGGTGGCCGTGGTGCGGTACGTGAACTCTGCGATCTGATTTTGATGGCGCAGAACAAATTTGAGGATGCCAAAGGGCAATCAGTATGAGTAAGAGCAGGCGTTGGATAACGCTGATTTTGGCCTTGATCGCCCTGGTGCTGATCGGCTGGAATCTCACCAACCAGGACGATAGCGAAGCGCCGGTGGCGACCAATAGCCAGGAGCCAACCTATACCAGCGAGAAGTCCCATTCTGTGGTGTACAACCCCACGGGCGCGCTGGCGTACAAACTGATCTCGGATAAAGTGACTTACTTTGCGGCAGATGAGGTGAGCTGGTTCGATAATCCGGTTGCAACCACGTATGATGAAAATAAAGTGCCCACCTGGACTATACGTGCCGATAAGGCAAAGCTGACCAAAGATCGTATGCTGTATCTATATGGTCACGTCGAAGTGAATACCCTGACCCAGGATTCTCAACTTGAGCGCATTATTACCGATACGGCTCAGGTTAATCTGGTCACCCAGGATGTGACATCTGACGATCAAGTCACCCTATTTGGCCGCAGTTTTAATTCCACTGGCATGAAGATGCGCGGCAATTTACGAACCAAGAATGCCCAGCTGCTTGAAAAGGTCAAAACTTCCTATGAAATCCAAAATGAACAAAAACAGCCTTAAGTTGTTGTTGGTAAGCGCCTTACTGGCGACCAGCCTGCCCGCGCTGGCCCTGACGGGAGACTCTGACAAACCCGTTAATATTGATTCGGTGAATCAGGCGCTGGATCTGCAAGGCAACGTGGCGACCTTTACCGGCAATGTCATTGTGACCCAGGGTTCAATCAAAATCACCGCTGACAAAGTGGTGGTCACACGTCCAGGTGGCGACAGTAAAAAAACTATCGTGGATGCCTACGGCGCTCCCGCCACTTTCTACCAGATGCAGGATAACGGCAAACCCGTGCAGGGCCACGCCTCAAAACTGCATTATGAGCTGGCGAACGATTTCGTTGAACTGACGGGCAATGCCTTCATTCAGCAGCTGGACAGCAACATCAAAGGCGATCGCATCACTTACCTGGTGAAAGAGCAGAAAATGCAGGCCTTTAGCCAGGGCGAAAGCAAACGCGTCACCACCGTACTGGTGCCGTCGCAGTTGCAGGACAAAAACGGCTCGTCCACGAGCCCTAAAAAGAGTAACTGATCGCTATGGCCACATTAGTCGCTGAAAACCTGGCGAAAGCCTATAAAGGCCGCCGCGTGGTGGAAGATGTCAGCCTGCAGGTAAAATCTGGCGAGATTGTCGGCCTGCTGGGTCCAAACGGTGCCGGCAAGACCACCACATTCTATATGGTTGTCGGGATTGTGCCGCGTGATGCAGGCCGCATCGTGATCGATGACGAAGATATCAGTATTCTGCCGCTGCATGCGCGAGCGCGCCGGGGCATTGGCTATCTGCCGCAGGAAGCGTCAATCTTCCGCCGTCTAAGCGTGTTCGACAATCTGATGGCGGTGTTGCAAATCCGCGATGATTTAACGGAAGAGCAGCGTCAGGATCGTGCCAATGAGTTGATGGAAGAGTTCCACATTGAGCATCTGCGTGACAGCATGGGGCAGGCGCTTTCCGGTGGTGAACGCCGCCGTGTTGAAATCGCTCGCGCTCTGGCAGCCAACCCCAAATTTATCCTGCTGGATGAACCATTTGCCGGTGTTGACCCGATCTCAGTCATCGATATCAAAAAAATCATCGAACACCTACGCGATAGCGGCCTTGGCGTGTTGATCACCGATCACAACGTGCGTGAAACGCTTGCGGTGTGCGAACGTGCTTACATCGTGAGCCAGGGACATCTGATCGCGCATGGCACGCCGGATGAAATTCTTGCAGATGAGCAGGTTAAACGGGTTTATTTGGGCGAAGAGTTCAGACTCTGATAAGGTGTCGTTATTCACGACATTTGCTTAGGAAATTCAAGCAGAATTATGAAGCAAGGTTTGCAACTCAGGCTCAGCCAACAGCTGGCGATGACCCCACAGTTGCAGCAGGCCATTCGTCTGCTGCAACTCTCTACGCTTGAACTCCAGCAGGAACTGCAACTGGCGCTGGAAAGCAATCCGCTGCTTGAGCAAACCGATCTGCATGAAGAAGTCGATTCACGTGAGCATCAGGAGAGCGACTCGTTAGACACACGTGAAGCCCTCGAACAGAAAGAGATGCCCGAGGAGCTTCCACTCGACGCCACCTGGGATGAAATCTACACCGCGGGAACGCCTTCTGGCACGGGTACCGATTACCAGGATGATGAGCTGCCGGTTTATCAAGGTGAAACCACCCAGTCACTGCAGGACTACCTGATGTGGCAAGTGGAGCTCACGCCGTTTACGGATACCGACCGCGCGATTGCCACTTCAATTGTCGACGCCATTGATGACACGGGCTATCTCACCGTTTCCGTCCAGGACATCTGCGACAGCATTGGTGATGAAGAGCTGACGCTAGAAGAGGTTGAAGCGGTGCTGAAGCGTGTTCAGCGCTTTGATCCTGTCGGTGTCGGTGCACGTGATCTACGTGACTGCTTGCTGGTGCAACTTTCACAATACGCTGCCGATGCGCCAATGCTGGCAGAAGCGCGGTTGATCGTCAGTGAACATCTGGATCTGCTGGCCAACCACGATTTTCGCAGCCTGATGCGTGTAACACGCCTCAAGGAAGAAGTGCTGAAAGACGCGATGCTGCTGATTCAGTCACTCGATCCCCGTCCCGGCCAATCGATCAACACCAGCGAACCCGAGTATGTGATTCCTGATGTACTGGTGCGTAAAACCAGTAAGCGCTGGACCGTTGAATTGAATTCAGACAGCTTGCCGCGCCTGAAGATCAATCAACATTACGCCGCGATGGGCGGTTCCGCACGTAACGACAGCGACAGCCAATTCATTCGCAGTAATTTGCAGGAAGCCAAATGGCTGATTAAAAGCCTCGAAAGCCGCAACGACACACTGCTCAAAGTGACGCGCTGTATTGTCGAGCAGCAGCAGGCGTTCTTTGAACAGGGCGAGGAATACATGCGGCCGATGGTGCTGGCAGATATCGCCCAGGCCGTGGACATGCATGAATCCACCATTTCCCGTGTGACCACGCAAAAGTACCTGCACAGCCCGCGTGGCATCTTTGAATTAAAATATTTTTTCTCCAGCCATGTGAATACCGAAGGCGGTGGCGAAGCCTCTTCCACGGCGATCCGTGCCCTGGTGAAGAAATTGATCTCCGCGGAAAACCCCGCAAAACCCTTGAGCGACAGCAAACTCACCTCCATGTTATCCGATCAGGGCATCATGGTGGCGCGACGTACGGTTGCTAAATATCGCGAGTCTTTATCTATACCGCCATCAAACCAGCGTAAGCAGTTGGTTTGACCGAACGAAGAAGGAAGACCTATGCAGCTAAACCTGACCGGACTGAATGTTGAAATCACTGAACCGCTGCGCGAATTTGTAAATAGCAAATTTGCCAAACTGGAACACTACTTTGATCGTATCAATCAGGTTTATATTGTTCTGAAAGTGGAGAAGGTGACGCAGATTGCGGAAGCAACACTGCACGTCAACGGTGGAGAGCTGCACGCCACAGGTGAAGCGGAAGACATGTACGCGGCCATCGACGGGTTAATCGACAAGCTTTCCCGTCAGCTGACCAAACACAAAGACAAACTGAAAAAACACTAACCTTCATGCTTGCAGAGTGCTGACCGATTCGGCACTCAGAGCGCAAATGGGGCGGGTTAACCGCCCCGTTTTGTCATCTGCGCAAGCGCCAACGGGAGACTCGCCATTGTGTTATGAATGGCGTTAACCTTGCGGCTATGTGAACTCGCAAGTGAAACGATGATGAACAACGATCTGACACTGGAATTGAGCTCGGTCCTCTCACTGGACTGTACCCGTAGCGGCGTACACTGCCAGAGTAAAAAACGCGCGCTGGAAATTATCAGCGAGCTGGCAGCGAAGCAGCTCAATCTGCCGCACCAGACACTATTTGAAGCCATTCTGACTCGCGAACGTATGGGCAGTACTGGCATTGGCAACGGTATCGCCATTCCGCATGGCAAGCTGGAGGAGGATACGCTGCGCGCCGTTGGCGTATTTATCAGCCTCGACCAACCGATCGCCTTTGACGCCGTGGACAATCAGCCGGTTGATCTGCTGTTTGCTCTGCTGGTGCCTGCAGACCAGTGCAAAACCCATTTGCATACGCTGTCGCTGGTCGCTAAACGTCTGGCAGACAAAACCGTCTGCCGCCGTTTGCGTGCGGCACAGAGTGATGAAGAACTCTATGCCATTATCACAGAAGCTCAGGAAGAACACTCTTAAGCGACAGACACATTTACCGGCCTATTCGTCGGTTTAAAACGGGAGAAATGTGATGGTGCTGATGATCGTTAGCGGTCGGTCAGGCTCAGGAAAATCGGTCGCACTGCGTGCCCTGGAAGACATGGGATTTTACTGTGTCGATAATCTACCCGTGGTGCTGCTACCGGAATTAGCGAACACCCTAACAGAGCGCAATATTTCGGCGGCCGTCAGCATTGATGTGCGCAACATGCCTGAATCGCCGGAGGTGTTTGAAACGGCGCTCAACAATCTGCCGGATTCGTTTTCACCACAGTTACTGTTCCTGGACGCCGATCGCAACACGCTGATACGGCGTTACAGCGATACTCGCCGCATCCATCCGCTCTCCAGTAAAAACCTGTCACTGGAAAGCGCGATTGATGAAGAGAGTGATCTGCTGGAGCCTTTGCGTTCGCGGGCAGACCTGATCATCGATACGTCCGAAATGTCGGTCCATGAGTTGGCTGAAATGCTGCGTACGCGCCTGTCAGGCAAACGTGAGCGTGAGCTGACCATGGTGTTTGAGTCCTTCGGCTTCAAACACGGCATTCCCATTGATGCCGATTACGTCTTCGATGTGCGTTTCCTGCCAAACCCGCACTGGGATCCCAAGCTGCGTCCGATGACCGGGCTTGATCGTCCTGTTGCGGCTTTCCTCGACCGCCACACTGAAGTACATAACTTCATTTACCAGACGCGCAGCTATCTGGAGCTGTGGTTGCCGATGCTGGAAACCAACAACCGCAGCTATCTAACGGTCGCGATTGGCTGTACCGGGGGGAAACACCGTTCGGTTTACATCGCCGAACAGCTGGCAGATTACTTCCGTTCACGCGGCAAAAATGTGCAGTCTCGTCATCGCACTCTGGAAAAACGTAAATCATGACCGTGAAGCAAGTCGTTGAGATTCGCAATAAGCTGGGCATGCATGCGCGCCCGGCAATGAAACTGTTCGAGTTGGTGCAGAGTTTTGACGCAGAGGTACTACTGCGCAATGAAGCCGGTACGGAAGCCGAAGCCAGCAGCGTGATTGCGCTGTTGATGCTCGACTCCGCGAAAGGCGGCCATATCGAGATTGAAGCCAGCGGTCCGCAGGAAGTCGAGGCGCTGGCTGCGGTGATTGAGCTGTTCGAAGCCGGGTTTGACGAAGATTAATTGCTGTTAATGCAATTTGTAACGCGCGAGGAAACCTTCCCCACCTAACTGACGCATCTGGCGTATTATCCACTGCTGGCGCATTCGTATATACCCGGAAGGTGCATCAGCGCGGAAGCGAATCGGGTTTGGTAGTACCGCCGCCAGCAGCGCCGCTTCAGAAATCGTCAGACGACTGGCTGGTTTGTGGAAGTAGCGCTGTGAAGCCTCTTCCACACCAAACACGCCGTTGCCAAACTCCGCAATATTCAAATATACCGTCAGAATGCGGCGTTTGGTCCACACGGTTTCGAGTCCAACGGTTAAACCGGCTTCCAGCCCTTTTCGCACCCAGCTGCGGCCATCCCATAAGAACAGGTTTTTTGCGGTCTGCTGCGACAGCGTTGAGGCACCACGCATCTGTTCTGAGCCATCGTTATCCAATACTTTTTGTATCGCATCGACATCAAAGCCCCAGTGCTCCGGAAATTTTTGATCTTCAGAAGCGATCACGGCCAGCGCCATCCACGGAGAAATCTCATCCATGCTGACCCAATCGGAGTGCGCCACATAGTCGAACCGACCACTGAACCAGGCGCCCAGTTGACGCTCCACCATCACCGCAGAAAACGGCACTGGTAAAAAGGCAAAGATCACGATGCCTGCCAGCCAAATTCCCAACCACGCAAGCAGCACTTTAGCAATCAGCACTTTAAGGCGTTGCCCCATTTTCCCTTTACTCTTACTCATGCAATTTTCTCTTACCTGTTCCCTGCATTAATCAATCACCCCGGTCACAATTTTGATTACCTGTAATCCTGGGCAAAACTTTACCGCTTATCCCGTGAAAGTTAGAGATGAAGTTATTACCTGCGTCATCATCGTTCCTCTATTAGAGCCAATCACATCAAGCACTTCCATTATGAGGGAATCGGTTCCATGGTGAAAAACCCAGCAAAACCCTTACAATCGGATACTTCATACAAAGTGATAAAGATCACGTTTAAACTTTCACAATACTTAACAATAAAATTTCAAAGCGTTTGAATAAGCGCACTGATGAGCGCAGCCGTTTCAATAAACGTGGCTGAAATCGCGTCAACATCATCATGATTAGCCCTGACAATGGTAAAGGATTTAGCCTTCCGTTTGGTTTACATTGCACCGCAAAAGCTTAAACTGGAACTTTCAGCAGAGGGTTTCCAAAACGTTTTGGATAACCCACCAGAACTACCTTATTTGTTACCTAATATCAGCATGTTAAGTTCAATCAACTCTGATTTTTCGACTGATTAGGAATTTCAGTGCAGCTGTCAGGCTTTTCCTGCTTCAGGCTGAAGGAAATTCAGGCAAAAAGCAGAACAATTGGTCAAAAATAGTGCAATACGGCAAAGAAATTAATTCCTTGCTTGACTGTGTCAGCAAATTAATGTTTTCTGTATTTAATCGCTGCTCAACTTCACACAATTTAATGAATCTTGTCACAAGCGTTGGCGAATTTGTTAAGGTGATTTCGAAGCGTTAACCAATACCATACTGTTGCTGATCTATTCGACTTCTAACGATAGCAGCAGTACCCATTTCCCTGGTGTTGGCGCAGTATTCGCGCACCCCAGTTTCGACTGGGGTCATTTTTTTCTGGCGTCCGAAGATTTTTCCCTTTCAGCTACCCACTCGCGTAACACGTTAACGTCATGCAGCCACTCATGTTTTAATTCGTCGATCCACTCCTGCACGTTGTCCCACCATGCTGGCAGTTCCGGTGACTGTATCTGTTTCGCCAGTTTCTGCAGATGCAACAGTCCTACTGAGCCCGCAGCACCCTTAATTTTATGCCCTTCTTCCGCAATCCCTTTTTGATCGCGCGCCATCATGTTGGAATCCAGCACGTCGAGATAGCCCGGCATCATCTGTTCAAACATCGTCAGGCTTTGTGTAATCAATCCTGGGCCGACCAATTCGATATACTGTTCCAGCATCTCCACATCGAGCAGCATGCGCGAGTGTACGTCTGAGGACGTCTGAATCTCTTCTTCCGGTTCGCCCTGGTAATCCCAGAACTTTTTAATCATCGCCGTTAAGGCCGGCACCGCCAGCGGTTTACTCAGCACATCATCCATACCGGCGTCGAGATACTCTTTTTTATCTTTCAGCACGTTGGCGGTCAGTGCCACCAGCGGCGGCAGCGCCATGCCAGCATGGCGTTGGTGAATAGCGCGCGACACATCCAGTCCGGTCATATCCGGCAGTTGAATATCCAGCAACACCAGATCAAATTCCTGCGGATCAAACATCGCCAGCGCTTCAGTGCCGGTCATCGCCACTTCCACACTGCATCCCAGTTTCTCCAGTACCGAGCGCGCCACAATGACGTTCAGTTCAATATCTTCAACCAGTAATACGTGCAGCGCCGGCAGTGGCATGCTGTCGTCGAGATCTTCGTCTTCCACCTCATCGGCCACACGAGGTGCATTTATCTCGACCACAAAGCATGAGCCCTGCCCCGGCGCACTACTCACGCTAATATCGCCGCCCATCGCCTGTGCCAGACGCCGAGAAACCGCCAAACCAATACCGGTACCGGTGGCGGGTTTTCCGCCGTGCTGATCTTTTACCTGGTAATACATGGCGAAGATCTTGTCCTGCTCTTCCTGCGGAATTCCCATGCCAGAATCCTGCACTTCAAAGCGCAGCGTTTCGTCCTGGTGATAGGCGACCCGCACCACAATCTCACCCTGCTGGGTGAATTTCACCGCGTTACCGATCAGGTTCCATAAAATTTGACGCAGGCGCGTGCCGTCAGCAGAGATGATGTGCGGCAATGGCAGCTCTGGCGCCATCACGAACTTTAGTCCTTTCGGCTGCGCCAGTAACCCGGAGAGGTTTTCCAGATCGGCCAGGAAACCGGTGAAGTCGAGTGGCTGATTATCCAGCTGCACTTTGCGGCGCTCAATTTTGTCCACTTCAATCACGTCATTAAAGATGTTGCCAAGCGTGATGGCCGAGACATGGATGGTTTTCAGGTACTTCAGTTGTTCCTGATTGAGATCGGTGTCCAGCAGAATGCGGCTCAAGCCGACAATGCCATTCAGCGGCGTACGCAGTTCATGGCTGATGGTTGAAATAAAGGTGGTCTTCTCACGGCTGGCATTCTCCAGCGCGTCCTGATAACGCTTACGCTCAGTAATATCGCGACCAAAGCCCATCAGGCCGCTGCGTTTACCGACGCGATCGTAATACGGCACTTTGCGGATTTCGAAGCAGGCTTTGCGCCCATCAGGATATTGCAGCCACTGTTCGTACGTCAGGGAGACGTTATGGCGGAATACCTTTTCATCCGTCTCCAGCACCTTGGAGGCGGCATCTTCATCGTAAATGTCGCGCGGCGTCAGGCCAATCAGTTGCTTCTCGCTCATGCCGGTTAGCAACTCCATCGCACGGTTACAGCCCGAGAACTGCTTGTCGATGTTGCGATAGAATACCAAGTCCGGTGAGGCATCGAGGAAGGAGCGTAAGAAAGAGGATTGCTGTTCCAGCTCGATTTGCGCCTGTTCACGACGCGCCATCTCTTCGCGCAGTTTATCCATCACCTGCTCGCGGGCCTGCTCCGCTTTGATACGATCGTTAATTTCCTGATTCAGCTGAGCGATGGTCTCTTTCATTTGCTGATTAAGTTCAAGATCGCGTGTGCGCATCTCTTCCAGCTTATCGACCAGCTTTGTCAGGCGCTGGCGAGACTCTTCCAGCTGATCAACCACCACCGAGAGAAAATAGACGGCCCAGGGCGTGATTAAGAGACCAAAGAACACCGATCGCACCACATCGATACTCTCAACATGGCCACGCAGTACCATGGTGACCGCCATCTGCACCACCATCGCCAGCACCACCAGTGCTGAAGCTAACAGTAGTGAGAAACGCACCAGCCCAAGCTTGACCATCAAATCAACGTAGTACTGCGCTAAAAGACGAATCTGTTTCATCACGAGCTCCCTGAACGAAATCTGGCTCATGATAGCGTAATTATCGCGGCACTGCGCCGACTCAGCGTGTCATTGCCTGCTGACTTTGCCTCATTATGGTGCATCGCAGCGCCTTTTCGCCGATGTTCGCGTCGTTATGCGTAAAGCGCTTGACTAAATCTGCCAACTGAATAATCTGGAGGGCCGCGCTTTTGCGACCCTTTTGTCACATCCCGTGCTATTCCGCCTCCCGGCAGCCATTTCATCTGATGGTTGCGTCTTGTTATTGCATATTCATTCAACTTTAGCGCCATTTTACTCACAATCAGCTTGATTAATTTTACTAATGACAGCCCTATTTTGATTCAAATATGACGCCATAAGAAAAACAGATACATGCTGTGCGTGAAACCGCCCCAACAGAATTTTATGCTGATGGAATGCAGTTATTCAGCATTGATTAGATATCTGAGGCGTACCTCACAGTGAGACG
This sequence comes from Pantoea sp. GL120224-02, assembly GCF_900215395.1. Classification (NCBI taxonomy): domain Bacteria; kingdom Pseudomonadati; phylum Pseudomonadota; class Gammaproteobacteria; order Enterobacterales; family Erwiniaceae; genus Pantoea; species Pantoea sp. GL120224-02. The sequence goes on along the minus strand of NZ_OBEC01000005.1, from coordinate 8,339 downwards.
GCTCACACTTCATAGGGGAATCAGAATCGTCAGATTGACAGTTATTTACGTAATAAATTGTTCATAATCATAGTGTTAATTGGTAAAACAGCCGATTAACCGCAACAAAGCTGGCTATTTGACCTGAGTTCGCTTTCCCGATAAGTTGGAATTCCGCTGGATGCTTTCCAGTCGGGACTGTGTCTCGGCATATCTATGCAGCAAGAAACTCCCTCTGGATGCAAGTTATCTCCCGTAAGAGACCGGAAGTAAGAGCAGCTCATCAAGGACGAGACCATACTCTCTTGAGAGCCTTTGCTCGGTATTGCGACGTCCGCGTTTAAGCGGCGAAAACGAATTTGATACAGCACGCAGCGGTGCTCTGTGCTTGAAATAATGCAGGTAATGTCAAAAGCAGTTTAAGGAGACCCTCAATGTCCACTCAAAAACCTCATCCCTATGGTTTGTATGATCCCTCAGCCGGTAGTGATAGCTGTGGTGTTGGGTTTATTACCCGTAAGGACGGCGAGCAGACCCATGAGATCCTGCAGATGGCCCATAGCGCACTGTGCACGGTACCGCACCGTGGCGGCATGTCTGCTGAGGGCGTGGGCGATGGCGCAGGTGTCAACGTCGACCTTTCTCTGAACTTCTTCCGTAAAGTCACCGGCCAACCGCTGGAAGCCGGTCGCTTTGGCGTCGGTAACTTCTTCGTGCCAAAAGATGCCGAGCTTCGCGCGAACGCTGAGCGTCTGGTGGAAGAAACCCTCGCTGCCCATAACTTCCCTGTGCTGATGAAGCGTGATATGCCGCTGGACGGCAGCGTGACGCGTCCAGCCGCTCTGCAATTCCAGCTGCCGATTGTGCAGTGGATCTTTGCGGCTCCGCAGGAAGTCACCGAACAACTCGAGTTCGAGCGCCACATCTATCGTGCGCTGCTGGACATCGAAGCGCGTGCCTTTACTGAAAGCGAATTCGGCGGTCTCTATCCGCTGTCGCTCTCTTCACGCACTCAGGTATTTAAAGCACGCCTGAACTCTAATGAAGTGATTCCGTACTTCAAAGATTTGACCGATGCCGATCATCAGGTGCGCGGGCTGTTCTTCCATACCCGCTTCTCGACCAACACCGATCCGCACACCACCATGGCACAGCCGTTCCGTCTGATGGCGCACAATGGTGAATTGAACACCGACCGTAAGAACCGTATCGCTGAAGCGGCGCTGATGCTGGCGCGCGGTAAGAAAATCGTGCGTCCGAAAGGCCAGTCCGACAGCTCGCGTCTGGACCAAAGCATTCATAGCCGTTTGATGGAAGATAACCTCGACCTGATCAACGCCGTCGTCTCAATGATGCCACCAGCGTGGGAAAACGACACCTCACTGTCAAATGAAGTGCGCGCCATGCTGGAGTACTTCTCTCTGTATGAAGAGAAGAACGATGGCCCGGCAGCGTTGATCTTCGGTAATGGCGAAGTGATCGGGGCACGCCTTGACCGCCTGGGTCTGCGCCCATTGCGTTCTGTCGAAACCGCTGAATACATCGGTGCGATGTCAGAAGCGGGTCAGATTGCCTTCCCACCGGAAAGCGTACTGCGTCGTGGCCGTATCGAAGCGGGCGGCATGCTCTATTACGATCACAAAGAAAAACGCTCTTACACCACGGTGGAAGCGCTGGAAAAACTGGCAGCAGAGAAAGATTACCTTTCACTGCTGAGCGCGGCTCGCGTGGACCTGCACGATCTGCCGGAGATTCAGGCAGAGCAGCTGGGCTCACCGCTTCGCTATCGTGGCGACCTCAAAACCTATCAGCGTTTTGTGGCGTACTACTACAACCAGGAAAGCTTCAAATTCATGATGGACCCGATGCTGCAAACCGGCGCTGAGAAGATCTCGGCGATGGGTTACGGCAACGCCATCAATGGCCTGTCCGACCACGAAGGCGGCATGGCGCACTACTTCTCACAACGCTTTGCTCAGGTCACCAACCCGCCGCTGGATTCTATCCGCGAAGCGGACGGCATGACGCTGCGCGTGGCACTGGGTGCAAAACCGCACCTTGGCCGCAGCAAAGGTCAGCAGGTTATTGTGCCAACGCCGATCCTGACACACCTTGATATGCTGCGTCTGCGCGAGCAAACCGTCGCACCTTATGCGCGTTTCGAGATGCTGTATGAGCCGGTCATCGGCAAAGATATCGTCAGCCGTGCCGCCAACGCCAAAGCGCTGGAAAACGCCATTGATAATCTTGCACAGCAGGTCGTGGATTTCGCACGCCAGCAGGGCGGCATTGCGGTAATCACCGACCGCCACATCTCTTCAACTCACGCGGCGATTCCTATGCTGCTGATGGTCTCTGCCATCAACCAGCGTTTGGTGCAGGAAGGTCTGCGTCTGGATGTTTCTCTGGTGGTAGAAAGCGGCCAGAGTATCTCCTCTCACCACATTGCAGCCACTTTAGGCTTTGGTGCGTCAGCGGTTTACCCGCTGGGCGTACAGATGCGCGCGGAAGAGAAATATGGCGAAGGCGAAGAAGGTAACAAAGCCTTCAAACGCTATGCCAAAGCCGCCGAAAAAGCCTTGATGAAGACCATGGGTAAAGTGGGTCTCTGTACCGTTGAGAGCTACAGCTGTGGTGAATTCTTTGAACCTAACTTCCTGAATACCGACGATCCGGTTCTGAAGAAGTACTTTCCGAATATCAAAACCCCTGTGGGTGGCGCGGGCTTCCCGGCTATCGCTCAGATGGCGGTTGACTGGCATCAGAGTGCGCTGAAAATCCAGGGCGAGGCAGAAGTGCCACTGCTCGGCTTGTTCAAAGAGCGTGCGGAAGGTGCAGGTCACTCTTACGGCACCATCGCCGTGCGTACCTTTATTGATATGACGGAACAGCCGATTCGCTTCGCGGACAAAGCACGCGAAGAGGACAATTTCATCCGTCTGATGACGCTGGCCAAACTGGACAATGCCTTCAGCATTAAAGCTGACGCATTCAAAGACAGTAGCTTCGAACGCATCCCGAACGAGGTCATTGACTCACTGGCGATCACGCCGGATTACCGTCAATTCTCTAGCCTGATGCACGCCGAGCGTAAACGTCGTCCTGCTGCGCTGCGTGACATCCTCGCGCTGCCGTGTGATTTGACCCACGTTGATAGCGAAGCGGAGTTTGGTCGTAAACTCGGCCGTTACTCACTGGTCAACAACGGTTTTGCTACCCGTGGATTGAAGTGTGAAGCGGTGGAAGGCAGCCTGAACCAGTTCGAGCTGCGCCTGATTGATTCCATCGCGGGCCTGAAGCCAGAAGATGAACGTCTGGAAGCGCTGGCACGTGCACTGAAAACCCGCTTTAGCGACGACATCGAAAGCAGCAGCGTGGCCGGCGGTGTATTGCACATCACCGCTTACGGTAAAGCGGCAGATTATCTGTCACTGATCTTTACCGCATTGCCTTCGCTGCCACTCGAAGAGATCCAGCCGGCACACGAAATTACCCGTACTTTCGCCTCAGGTGCGATGAGCCACGGTGCGTTGGTGGCACCTGCACATGAAGCGGTAGCGCACGGCACTAACATGGTCGGCGGCATGAGTAACTGTGGTGAAGGTGGCGAGCACTATTCCCGTCACGGCACCATCCGCGCGTCACGCATTAAGCAGCTGGCGTCAGGCCGATTCGGCGTGTGGGCGGCTTATCTGGCCGATCCGATGCTGGAAGAGCTGGAGATCAAAATCGGTCAGGGCGCGAAACCAGGTGAAGGCGGACAGCTGCCTGCACCGAAAGTGACCGTGGAGATCGCCGCCGCGCGTGGCGGTACGCCGGGTGTTGAGTTGGTTTCACCCCCACCGCACCACGATACCTACTCCATCGAGGATTTGGCGCAGCTGATCCACGACTGTAAGGCAGCGCGCGTGCGCGTTATCGTAAAACTGGTGTCTTCAGAAGGCATCGGTACTATCGCAGTGGGCGTGGCAAAAGCTGGCGCAGACGTCATTAACGTGGCAGGTAACACCGGTGGTACCGGTGCTGCCTCGGTCACCAGCCTGAAATACACCGGACGCGTTGCCGAAATCGGTATCGCGGAAGTGCATCAGGCGCTGTGCGCGAATGGCCTGCGTGACAAAGTGCAGCTGCGTTGCTCCGGTGCACAACAAACCGGTAGCGATGTGATCAAATCTGCCCTGCTCGGTGGCGACAGCTTCGAGTTCGGCACCACTGCGCTGATGATGCTGAAATGCGTAATGGCGAAAAACTGTAACGTTAAATGCCCGGCCGGTTTAACCACCAACGCCGAAGCCTTTGATGGCGATCCGCGTCAACTGGCACAGTACTTCGTTAACGTAGCGCAAGAAGTGCGTGAATTCCTCGCACGCCTCGGCCTGCGTTCACTGCGCGAAGCACGTGGCCGTTCTGACCTGCTGCACCTGATGGATCATCCACTGGAAGTCGGCAAGCTGGATCTGCGTGCGATGTTGACCGTGGTGCCAGAGCAGAAAATCGCGAAGCCGGTCTATCTGGAAAAAGATTTTGAGCTGGATGATGGCTGGGTTGAAGAGCTGAAAACACAGCTGATCGACCAGGCGAGCCGCGATATCGCGCTCGGCGCAGGCATTACCCTGAACAACCGTAACAAGAGTGTTGGCGGCCAGTTGGCCATCGACATCGAGCGCATGCTCAACCACGAACTGTCTGCTGAACAACGTGCTGCACTGCCAGCGGTGTTCAAAGACGATCGCGGCCGTCATTATCTGGCACCGCGCACGGTGAATATCCACACCAGCGGTTCTGCCGGTCAGTCATTCGGTGCCTTCTGCAACGATGGTATGCAGATGAAGCACTACGGCACCTGTAACGATGGCGTAGGTAAAGGTCAGTGCGGTGGCGAGCTGGTGGTGATGTCACCGGGTGGCGGCGCTCAAGACAGCGACGGCAACGTGCTGATCGGTAACTTCGCGCTGTTTGGTGCGACCGGTGGCCGTTTGTTCGTACAAGGCCAGGCGGGCGACCGTTTCGCGGTTCGTAACTCCGGTGCAACCGCAGTCGTCGAAGGTGTCGGCGATTTCTGCTGCGAATACATGACCAATGGCGCAATTCTGAACCTCGGCACCTTTGGTAAAGGTTTCGGCAACGGCATGAGCGGTGGCTTTGCTTACCAGTACGATCCATACGGCGCACTGGCAGGACACGCAGCGGGTGATTCCGTGCTTTTCGGTTCAATCGCTGACGAAGATGAATTGGCGCAGGTTCACAAGCAAGCCGTGCTGACCATGCTGAACTGGCATCTGGAAGCCACCAACTCGCCGCGCGCAGCCTGGCTGCTGGAGAATTGGGAAACCGAGTGCCACCACTTTGTCTACGTGATGCCGCGTTCACTGCTGCTGTATCAAGATGGTGGCGAGATCCTAAAAGCGAAATCACGTAAGGATCTGCTGGAAGAGCTGTCAACCTCACTGGCTGCACATCAGGTTGCCAAATTCAAAGCTGCCTGGCGCACGGGTAAAACCATTGCGGATGGCGCCGTACCGGCTTACGGTGCGACCGATACGGCAGAAATGTTCGTGTTGCTCAACAACTACACCGTGCTGAGCTTCGCGCAGCAGCTGGCGCTGGGCAAACTGCCGAAAGGCACGCCTGTTGAAGATGCTGCGGTTGAGAAAGCGGTTCGTAACCTGCTGATGACCGAAGATTTTGCGCTAGTGAGCAAACTGCAACGCCATGCACGCTCAGCCATTGAGAGCTACAGCGATGACGAACTGGCGAGTCTGATTGCAGCAAAACGTATGTCCGATTACAAAGCAGCATTAACGCAACGCAACATTCGCTCCATGGACAGCCTGGCGACTTATGGCTGGATAATTTATCAGGATGCCCGCAACCGTGAGGTGCTTGGCCATCTGCCTGATTTCGAAGAGCTGTTTGCACGCGCCGCGCTGCCAGAAATCGCCGCTGCTGTCGGGAAACTTTCCTGATAGCAGCACCAATGAATGTGTGTATATTGACTGAACATCACGAGACGGGTTTGAGTACAGATATCCATGAAGATTCCTTACATTCCTGAAGATGCGCCGTTTAACGGCGAACAGAAATACTGGCTGGCGGGTTTTCTCGCCGGTCTCCACTCTCGTCTGTTGGTATTAGAAGATAAGCAGACGGCACCTGCGGCCGGTGGCGCCACCAATACTCAGCTGCACATTCTGTTCGGTTCACAGACCGGCAATGCTGAAGCGCTGGCGCAAACTGCCGCAAAAGCCGCGCGTGCCAAAGGACTGGTGCCGGTGGTTCAGGCATTGGGCGAAGTGGACCTGGATGTGTTCGCCACCATGCGCCATGTGCTGATTGTCACCTCCACCTACGGTGAAGGCGAAATGCCGGACAACGCACAGCTGTTCTGGCAGGCACTTTCTGCCAGCACCGCACCACGCCTGGAGCAGATGCATTTTGCTATCCTGGCGATTGGTGATACCGGCTACGATGGCTTCTGTCAGGCCGGTAAATTCTTCGATATGCGTCTGGAACAGCTGGGTGCAAAACGTGTCTTTGACCGCATCGATTGCGATATCGACTTCGAAGAGCCGTCGAGTGCATGGATTGGCGATGCAATGCCACAATTTGCCGCCAGTGCGGGCAGCAGTGGCACGGTATTAGAGAGCGCGCCAGAAGCGCCTGTCATTCCAGGTAGCAACAAACAGAACCCTTACGCGGCTGCATTGGCGACCAACAAGCGTCTCTCAGGCGAATCATCGGCGAAAGATATTCGCCACTTTGAATTCGACCTCACCGACAGCGGCCTGAAATATGAAGCCGGTGATGCGTTGGGTGTCATCCCAGTGAACGATGCTGAGCTGGTTAGCCTGCTGTTAAGCGAATTGAAAGCGGATTACGAAACGCCAGTACCTGGCTTTGACCGTAACCTCGGCGACCTGCTGACCTATCAGTTCGAAATCTCTGAGCCATCGCGCAAGCTGATTGAGTGGGTAGGTCAGCACACTGCCAACCAGGAACTGCTGCACGTATTGCAGCACGACGATAAAGACACTCTGGCTAACTGGCTGTGGGGCAAAGACACACTGGATCTGCTGCAGCTTGAGCTGAAGCGCACTCTGTCTGTACCAGAGTTCGTGGCGATGCTGCGTCCGTTGCAGCACCGTGCGTACTCCATCTCTTCCAGCTCCAAAACGCATCCGAATCAGGTGCACCTGACGATTGCTTCCGTGCGCTATCACAGCGGTGGCCGTGAGCGTAAAGGCGTATGTTCAACCTACCTGGCTGAGCGCGTGCGCCGTGGCGAGAAGCCAGCGATCTTTATTTCGCCAAACAAAGCGTTCCGCGTGCCGGCTAACGGCAATGCTCCGCTGATTATGGTTGGCCCTGGCACCGGTATTGCCCCGTTCCGTGCCTTCCTGCAGGAACGCCAGTCAACCGGCGCTGAAGGTAAGAACTGGCTGTTTTTCGGCGATCAGCATCAGGAACACGACTACATTTATGAAGATGAGCTTAATGGCTGGCAGCAAAGCGGTCTGTTAACACATCTCGACCTGGCATTCTCACGCGATCAGGAAGAGAAGATCTACGTGCAGAATCGTATGCTTGAAAAAGGCGCTGAGCTGTATGCCTGGCTGCAGGATGGCGCGTACTTCTATGTTTGTGGCGATGCTTCGCGCATGGCGAAAGATGTGGATGCAGCGCTGTATGAAGTGGTGCGCCAGTTTGGTGGACTCTCTAGCGAACGTGCAGCGGCTTACATTGACCAGTTGAAGAAAGATAAGCGCTATCTGCGTGACGTCTACTAAGACCCATAAAAAGGAAGCTGATGAGCTTCCTTTTTAACATCTGCTGTCGCGGCACGATGAATCGCACCATGTAAACGCGGTTCAGATGCGCGATCAATCGCGCCGTTATTGAGAAATGCATCCATAAAAAAACGGGCCAATTGGCCTAATGCCAGTCAGTTAAGCCTGACTGGCATTTTTTCTTCTGGCTGTCGGATATTTATAGGGTCTCTCTTTCACCACCCTTGGGAACGAGCGCTCCCGTCGTCCCGGTAGTCTGACCATCTCTGCTATCGAACTTACGTCCTTTACCAGTTCCGGGATACGCCCAGGCGATGCGCCTTCAAGTGTCCAGAGCAGTTTCATCACCCACGCTGTCGATTCCCTGAAGCTGAGCTGGTTAGGCCAGTATCCCTTCAGCGTTGAGGCCATTCTTATCATCTGATATCTCACCAGATTGTAGGCCAGCAGCACGCCCCACAGCTCCTGCCTTATCATCTCCGGCTTCCTGCTGCGAAGCGTGAGCCTGCTGTCCTGGAGACCCTGCTTTATTTCACGATATCCCAGCTCTATCTCCCAGCGATGACTGTAGAG